>JANOBY010000772.1:0-2585 GCA_031411935.1 Planctomycetales bacterium | reverse complement strand
GGCACTCACTTAGAATCTTCCCTTTACCCCATTGCCCCCGACCGATCCCGTCGCGCGGCCCGGATGCCGGCTGAGATGGAGGTACGGTTCCAGGGGGCGGCTTCCTGGCCTGCTCGCCGCACGGAGACTTGTCCCGATGTCCACCGATTCCGCCCCGACCCTGGGTGCCACCGCTCTTCTGGGGAAGGGATTGACCCCCGGCAAGCTCCGAGGTCTTCAGCGCATCAGCAACCCCAACGGGACGCTGACCATGCTGGCGCTGGATCAGAATAGCTCGATGATCGAGATGGCCCAGAAGGCCCTCAAGCAGAAGGGGCAGGACCGCGAGCCCTCGTACGAGGAGATCGTCGAGGCCAAGCTCGACATGGCCCGCCAGATGTCCTCGGCCTCGTCGGGCGTCCTGATCGACGCCTATTATGGTTGCTGGCCCGCCGTGGCCACCGGCGCGATCCCCGCGCACAAAGGCCTGCTCATCCGCGTGGAGAAGTCGGGAAGCCCGAAGAACAAGCAGGGCGGCCCCATGGGCGAGTTCGAGCCCAGCTGGTCGGTCGAGAAGATCAAGCTCGTGGGCGCGGACGCCGTGAAGCTGCTCGCCCCGTTCGAGCCGACCGAACTGGTCTCGGCCGAGCACAACCTGGCGTTCATCCAGGAAGTGGCCAACGACTGCAAGAAGAACGACATCCTCTTCCTGCTCGAGCCGGTCGCGTTCCCGATCGGCAACGAGAAGAAGACCGACAAGTCGTTCCTCGACCGCAAGGCCGAGACCACGATCGAGTCGGCCCGCCAGCTCTCGGCCTTCTGCGACGTGTACAAGGCCGAATTCCCCGGCACGCTGGGGCACGAGTCGAACGAGCAGCTCAAGGACAACCTGCACGCCCTCTCCGAGAGCAGCGTGAAGCCCTGGGTCCTGCTGTCGGCCGGCGTGGACTACCCGCAGTACCTCCAGCAGGTCGAGATGGCCATGGAATGCGGATGCTCGGGCGTGCTGGGCGGACGGGCCTTCTGGAAGGAATACTTCCTCCAGGACGGCGCCGAGGCCCGCACGGAGTTCGCCGCGACCGAGGGCCTGAAGCGCGTGGCCGACGTGAACAAGGTCGTCCAGGAGCACGGCATGCCCTGGTTCGCCAAGTACGGCATGACCGCCGAGGACCTGACCACGATCCGCGCCGCCGAAGGCTGGCTGACCCGCTACGCCCCCTGGGCCAAGTCGGCCGGAGGCGCCGGCGGCCACGTCGTGCGGGCCGGCGAGGTCTATTGATCGTTCGGTCCCGAGACGGTGAATCACAGGGCTCGCCCATGGCGCTGGTTTTGACCGGTGCGATCGGCGAGCCTTTTTTTGCGATCGGGGATCCGAAACGGGACGTCGTGGGGTAAGTCGTGAGTGGCCCCAGGTCTCAAAGGCGGCAGGCCGCCATCCGAGACCCCACGGCGAGTGCCTGGACGGGTCGAATCGGAAATCCTGGCCTCCACTCAACCGATCGCGAAGGGGTGAAGGCGAGCCCACGTGTGGCCACATCGCCAAAATTGCGAGGGCGACCGCCCGTAAAATGACCGACCGGCCGCCCCTTTCGTGTCGTTGGCCCCGCCGAACGGGGCTGACTTGACGCGAGAGTGACGGCCGGTCGCGACGTTGGCAACGCCCTTGCGGGCCGCGTTTCCTTTGGGCCTTGCGGCTTGGAAGATTCGTGCCGAGACCCCCAATCTCGGAATCGCAACGTCAGGGGGGTTTTCGAGCAGGCCTTGTCCGTGGCCTCCGGGTGCGTGAGAGCGAAATCCGTCCCTGGATCCGCGGCGGATGAGCCAAAGTGTCACGCCACCCGTTCTGACCATCCCTGGCCAGGCCAGCCACCGTGCCGGCACTGTTCTTATCGACCCGGTTGCGATCCTTCTGCAACGATTCTGTGCGCGATCCCGATCTTGCGCGAAACGCCTGCCCCGACGATTACGCGCAAAACTCCGCCCCCTTTACCAGGAAGACCCGATTCGCAAGGTCAACGCAGGCTGACTTTCTTTCGCCGTCCGGAGTTTTCTACGCAAGCCTCCGGGTTTCTCCAGCCGAAAATAACGAGGTGGAGGGGAGCCTCGGGGCGAGCCCGGAAGGGCGTGAGCCCGCGTTGACGCGAGGATGACGATGGGCTATGGTTCGGACCCCAAGACCCCGGGCGGCGAATCGTCTCCGACCGGGAGGCGGGTCGTCCGCGTGGATCTTGCCGCCCGTCGCCGTGCAAGGAGGCACTCGATGGCCATGGTAACCGAGACGGCCTCGGACCCGCAGGCCGAGGCCGAGGGTCTGGCCTTCGCCCGAAGCGTCCTGCGAATCGAGGCCCAGGCGATCCACCGCGTGAGCGACCGGCTGGACAGCACGATCGAGCGTGCCGCCGCGATGGTCTATCGCTGCAAGGGCTCGGTGATCGTGACTGGGATGGGCAAGGCGGGGCTCGTGGGCCAGAAGCTCGCCGCCACGCTCGCCTCGACCGGCACGTCGGCCTTCCCCCTGCACCCGGCCGACGCCGTGCACGGCGACCTCGGACGCGTGAGGGCAGGGGACGGGGTGCTCGCCCTCTCCTCCAGCGGCGAGACCGAGG
>JANOBY010000771.1:0-3538 GCA_031411935.1 Planctomycetales bacterium | reverse complement strand
GGCCGCGATCGGCTCGGCGGGGGGGCTGGCCCCGACGATCAACTCGTCCTCGGTCACGAGATAGGGCGTCCCATGGGCGGGCAGGTGCTGCATCCGGTACGTGCCGGGCGGGAGCTTCAAGGTCACACGCCCCTGGTCGTCGGTCGTCTCGGCCGTTTTCACGAGGCCTTCAGCCGCCTGGACGAAGACCTTTGGAGCGGGCTTGCCGGTGTCGGCCGCGATCAACCGGATGGGGACCTCGACCGGCGTGGCCAGCGTCAGGTCCAGGTCGCCCAGGAAAACCTCCTCGCCGTCGCGGGCGGGCAGGAACCTTTCGGTTTTGGCGGCGTAAACCCATCGGTCGGGGAAACCCCTCGCCCGGACGTGGATCCGGAACACGCAGTCCGCGGGCAGGCCCGTGAATTCGAACCGGCCCAGGGCGTCGGTCGTGCGGACCTTGATCGAGTGGGGGACGGAATCCGGCTCGTTGAGCGTGTCGAGGGTCCATCCGGGTACGACGTTGTCGACCACGGCCAGGGACTCGCAGTCGCGAATCTCCAGGCGGACGTCGGGCAGGGGCTTCCCGCGGTCGTCCACGATCGTCCCCGAGAGGCTCCGGGCCGGGGGGAAGGCCAGATCCAGCGCGATCTTCTCGCCCACCTCGTATCGGCTGGGCGGGTCCCTCCGATCGGGCTCGTAGGCGATGTTCGCCGGCTTGGGCCGGGGAAAGAACCACTTCTGAGGGCGCCATGCGAAGCCGAACCCCTCGGCCGTCCCGAACACCTGGAACGAGCCGGAGTCGCGCCCGGTCGCCGTGTCTGCCTTCTCGATCGGCAGCGGCACGTCGCGGAATTCGTAGCGGCCCTTGGCGTCGGTGGTCGTCTCGGCGAGCCGCTTGTAGTCGGCGCGACGCGAGGCCATGTAGATGCGGGCGCCGGGGATCGGCTCGCCGTCGAAGCTCACGGCCCGGCCGGTCATGGAGATCGGATGGGTCTCCGTCCTGGGCGGCGTCGGCTGGGGTCTCGGCAATGGGGGCTTGTCGCCGTCCTGCCCCGCGATCACATTGGCGGTCGTCTTCGGCTCGGACCCCGCCGCCATGGCCATCAGCAGAATTCCTCCGCTGACGAACAAGGACACCGCCGGGCGGTTGCGCGGGACTCCGCCGGCCCGTCGCTCGTCGAAGATCGCCATGAGGTCTTTCTCCGAGGGTTGGTCTTCGGGGCGTCGCGACCGCCGATGGGTCTGGTGGCGGGCCAGCCCACCACGAGCTTACAAGGAATCGTGATCAAAAACTGCCCTGGACGTCGCTCCGCTCAGAACCGCTGGCGACCCGAGAGGGCGTCGGCGAGCATCTCCTTGTTGGCGAACTCCAGCGCGCCTCCCGAGGCGAGCCCTCTTGCCAGGCGGGTCACGTTCACTCCGGTGGGCTCGAGGATCTGCGAGACCAGGAGCGCGGTCCCGTCGCCTTCGAGGTTCGGGTTCGTGGCGAGGATGACCTCGGTGATTCCGCCCTTCTGCACTCGCTCCAGGAGGGCGTCGAGCGTGAGGTTCTCGGGCCCCACGCCTTGCAGGGGGGCGAGTCGGCCGAGCAACACGTGATAGACGCCTTCGTACGTGTTCGCCTTTTCGAGCGCCAGCAGGTCGCGCGGCTGCTCGACCACGCAGACGGTCGAGGCGTCGCGGCGAGGGTCTCGGCAGATGGCGCAGAGCGGGTTCTCGGCCTCGGTCAGGTGGAAGCACGCCTGGCAGTGGCGGATCTGGTCCTTGGCGTCGCGGATGGCGTCGGCCAGCGCCAGGGCCTCCTCGGGCGGGCACTTGACCAGGTGGTGCGCGAGGCGTTCGGCCGACTTCGCGCCGATGCCGGGCAGACGGCCCAACGCCGCCACCAGCCGATCCACCGCACTGTTCATCGAGGGGTTTTCGAACGACATGAACGGTGTCCGCTATGGAGAGAAGAGAAGCTAACCGCCAACACGCGGAGACACGGGGGTTAAGAACACGTTCTGGACAGGTCGGGATCGTGATGGGAGAAAAAGACGGGTCGGAGTTGCGAATCCCGAAGGAGCGAGATTCCTGCCCTCTCGTTCCCACGCTCCACGTGGGAATGCCGCGCTGGACGCTCCGCGTCCCCTGTGTGGGTGGCCCGGAGGGGCCGAGGCAGAGGCTCGAAGAGGGCATTCCCTCGCGGAGCGTGGGAACGAGGAGGCACGTTCCAGGCGGTCAGGGATGTCTGCTCCATGACCCAACTTTAGCCCCCCGGCATCCCGGTCAGGCCGGGGATGGGCAGGCCGCCCGCGAGGGACTGGAGGGACTGGGCGGCGGCCTCGCGGGCCTTCAAGAGGGCCTGGTTCACGGCGGCCGTGACGAGGTCTTCCAGCAGCTCGGCGTCGCCGTCGGCCAGGAGCTTCGGGTCGATCTTGACGCTCACGAGCTCCATGCGGCCGTTGGCCACGGCCGTGACCACGCCCCCGCCGGCGGACCCTTCGACGTGGAGCTGGCCGAGCGACTCGGTGGCCTTCTCGACCGACTCGCGGATCTTGCCCGCGTTGCGCATGAGGTCGGCGAGGTTCCCAAGGTTACCGAACATGGCGGCATCCTCTTGATCGTTCGAGACAGGGGCGGGAGGGACAAACCCAGGTGGGCGATCGGACTGCAAGGTCAGGACGAGGCGTCCTCGTCGTTTTCGTTCTCGATCCGGTACGGATACGGGGGGGTCTCGAAGACCTCGATCACGTCGCGGACCCACGGGTCGGCCGCGAGCCGCTCGCCCACGTTGCCCCCCGAGGTTCGGGCCGAGGTGGGCGTGTCGTCGGCCGGCCGCGTGCTGGCCTCGAACCGGACGGTCACGGCCCGGCCGAGGAGGTCCGAGAGCGCGGCCTGGACCTTCGGACGCCCCGCCTCGCACTGCTCGATCAGACCATTGTAGCGCGCGGGGACCGGAACAACCAGCACGTCCGGGGGCTCGACCGCCGACGGCTTGAGCGGGCTCAGGGTGGTCGAAAAGAAGGCGATGCCCACCTTCATCGGCAGCTTGTCGCGCCACACGCGGACCACGCCCTCCAGGTCCAGGGGCTCAACGGGAGCCGGGGCAGGGGAAGGCAGCGGCGCCGGGACCGCCGGGGGCAAGGCGGGTGCAAGCGTCGGCGGCGTGGCGGGCGAGGTCGGCGAGCGGACGGGGGCCGCGATCCGGGCCTCGGCCCGCTCAGGGCTTAACTTTTTTTTTACAGGCGAGCCGTCGCCGTTGAGCCTCGCGATCAGCTCGCCCAGCTCGGCGAAGTCCTCCAGACGCGCCACTCGGGCCAGGGCCAGCTCGACGAGGATCCGCCCGTGGGGGCTGCCCCGCAGCTTGCCGCGGGCCTCGGCCAGGATCTGCAACGCCGCGAGGATGGTGTCCATCGGCCAGCGGTCGGCGAGCCCCTGCAACCGGGGCTTCTGCGACGGGCTCGCCGTGAGCAGGGGGACGGCCGGCCCCACCTTCGTGACCATCACGTCGCGGAGGAACTCCAGGGCCCCGGTCAAGAGGTCGGCCGGCTGCACGCCCGACAGCGACGAGGTCTCG
>JANOBY010000770.1:0-6269 GCA_031411935.1 Planctomycetales bacterium | reverse complement strand
CGGAAACGCCGTGATCATCACCGACGCCCGCCGATCATAACCTGGCCATCACGATGCATCGAGATAAATTTATCGCCGTGTACCGGTGAGCCCCCCAGCCCTCGATGGCTCGCTCGTTCGGGGGGCGCGAGATGGCCGCGCATCCGGGTTCCGAGCCGTTCGATGACCCGATCGCGGGCCTCCCGGCCGGCTTCGGCGACGTCGAGCAACCAGCGAGCGAGGGCTAGGGATTCCCCGTGGAAGATCAGGCCGTTGAGTTCCCGGAAGACGTTCGCCGCCCGGAACCCGGCCCGTTTGCTCCTGTTCCGGAACGCCTGACTCGGCGAGATCCCCACGGCCAGAGGCACATCCCAGCGAACCCATGTCGGCCCCCGCGCCGTGCGCCGCTTCACAAGGGCGGTTCCATCCGGCATCGAACCCGCCTCGGATAAGGAGATCCTGGTCAAGATTGTGTGTTAAAATGGGTATTATGGGGAGCGTGATCCGTCATCGGGATTGACATGCGACGGGGACCAGGATCAGCTTCCGGGAGATCGCGCGATGGGTCCGCTGGCGATGAGGCCAAGAGTGCGGGTGGTTCCCTCGGTGGAGCGGTGCGAGGGGCGGGCGTTGACCGCGCTGGTCTTCGTGCTCAATGGCAATGCGTTCTCGGCGGCGAAGCCGGATTCGCTGACCGGGGAGGCCGCGCGGGTGATCCAGGCGGCGGGGCATCGGGCCGTCGAGCTGGCCTATCCGACGATCGACACGCCCAGGGCCTATTTCGGGCTAGCCCGGCAGATCCGGTCGATGGGGGAGGGAAGGCCGATCGGCCTGGTGGGCTTCAGCGCGGGGGGATCGCTCGCGGCCCGGCTCTCGGGGATTGCGTCGTTGAACGTGAAGTCGGTGCTGAACTATTACGGGCCTCCCGACATGCACGACTGGTTCCGGGCCCATCGCCACGACCGGTTCTCCTCGTACGTGCGCGGCAACGTCGCGTTCCGGAAGAGGACGCTCGACCTGCTGAGCGGCCCGAGCGAATCCCGGGCCTACGTGGCCTCGGCGTTCGGCGTGTACGACCGCAACGTGAAGGCGAACGTGAGCGAGGCGGGGCAGGCGCGGAACTTCGCCCACGGGAAGACCTACGAGTATCAGGGCGGGCACGGGGCGTCGATCCTCGCAAGCCGCCCGGCGCTGAACGATTTCCTGGCGCACCTCTGAAGGGCACTCGGCCCGGTCCGGTCCTGGTTCAGGCCCGTGCCAGTGTGCTCTGGGGGGGGCGACGTTCGGGCCGTGCCCGGCGCGCCGGTCGTCCAGGTGTTTGTGGGTCGCCTCAACGACCTCCGCATCCTCAATGTGCCAGGTTTGGCGATCACCGCCTTCGTGGACCAGGAATGCCAGATTCAGGACCAATTGGCCGAGCCGACAAATTCCCAGGACGGGGCACGACACGCGACGGCCGTCGGGCCTCGCAGGACAGGACCATCGTCGAAAGGCATCACGCCCCGGCGATGGCCCCATCCCACGGGAATCAGCTCGCTCAACGCGATGAAAGGGCACAGGTCAAGCAAGCCGCTTCCTGCGTCGGACGAAGGCCAGGCCCGCGCCCCCGAGGCCCAGCATGGCGAGGCTGGCGGGCTCGGGGACGGCGCTGGCCGTCACGGAAACCGCATCGAGGGCGATGCCCCCGACGCTTCCCGAGGGATCGCGGGAGGAAAACGCTAGGGTCGTCGTCGCCGAGTTCGCGGTGAAGCCGAAGGTGAACGAGAGGTAATTCATGTTCGCAACTGTCGAGCCACCGTGAGTGATGTCCTGGTCCAGCAGGTCCGCCGTGCCCAACCCCGAGAGGCTGACGTTGGCCAACGCGGGGTTCGTGCCCCCCCCGGGTTATTCGCGTACACAAACGCTAATGTGTAGAAATTCCCGATCGTTGTAACGAACGACTGCTCGATCGTCCCCGCCGCGCTTCCGTCGAGGTCGAGGCTCTGATTGCCCTCGAACGCGGGGTAGTAGAAGGAGTTAACCACGTCCACCGAGCCCGACACGACTGTCCAGCCGGTAAGGTCTGAACTCCCTGCCGAGATAGTGGAGAAGCCTCCGGTGGAGGGTTGTTCAAACCCACCATTGACAATGAGGTCAGCGTTCGCGGGCATGGCCCACACAATGCCAGCCACAAATGCCGCAGCAAATTGACGTAATGCAACTCCAGATGTCTTCACGGGTGGAATCCTTTTGGTGAAATCCTTGGAAATGCTGCGTGGGCTCGGGTTGCTGCGGACGGTTGACATTTTCATCCTGGGACAGCTCCCGACCGCCTATACGGAGTGGCAATGGTGGCCTGCCCACCAGTGCGTTCAACCCCGCCCGGAACACAGGTGGGCAAGCCACCCGTGTTCCGGCGACAAGATGGCAATAGGTCAAGCAGGCCGCTTCCTGCGTCGGACGAAGGCCAGGCCCACGCCTCCGAGGCCCAGCATGGCGAGGCTGGCGGGCTCGGGGACGGCGCTGGCCGTCGCGATTCCGCCGTTGGTCGTGTCGCCTACCAAGCGGAACGCGGATGCATCAAAGCTCGTGTACGTCCCCGAGGCGGCGAACAACTCGACCGTGGCCTGGTTGGCCCGCTCGAAGTACACAAAGTCCAACGCGTACTGGCCCGCGACGGCGAAACTGACGGTGCCGAAGGTATCGGACGGAGCGTGGGTGAAGTTGTCGTTGATCACGGTGACGAACCCGGCCCCGGTGTCGATCCGCAGGCGAGATCCGTCGTCGCTGTTCACGCCGAACGTGTAGGTGCCCGCCGTTGTGATGATCAGCGTGGCCGTGGCCCGGATCGCGAAGTCGTTGTCATCGGCCCCAACGACGTTGTTCGGGAACGACTGGTTGTTGGTGAAGTGGCCCGTGCCCTCGCCGGTGTTTTGGTCGCCGTCGAACATGTCGATGAACACGCGATTGGCGGTCGTCTGACTGGCGACACCGGAGCCCGCGAGCAGGGCATCGGCCGCCGCGAGGTTGTTAATCGTCCCCGTCGAGTGGACATCTCGCACGAGGAAGTCGGCCTTGGCTTGCCCGGCGATTGCGAGCGCGAAGCCAAAGATCGCGGGTACGAAGATAGTCGGGCGATTGCTGAGCATGGAGTTTGCAACTTTCTGGTTACGATGCCTTCACATTCCATCCACAAATCCGGGTTGCTGCGGACGGTTGACGTTTTCGTCCTGGGACAGCTCCCGACCGATGGCGCGCGACGGCCCTTGATGGCCTTCGCCACCTGGCGCTTCATCGGAGACTTCTCGGCGGTGGAATCGTTCGCGGGCCTTGGGGGACCTCGCTTGGCTATCGGCCTTGAGGGTGGCCCTTGGGGTTTCGGGGATTGCTCGTTGGGGTTTCGTCTTGAGTCGCGCGGGTCCTTGGGAAGCGTCGTGGGTTGCCGAACAAGGCTCTCGCCCGACTTCAACCAGGCGAGCGGGCGAGAGCCCCGTCGGGAGACGAGCCGTGACCATGGGATACGCCTACACGATCACGACCAATCAAAATGTGTTATGATTTATTACGTTGCTCTTCCGTAGAATGGGGTGCGCCGCCTGTCGGCGTTTGACCCAACCCACGAATTCACTTGAGAGGAACCCGCTCGATCCCATCCACCTCTTGTTCCGCCCTCAACTTCTCGCCGATAAAGATCTTGACCTTGGTGGGGACCTTCGTTCGTACTTCGATGCCGTTGATATCCTGCGAGAGGTACATGGCGACCGAGAGGCGATCACATGTGCCTTCGTAGTTGATTTGATGACTGCTCGCCGACATGATCTTGAAGTTGTCCCGACCGCCCTCGACCGCGACCTGGTCCAGGCCGAAATGCTGGAGGGGCTTGTTGTCGTCGAAGAACTTGAAGTGACCTTTGCCCTCCTGGAGCTGTTCCAATTCGATCCGGACATAGACGTTCGCGAGGTAGGCGTTCTGTGTGGCGTCGGGGGTCGCCGCCATCGAGGCCAGGGCCATCAGCAGGGGCGAGAGGAGCTTGTGGGACATGCCGTTCTCTCTCAGCAGGATTGGGGGTCGGAGGGGAGCGGCCCATAGGTTCGCACGTCGGTATGAGGCTGACGAGAGGGCACCGATGATGTCGCTGAGCCCCACGACCCGGACCTCGGCCCATGTCTCCTCCCGGCCCAGACCGCTGCCTTTTCGTCCGCGATGTACCTTGATGTTGCGAGTGTTCACCAGGATGGCGTCGGCGGTGCCGTCGCCGTCGATGTCGGCGAAGTGCGTTCCCACCTCGCCGCGGAGCACGGGATAACCTCTCGTCTCGTCGGCGTCGTCAAAGCGAGAACCCGTGGACCTCAGCACGATCGAACCGACGGGCGGATCCACGATCACGAGATCCGCCTTGCCGTCGCCATTCACGTCGGCGAAGAACCAGGAGAAGTTCGGCTCGTCGTACCCGCCCGGCTTCGCCCAGTTCTCCTCGGCACCAAATCCAGTGCCGCTGGCGAGGCCCCGTCGCACCTTGATGTTGTCCTTGTTGATGAGGATGGCGTCGGCGGTGCCGTCGCCGTCGACGTCGGCGAAATGCGTGGCCACCTTCCCCCGAGGCCTCGGCTCGACGGCCACAGGGGGACGTGTGACCAGGGCGACGGGCGGGGGACTGCGATCGACCGCGGGCGGGGCGAATTCGCGGTAGGCGGCGAGCACCGCCAGTGTCAGCGCGACGCCAAACATGCCGAGCGCCAAAGGCGCGGCCTTCGCCAGCATCGACGGAACCACGAGCGCGGCGGTGGTCGCCGAGGGCGTGCCGCCGCGGCCGATCCTGATCGCCGTGGCCAGGAGGGGCGACGGGACGGACAGCGTCGTCCGCCCCGCCGTCAGGAGGATCGTGTAGGCTCCGCTATCCGGCTTCAGGCCCCGTTTTTCCAGGCGGACCTTGAGTACCAGGCGGGCCTTCTCGATCCGCTTCTTCAGCGTGCAGAGCTTCAGGCCCAGGCTGCGGGCCATGACGTCCTGCGAGGCTTCGGTCAGGAGCCAGAGCTGGATCGGCTCGCGGAGCTTCTCGGGCAGGCGAGCGACTTCCTCGGCGATGAGGGCTCGCCTTCCCTCGGCGTCCTGCCGATCGAGGGCGTCGCGGTCGGACGTCGGCCCGGTCGGGCTCGCCTTCGAGGCTTCGGCGAAGCGGTCGAGCCGGGCCTTGTCTCGTGAGAGCGTCCGCCTCAATCGCAAGGAGAGGTTGCGGGCGGCGCCCCGGAGCCAGGGGGCGAGATCGTCACTTCGGCGGATTCTCGTGTTGCCGGTCTTGATGCGCACGAAGAGCAGCAGGAACGTGGCCTGGAAGGCTTCCTCAGCGGCGTGGCGGTCGCCCAGGACGGCCATGCATCGCCCCAGGACGGTGTTGCCATGCTTGCGGACGATCGCCTCGAACGCGGCATCAGCCCCCGGCCCGCCCCCGGCGACTCGCGCCAAAAGGCCCTCGTCGCCCAGCCCCGCGCAGGTGCCGGACGTGAAGATTTCTTCGAGACGTGGGGGGGGAAATGCGGGCCGACTACCGGGCATACCGTCGCTCTTCGGGAACATTCTCGTCGTCTACCAGAAGAGTCTCCGCTCCCGACGCCCGGGGATAAAGAAAAAAGTGGAAGACCTCTCGGCGGCAGGAAACGATCTGGCAGGGCGAGACTTCGCGCGGGGACCGGGGTTATATAGACTGTTAACGATACGTCACGACATTTCCCCCTCGATCGAGCCCGGCACATCACGCCTGATCGCCTTTGCGGAAGAGGTCGGCCATGAAGCGTTTCTGGGGTTTCGTGTTGTTGATGGGCCTGCTCGTCGCGGCGAATCCGGCCCAGGGGCGAGGTCGAGGCCGGGGGCGATCCGGCCCGGCCATGACCCCTTATGGCCCCGTGGTGAACCCGACCAGCACGCCCGAGTGGCGGCAGGCCGGGGGCAACCCGATGATTTATGAGGCCATCATGGAGCAGAAGGCCGCGGCGGCGCGGCAGAAGCTCATGCAGCAGCAGGCCGCGGCCATGCAAAAGCAAAGGCAGGCCTTCGAAAAGTGGGCGAAGGCCAAGAAGGACAAGGGGCAGTCGGTGGACCCCGAGTATCAGCAAATGCTCGACCAGGAGCCCCAGATCAAGGCCGCCGCCGAGGCCCGCGCGGCCCGCGCCTCCTCGAGGAAGACGCACAAGGCCGCCCCCGCGAAGTAGAGGCGTAGTCCCGGCCGGGCTACCGGGCCGGGCCCTCCCTTGACTCACTTGCCCTTGGCCTTGGCCGCGGCCTTCTTGGTGGCGACCTCCATCTCGTTGAGCTCG
>JANOBY010000769.1:0-8571 GCA_031411935.1 Planctomycetales bacterium | reverse complement strand
GCGGAAGCCGCGGCGGGTCGGGCGGCGGCTACGGCGGCGGTGGCGGCGGCCGGGGCGGGTCGGGCGGCGGCTACGGCGGCGGTGGCGGCGGCAGCCGCTATTGATCCCGGCGAGGATTCGCCCAGCGAGTCCTCTTTTTTCTCACGAAAATCACGCGGGCCGACCCTTCCTGGGGCCGGCCCGTTCTCGTTGGGCCCTCCGCATCTCCGGGTGCCATCCTGCCGGATTGCGATCGCGCCGGGCGCTGGTACAATACGGACCGTCGAGGCTCGCGGGCCTGCATTTCTCCATGACGGGCGGGACGGTCTCCCGTCTCCGCAAAGCCCCCTTCTCTCCCCCGGCTCGTCAGGACCGTGCGATCATGGTGGAAATCGACGCCGAATCCCTCGCCGAGAACGCCGTGCTCATCGGCCTGATCTCCCGCAGCCAGCTCAAGGAGGCGCGCGACGAGGCCGAGGACGGAACTGGCGAGGCCCTCGCGCGCACGCTCATGCGCAAGGGATTCCTCACCAGCTGGCAGCGCGACAAGCTCTTGAAGGCCGACTCTTCCGGCTTCTTCTACGGCGACACCAAGGCCCTGTTCCACCTGGCCGAGGGCACCTTCGCCCGCGTGTATCGCGGCGTGAGGCCCGACGGCCAGTCCGTCGCCATCAAGGTCCTCCGCCGTCGCTTCTGCACCGAGACCGTGGCCGTCGAACGCTTCAACAAGGAAGCCGAGGCCGGCATGAAGCTCGTCCACCCCAACATCGCCCAGATCTTCGACCACGGCGAGCAAGACAAGAATTATTACATGATCATGGAATTCGTTGAGGGCTCGAACCTCCGCGACTTCCTGAAGATCCGCAAGACGCTCTCGACGAAAGACGCCCTGCCCCTGATCATGGGGCTGGCCCGCGGCCTCCAGTACTCGCTGGAGATGGGCGTGACCCATCGCGACCTCAAGGCCACCAACGTGCTCATCGGGTCCAGGGGCGAGGCCAAGCTCGTGGACTTCGGACTGGCCGAGATCGACACCGGCGACTTCTCGGCCGCGGCGAGCACGGGCGTGCGCACGGTCGACTACTCGGCGCTCGAGCGGGGCTGCGGAAGCCAGAAGGGCGACCCCCGGTCCGACATCTACTTCCTCGGGTGCGTGTATTATCAGATGCTCACCGGCACCCCGCCGATGGCCGAGACCGAGACCAGCGACCAGCTCGCCAAGATGCTCAAGAGGTCGTTCTCGGCGATCAAGCCGATCACCGAGCACCGCCTCGCCCCCCCGCCCGAGCTGGGCCGGATCATCGAGCGGATGATGAAGATGGATCTCCGCTCCCGCTACCAGAACATGGACGAGGTGGTCAAGGACCTGGAGGCCTTCCAGGAATCGTACACCGGCGAGTCCGTCCGCCAGACCGCAGGAACGTCCACGCCGGGCACGGTCCTGCCCAAGAAGGCCGAGAAGCCTCGCCATGCCACGGGCTCGATCAACGACCTGTTCGAGGCCGCGTTCGGCTACGTGCCCGACATGCCCGAGTCCGAGACCGAGGCCGATGCCGAGCCCGAGGGCCCGAAGACCCTGATCTGCGTGGAGGTCCAGGACGCCATCCAGGAGGCCTTCCGCAAGGTGTTCGAGAAGATGGGCTACGAGGCCAAGCTCGTGAGCGACCCCGAGCTCGCCGCCGACCTCTACCGAGACGCCCCCAGCCATGCCCTGGTCTTCGACGCCGACGGGTTCGACCCCGACTGCATCGACCACCTGCTGAAGGCGAAGGGCCACGCCGAGGACCTCGGCAAGGAGTTCCGGGCCCTCGTGCTCCTGGGCCCTCGCCAGGCGAGCCTCGCCAAGCTGATCCCCAAGGATGATAACATCTGGATCCTGAACAAGCCCTTGAAGATGAAGGATGTTCAGGAGAACATCGCCAGGCTGGTGCCGCCCAGGATCTCTCAGGCCTGAACCCGAGGCTTCGGCATGAAGACGATTCGCCTGGAGGAGCCCGGCCGGCTCGCGCTGGTGGAGACCGAGAGACCCCCCGCCCTCGGCGAGGGCGAGGTCCGCGTGAGGGTCCGCCGCGTGGGGGTGTGCGGGACCGACTTGCACGCGTTCCGGGGGCGCCAGCCCTTCTTCTCCTACCCGCGCATCCTGGGCCATGAGCTGGGCGTGGTGGTCGAGCAGATCGGCCCGAACCCGCGGCACATCCAGGAGGGCGACCTCTGCGCCGTGGAGCCCTACCTCACCTGCGGGGCGTGCGTGGCCTGCCGACGCGGCAAGACCAACTGCTGCACCTCCCTGCGGTGCCTGGGCGTGCACACCGACGGCGGGATGCGCGAATCGATCGTGGTCCCGGTGGAGAAGCTCCATCCCTCGGACCGGCTCTCGCTCGACCAGCTCGCGCTGATCGAGACCCTGGGCATCGGCGCCCATGCCGTGGATCGTGCGGCCCCCGAACCGGGCGAGAACGTCCTGGTCATCGGCGCGGGGCCGATCGGGCTGTCGGTCCTCCAGTTCGCGGCGCTGTCGCGGGCCCGGGTGATCGTGATGGACGTGAACCCCGACCGCCTGGCCTTCGGCGCCTCGGTCGAGGGCGTATCCGCGAGCGTGCTGGCCGACGGCGGTGAGGTGGACCGGCTGCTCGACCTCACCGACGGGGAAATGCCCACGATCGTGTTCGACGCCTCCGGCAGCGCGGCCTCGATGGCCCGCTCGTTCGACCTCGTGGCGCACGGAGGCAAGCTCGTGTTCGTGGGGCTGTTCGCGGGCGACGTGACGTTTCACGACCCGAGTTTCCACCGCCGCGAGACCACGCTCCTGGCCTCGCGCAACGCCACCTCGGCCGACTTCACGCGGATCATCGGGCTGGTCGAGGCCGGCAAGATCGACACCTCGCCCTGGATCACCCACCGGGCCCGATTCGACCGCGTTCCCGACGAGTTCGCCTCGTGGCTCGACCCGCAGAACAAGGTCATCAAGGCCATGATCGAGTGGTGATCGGGCCCGAAGTTCGGCATCCCGGCGACGACACTCGACCGTTCAGGGCTTCTTGCGCTCGGGGGGCTTGATTCCCATGCGTTTCATGAGCATTTGAAGATCCTCCCACGTCTCCTTCTTCGCGGCGGGGTTGCGCAGGAGATAGGCGGGGTGCCAGGTGGCCATGGCGGGGATGCCGCGGTAGGTGTGCCAGCGGCCTCGCAGGCGGTTCATGGGCAGGGCGGTCTCGAGCAGGGTGCCCGCCGCGACCTTGCCGAGGAAGCAGAGGAACTGCGGGCGGATGATGGCGATCTGCTGCTCCAGGTAGGGCAGGCAGTTGGAGATCTCGGCGGGCTCGGGGTTGCGATTGTCGGGCGGTCGGCTCTTGACCATGTTGGCGATGTACACGTCTTCGCGGGCGAGGCCCATGCCCTTGGTGATCATGTCGGTGAGCAGGATGCCCGCCTTGCCCACGAACGGGCGGCCGGTGCGGTCCTCCTCGGCCCCGGGCGCCTCGCCGATGAACATGAGCCTCGCCGAGGAGGACCCCTCTCCGAACACCGTCTGCGTGCGCGTTGAGGCCAGCAACGGGCATTTCGTGCACAAGGCGACCTGATCGGCCAGCGCGGCGAGGAGGGCGGGCCGCTCGGCCTCGGGCACCTCGGGGCCGTTCAGCTCGGGCTCCCCGAACAGAGACGCGGCCCGGACCGGCGCCGAAGGCGGTGACACCGAGGGCGGCGGAGTCGCGATCGTCGGAGTGACGGGCCGGGGCCGCTCGACGATGGGCCGTGGCGCGATCGTGGCGGGCTCCTGCACCTGCACCTGCACCTCCGACTCTCGTCGCCGAGGGGGCGACTCGATCGCGATCTCGGGCGGGCGGGGGATGCGGTCGAGACCTGCGCGTCGGAGGGATTCGAGGCGTTGCCCGATCTGTCTCTGGGCCTCGGCACGTTCGCGATCGTTCATGGAGACATCCTTGTGGTCGCGATCGTCTCGGGGGTGGCGGGGTCCGCGGGCGGGAGCAGGTCCGAGGTCAACCCGCGGACAAGAGGCCCGTCGACCCGGCCGGTGATCAGGCGGGCTCCGCGATCGTAGGTCAGGTACGACCACGCCCACTGGATCATCACGAGCACCCGGTTGCGGAATCCGATCAGGAAGAAGACATGGACGAACAGCCAGAGCAGCCACGCCACATAGCCCGAGGCCTTCACCCGCCCGATGTGGGCGACCGCCGCCCCCCGGCCGATCGTGGCGAGCATCCCCTTGTCGCGATAGGCGAAGGGCTTCCGGGGCTTGCCGGCGAGCGTCCTCGTCACATTATCGGCCGCCGAGGGCCCCATCTGCATGGCGGCCGGGGCCACCCCGGGGACGAGCTGCCCCTTGTGCTCGACATGCGCCAGGTCGCCGATCACGAAGACGTTCGGGTGGCCGGGGATCGAGAGGTCGGGCTCGACCAGGACACGCCTCGCGTGGTCGAGCGGCACGCCGAGCGATCGGGCGAGCGGAGACGCCGCCACGCCCGCGCCCCAGAGGACGGTCCGGGCGTCGATCCTCTCGGCGCCGATCGTCACGCCCGTCGCGTCGATGTCGGTCACGACCTTGCCGGTGAGGACCTCCACGCCCAGGCGTTGGAGCTGCTCGCGGGCCTTCTCCGAGAGGTCCTCGGTGTAGGCGCCCAGGACGCGCGGCGAGCCTTCGAGCAGGACCACGCGGGCCTCGGCCGGGTCGATGTTGCGGAAGTCGCTGGCCAGCGTCTTCCGGGCGACCTCCACCAGGGTGCCGGCCAGCTCGGTGCCGGTGGGGCCCGCCCCCACGATCACGAAGGTCATCCATTCGCGACGAATGCGCGGGTCCGGCTCGCGCTCGGCGACCTCGAACGCGGTGAGCAACCGGCGGCGGATTTCCAGGGCATCTTGCAGGCTCTTCAGCCCCGGGGCGAACTGTTCCCAATCGTCTCGGCCGAAGTAGGAATGCGTGGCGCCGGTGGCGAGGATCAGGAAGTCGAAGGGCACGGAGCCGTCGGCCAGCAGGACCGTTTGCCCCGGCACGTCGATGCCCGTGACCTCGGCAAGCAGGACCTCGGCGTTCTTCTGCCCCCGGAGGATGCGGCGGATCGGCGCGGCGATGTCCGACGGGTTGAGCGCGGCGGTGGCCACCTGGTAGAGCAAGGGCTGGAACAGGTGGTGGTTCGAGCGGTCGATGACCGTCACGTCCACGTCGGCCCGCTTCAGGCTCTTCGCCGCCGCGAGCCCGCCGAAGCCCGCGCCCACGATCGCCACGCGTGTACGGGCCGGTTTCGCCCGCTCGATTGAGGTCGTCATCCTTTCATTGTAACCTGAAACGCCGGTTCCGAGGAACGCGGGCCCCTCGTCATTCTTCCCGGAGGTAGGACTCTTGAATCGTCGCCCCCTGTGGCTCGGCATCATGACCGGATTCCTCCTGCTGGGCCAGGGCGAGGCCGTCCGGGCCGGGGACGATGTCCCGCCGAGCGAGACGCTCGTGATCCCCCTGACGGTCCACGTGCTCACGTCCGAGACCCTGCCCGAGATCGACTGCAAACTCACCGACGACGACATGAGACGCATCGTGGGCAAGGTCAACCGCGTTTGGAAGGCGGCGAACATCCACTTCGGCCTGGAGTCGATCGTCCGCGAGCCCGCCGAGCCGAGCGAACGCTTTACGCCCGAGCGTTTCAAGAAGGACGAAGGCCGCACGCCCCTGGGCCTGTTCCGGGGGCTCATGCCCAGGGCTAGCCGCGCCGAGAACGGCATGAACGTCTATTACATCCACAAATTCTCGGTCAATGGCGTGTACCTGGGCGACCGGATCGCGTTCGTCCAGGCCACGGCCCGTCTTCGCGAGGTCGAGGGAGGGATCGACGAGCCCCTGCCCCGCGTAACGGCGCACGAACTGGGCCACGCGCTGGGCCTCCCGCACCGCCAGGCCCGCACCAACCTGCTGGCCTCGGGAACCACCGGAACCTCGCTGAACGACGCCGAGATCGCGAAAGCCCGCGACGTGGCGCGGAAGGTCCCGGGCGTGCTCACCGCGACCGAACTCCGCAAGCAGGCCGAGGACGAGAAGGACGGCGAGAGGGCCAGGGTCCTGAGGCGCTGGGCCGAAGAGATCGCCGAGCCGAAATCCGCAGAAGGCGCACCGCGATCCGCAGAGGGCGCAAATTGACGCAGAGACGAAGAATCCGACCATCGGATCAACCTCTTCGTCAAACCCGCCCACCCCAAAAAAATCCTCCGCGCCTCCGTGCCCTGACGGTTCATCTCCCGATCCATTCCTCAAAAAATCGGGAACCGAGTCTCGGCCTCGTCGCATTACACTCAGGGACGAGGATGCGGAGGCGTGGAGGACGGGATTCATGGCGACCTCGAAACGGATCGCAGTTTCGCGGGACTGGCTCACGCTGTTCAACGTGGGGACGATCCGCGACCTGACCGACGGGCAGCTCCTCGAACGGTTCTCGACAAGCGTGGGAGAGCCCGCCGAGCTGGCGTTCGCGGCGATCGTGGAGCGTCACGGCCCGATGGTCCTGCGGGTCTGTCGGGCCGAGTTGTCGGACACTCACGACGCGCTCGATGCTTTCCAGGCCGTGTTCCTCGTGCTCGTCAAAAAGGCCCGGACGCTCTGGGTGCAGGACTCGCTCGGGCCGTGGCTGCACCAGGTCGCCTGCCGAACGGCAAGGGCCTCGCGGGCAAAATCGCTCTCCAGGCGCAAGCACGAGGCCCGCGCGGCGGTCTCGGAGGTTGACGCCCCCGCCCCGCCCCATCCCGACCTGCACCGCGTGATCCACGAGGAGATCGACCGCCTTCCCGAGCGCTACCGCGCCGCGGTGGTCCTCTGCGACCTTGAAGGCCGGACCCACGAACAGGCCGCAAGGCATCTTGGCTGGCCGATCGGGACCGTGAAGAGCCGCCAGTCGCGGGCGAGAGAACGCCTCAAGGAGCGGCTCGGCCGCCGAGGCCTTGAACCCGGCATGATCGCGGGCCTCGCGGGCCGGCTCGATGTGGCCGACATGCCCCGGACCTTGATCGACACCACGAGCCGGATCGCCGCCGGTGCGGTCTCGGCGAAGAGCCTTGTTCCCCCATCGTCCGCAATCCTGGCCCGGGAGGTTCTCCGATCCATGTTTATAATCCGATTCGCAAAGCTGGCCGCGACGGCGACGATTTCGGCCTCGGTCGTCTCGGGCCTCGGCCTGGCCGCCCTGCCGACGAAAGGCATGGCCACGGCCCAGGACGCGCCCGCAGTCAAACCCGACGAGGTCCTCACGATGAAGGTCGGCGTGGGGAGGCCCGCGCGTTCGATCGCCGAGCGAGGTTCGCTGGAGGCCGTGAAACGTGAGGATGTGGTGAACCAGGTCGAAGGCACGACCACCATCCTCTCCATCAAGCCCGAGGGGACGCAGGTCAAGCAGGGCGATCTCGTGTGCGAGCTGGACTCGGCGACGATCCGGGACTGGCTGATCAATCAGCAGATCGCGACGAAGCAGGCCGAGCAGAAGCTCGAAGCCGCCGAGGTCGCTTCTCGGGTCGCACATCTTGCGCTTCAGGAGTACGAGGAGGGAAGCCTCAAGCATGAACTTGCCGAGTTGGGCAATACGATTGATCTGGCGACCCTGAGGCGAGAAAACGCAGGCGTGCGGCGAGGTCGCAGCCTTCTGGCCCGGAACCGTGTGGACGAGTTCCTGAAGGCGAAGGGTCGAGACGCGTCTCCTGCGGACCTTGTGGCGCAGGTGGAACTGGGCGATCGGATCGACGCCGCCGGGGAAATTCTCGCTTGCGAGACGAAAACGATCGAGCTGGCGGAATCTCGACGGAACGTCCTCATGACGTTAACTGGCCCTCGCATGATCGACGGGCTCAAGGCCGTCATCCGCCGCGAGGAGGCGGCGATCCTGGCCGCGAAAGCGAGGGTCAAGCTGGAGGAGTCGAAGGAGAAGAAGCTGGAAAAGCAGATCGAAGCTTGCAAGATCTACGCCCCGGCCGATGGGGTCGTCATCTATGCGAACGATCAGAACATTGTGCGAAACGTCGGCAAACTTGCGATCGCGGAAAACGAAACCGTGCGGGAACGGCAGAAACTCTTCTCGGTCGTCAATCTGGGCGGGCCCATGCGGGTGGTCGCCAGGATCCCCGAGAGTTGGGTGGACTGGCTTTATCCCGGCCAGAAGGCCCGGGTCAAGGTGGATGCCCTGCCCGAACAGACCTTCGAGGGCGTCGTCAAGTCTGTCCAGGGCTTCCCCGACCCCACCTCGGCGGCGAATCCGAACAAGGTCTACCCGACACTCATCGAGCTCACCACGACCGACCTTCAGCTCAGGCCGGGCATGACCGCGCAGGTCGAGATCCAGACCGAGGATCTCCTGAGCGTGCCCACGAAGGCCACCTACCGGGTGGACGGCAAGCCCTACGTGGCGAGGAAGAAAGCGGACGGCACGTACGAAGCCCTCAGGCTCAACGCCAAATACGGCATCCCGGGCGAGTGGTTTGTGGTTGCGGGCAAGACCGACGAAGACCCCGCGGCCGGTGCAGAAACCCTCCGGGCCGGGGACGAGATCGCCGCCGACCCCACTCCCCTGATCAAGGACGGTCAACTCCGCAAACCGCCCGAGG
>JANOBY010000768.1:0-7402 GCA_031411935.1 Planctomycetales bacterium | reverse complement strand
TCTTCTTGTCGCCATAGGCGTCGAAGCTCTCGCGGTACTGGCGGGCCACATTGAAGAGGCTGCGGGTGACCTCGGCGCACACGTCCGAGTCCCTCATCGCGAACGTGGCCGTCTCGATCGCGAACGGGGAACCATACTTCGTGATGAGCTTTTCATCGATCCGGCCCGACCCAAGGCAGACCACGTGCTCGGCGTGCTTGCCCAGGATGGCCAGACAGGGGCTTACGCAGTGGGTCGCGTAGTGCATGGGGGGCAGCCCCTCCCAGTAGCCCGGCCAGCCTTCCATATCTTGCTGGTGCGACCCGCGGAGGAACTGGAGCCGGCCCAGCTCGCCTCGGTCGTAAAGATCCTTCACGAACAGGTATTCGCGGCTGTAGACCACGGTCTCCATCATCATGTAGATCTTGCCCGAAGCCCTCTGCGCCTCGACGATCTTCTGGCAGTCCTCGAGGGACGTGGCCATCGGCACGGTGCAGGCCACGTGCTTGCCGGCCTGGAGCGCGGCGAGGCTTTGCGGGGCGTGGTCGGCGATCGGCGAGTTGATGTGGACGGCGTCGATCCCGGGATCGGACAGGACCTCCTCGAAGGTCGTGTACCGCTTCGCGATGCCCCAGCGGTCGCCGCATGCGTCCAGCTCGGCCCGATTCCGGCGGCAGATGGCCGAGATCTCGGCGCCCGGGTAGGCCTGGTAGATGGGGATGAACTCGGCTCCGAACCCGAGGCCGACGATGGCCACCCGGATGGGCTGTCCGCTGCTCATGATGATTCACCTTGCTCGGAGATCGGCCGAACCGGCCGTTGCGGGAATTCGTGAAGGATAGTAACGTGTACCCGCAATGGCAAGGCGGCGGTTGCCGGTTCGTGGTGACGTGTTGCGGAGGGATCGCGCATGCCGTCCGGTCTGAGTCCCTTCTGGCTCCTCACCTGGTCCCTCTGGTCGGTCGTGGTTTATCTGGATCGGCGGCGCGAGCCCAGAGACTGGCGATGGGTCATCTCGCTCGTGGCCATGGTCGCCGTCGCCGTGATTACCTTCGATTCCATGCGGGAGGCCAATCTCCGCTTCGCCTTGCTCTCGGGCCTCGCCGCGGCCGTGATCCTTGCCTGGGGCGTTCGCTCGATCCGGGCACAACACCGAGCGAACGAGACCGGCGCGTGGGCAGAGGCTCACGAGTTTTCGGCCCTGTCGTTGCAGCCACAACCCGCCGAGGCGACACTCCCGGACGACCTGAAGCGCCTCCCGATCTTCTCGCGGGGCTCCCTCGCGCGGACCGAGGGGCTGGTCGAGAGACGCGAGCCGCACGGCGGGAGAGTCCTCGTGTTCCGCCATGCCGTTCGACGCCAGATGGCGTTGCATGGGCCTTCCGGGATCGAGGCTTACGGGACCGCGGTGGCGATCTATCGACCCGAGTCGGCCTTGCCCCTCTTCGCGGTCCGACCCGAGGGTCTCTTCCCCTGGTTCGATGGCGGGCCGATCGGCGAGCGGGTGGCCGTCCAGCCCCATTCCCGGTTCGCGGCGGCTTACTCCCTTTTCGGCGATGAGCCTCGTAACCTTCGCGCCCTGTTTTCCGACTCGATCACAACCGCGATCTCCGAGAAGCCCGGCTGGATCATCCAGGGCGAAGGGGCGTGGGTCGTGGCCTTGTACTTCGATCGGTCCGAGAACTTGATGAGCCTCAAGACGTCATCGCTGAGGGTCGTCAGACCGGTCAAGCTTGCGGAGCATGTGGGCCTTTCTCTATCCTTGCTCAATCAAATCGCCATGGCGGCCTCCCGCCCCATGCGACGCGACGCGGAAGTCGCGTGAGCCGGGCTCTGGCGGCCCCTTTCCCTGAAAATCAACCGAGCAGGTGCGAGCGATGAGCGGATCGGCGGAGAAGAAGGTGCGGGTTGCGATCCTGGGTGCAGGCGCGGTCAGCGATTATCACCACGTACCCGGCCTGAAGCTCGACCCTCGGGCCGAAGTCGTGGCGGCCTGCGACGCCGATCCCGCCCTCCTGGCGAAGCGGATGGGTGACTGGGGACTCGAACGCGTCACGACCGATTACCACGAGCTCTGCACCGCCCCCGACATCGACGCCGTGATCATCGCCACGCCCAACTTCACGCATCGCGACATGGCCGTGGCCGCGGCCGAGGGGGGCAAGCACGTCATGTGCGAAAAGCCCCTGGGCCGAAACGCCGGCGAGGTCCGCGAGATGACCGAGGCGTGCCAGAAGGCCGGCGTGGTGCACATGACCGCGTTCACCTATCGTTTCGCCCCGTCGATGATCTACCTCAAGCACCTGATCACCTCGGGGGCCCTGGGCACGCCCCGGCACTTCCGCTCGCAGAGGTTCCTCGACCTGCCCGAGACGAGCTGGGGCTGGCGACAATACAAGGACCTCGCCGGCGCCGGGGACCTGTTCGACATGACGATCCACCGGATCGACTTCGCGATCGACCTGATGGGTCCCATCGAGCGCGTGTGCGGGGCCATCGCACGATTTGCCCCCCGCGACAAGACGAGCGACGGGAAGGATTGCGCCCCGTCGAACGTGGACGACTGGTCGGCCCTCATCGGCGAATTTCAGTCCGGGGCCACCGGCGTGTGGGAAGGCACCACCCTGGCCAAGGGCTACCATCGCGACGGTTTTGGCCACGAGTGGGCCGAGGTCAACGGGTCGGAAGGCTCGGCGGTCTACCGGCTCCACGAGCCGAACGTGATCCTGCTGGGCAAGACGGGGCAGGACCTCGCCCCCGTGCCCGTCCCCGAACGGTATCTCAAGCCCGCCGGCAGCCCCCGCAACCCGAGCGAGGGCAAGCCGGCCACCGTGTTCCGCTATGACCTGGCCTGGGAGTTCATCTCGGCCATCGTCGAGAAGCGTCCCGCGGTGCCCAGCTTCGTCGATGGGCTGAACTCTCAGATCGTCGCCGACGCGGTCCTCGACTCGCACGCGAACCGAACCTGGATCGACATCCCGAAGGGCTGACTTCCGCCGGGCGTGGCGGCGAGTCATTCGCTCGCCGCCACGCATGGTCCCTGGTCAGGCAGACGTGCCCGCGTTGACCGTCGGCTGGGTCCCGCGATCGCCGCAGAGCACGATCAAGAGGTTGGAGACCATCGCGGCCTTGCGTTCATTGTCCAGTTCCACGATCTCCTTCTTGGACAGCATCTCCAGGGCCATTTCGACCATCCCCACCGCGCCCTCGACGATCATCGAACGGGCCGCGATGACGGCGCTCGCCTGCTGTCTCTGGAGCATCACGCCCGCGATTTCCGGGGCGTAGGCGAGGTGACTGATCCGGGCCTCGATCACCATCACTCCGGCCTGGGTGAGGCGATCCTGGATCTCGGTCTTGAGGTGTTCGGCGATCTCGGCGGTGTGGCTACGAAGCGAGATCTCGCCGTCGTGGTGGGCATCGTACGGATAGCGAGTGGCAAGGTTCCGCAGCGCGGCCTCGGTCTGGATCCGCACGAAGTTCTCGTAATTCTCGACGTGAAAGAGTGCCTCGGCCGTGTCGATCACCTTCCAGACCACGATCGCGGCGATCTGGATCGGGTTGCCCGAGTGGTCGTTAACCTTGAGCTTCTCGCTCTCGAAGTTCCGCACGCGGAGCGAGACGTGGTGCTTGCTCACGAACGGGTTGGCCCAGCAGAGCCCCGTGGTCTTGACGGTCCCCTTGTAAGAACCGAAGAGCTGGAGGACCTTCCCCTCGTTCGGGTTCACGGTGAAAAGCCCGATCAGCCCGAGGAAGCCCACAAGGCCGATGAGGCCAGCGGGAATGATGAGGATGCCCACCTTGATCGAGATCGCATAGATCCCGATGACCGCCCCGAGGGCCATCAGGGCAAGCGAGATGGCCAACGCCCCGTAGCCGGGAGTGCCATTGATGATGGTCTCCTTGATGTGAAAAGGTTTGGTGGCCGGGTCGTCAAACACGGTGTCCATCGTCAAATGTGCTCCAGAGGACTGGTTTCCTGTGACTCCATTGTGTCATGCGCTGGACTATTCGCCAGTGGGGGTGAGTTATTGGTGCGGCGGAAGCGACCACTTGGAGTCCGCGGATCTTGGTGCAAGGACCGGCTTCCGGACGATCGGCAGACGGGATCCCTTCGATAGTATCGCGGGGAGGGAGGTCTTTCTGCTGCACACCGACTCATCAAGAATCGAGACCATCGGGACGGGCACGGAAGCCTATCGAAGGAAGCCGTGCAGCGCGAAAACATGATTTTGCATAACGAACCCAATCTGGCTCCCGGCCTCCCGACCCGCCATCCTTCGAATGTGCTTTAACAGAAAGAGTTTACACTTTTATTCAGGCGAACATCATGGAGATTTTCGACGGCCTCAGGCGAAAAACGAACCCAAAACGAACCCAATTTTAGGCCTCGGGACGATAAACGAACCCATTCACCCGGAATCGCCGTGACCACAATTCATCACCACATCCCGGCCCCGCCCTTCCGCAGATTGCCGCCATCGACCACGCCCGATATGCTGACGAACCAGACATCCTGAAACCTCGAACAGGAGCAAGGCTGATGAGATTCTCGGTTGGAATCGCGCTCGCGATGGCCCTCGGACTCCTGCCCGCGGCCTCGCGGGCTCAGGAAGCGGCCAAGGTTGAGAAGCCCACCAAGGCCAAGGCGTCGATCTACGACATCAAGGCAGACGCCCGCGAGCAGATCCGTGCCGCCGGATTGAAGGCCGGGCGCGACAATCAGCGACTCCTTGTGATGTTCGGCGGCGACTGGTGCGGGTGGTGCCACAAGCTCCACGAGCTGTTCAAGTCCGACCCCGAGATCCGCAAGATCCTGAGCGAGGATTATCAACTCGTCATGGTCGACACGAAGGCCCCTAACGCGGAGGCTCTCCTCGCCGAGTGCTCGGGCGACCTCACCGGGGTGGGCTTCCCCTTCCTGACCGTCATGGCGGCCGACGGCAAGATCCTCACCCGCCAGAAGACCGACCCGCTGGAAGAGGGGGATCACCACGACCCGAAGAAGGTCAAGGCGTTCCTGAGCGAATGGGCCCCCGAGAAGATCTCGGCGACCAAGCTGGTGGAGGAGGCGCTGGCAAAGGCCTCGAGCGAGGACAAGCGTATCCTCCTGCACTTCGGAGCGCCCTGGTGCGGCTGGTGCCACAAGCTCGACGACTTCCTCGCCCGCGAGGACATCGCCCCGATCATGGCCAAGGACTTCATCGACCTGAAGATCGACGTGGATCGCATGCTCAACGCCAAGGACGTGGTCGATCGATTCCGGAAGGAGACCAGCGGCGGCATCCCCTGGACCGTCATCCTCGACTCCAAGGGCGAGGCGATCATCAACAGCGACGGCCCCAACGGGAACATCGGCTACCCCGCCGCCCCCGAGGAGATCGGCCACTTCCTCTCGATGCTCAAGAAGGCGGGCCGGAAGCTCGACGACGCCGACCTCCGGACCATCGAAAAAGCCTTGAAAGGCGAAGGCGAGAAGATCGAGAACGCCCGCCAGGCCATCCCGGCCGTCCGGATCATCCCCGCAAAGCCGGTCGCCCGCTGAGCGAGAGGCCTCGATCGATAACCATCGAGCTCGACAAGCCCGTACGCCTTCACACAATCCTCGCATTCCAAGAAGATTCTTCGTACGGTTTGAACGAGAATAACGCTAAAGTGGGAAGGCCCGCGTACCGACGCGCGAGTCTTCCCATCGGCTCTTTCTGAGCATCAAATCCATCGCTAAGTTGATCGATAAGGACCTGCAGATTCGCTTGCCCGGGTCTTCATGTCTCAAGTTTCGGCCCCTCGGGGGCCTGAGGGATGAAGTTGTGTCCATCGATCCCAACGAGGGAAAAGAGTCAAGGGGCCTCAATGAGATGCGATCCGCCACGCAAAATCATGTGAGATCGCCCTGGCCGTGAAGTCACGATTGAGCCCTGAGTGCTCGAAGCATCAATGATGCGACAATGGATCCTCGCTTGCGTTTTCGGAGCTCCGAGAGCATGCCAATCTGGTTGAACAACTCGCTTTCGAACGCCTCAAGCGACCCCGCCTGGCTCCTCTTCTGGAGGATCGGTGCCGCGATCGCCCTGGGCGTGGCGGTCGCCGGAATCTATCGGTGGGCGCGGCGAGGCGAATCGACCCCGCCGACCTTCGAGGTCACCCTGATCCTCCTGGCCGGGCTGATCGCCATGGCGACCCAGGTCATCGGCGACAACGTGGCGAGGGCGTTCAGCCTCGTCGGCGCACTCTCGGTCGTACGATTTCGGACAGTGGTCAAGGACACCCAGGACACGGCGTTCGTCATCTTCGCCGTGGTCATGGGCATGGCGGCGGGGGCCAATCACCTGCTCGTCGGGATGATCGGACTGCTGCTCCTGGTCATCGCCTCCCCGTTCCTCTGGCCGCCTCATCGGCACGAGAGCTGGGGGCGAGACACCGCCACGCTGAGGTTGAAGATCGAGCAGGGAGGGCTGGCCCGGGCAGCCGTCGAGGCGGTTTTCCACTCGGTGCTCGCCCGACAACGGCTACTCTCGGCCTGCACCGGGAAGAAGGGGGCCGCCCTGGAGCTTTGTTACTCGGTGCGACTGCGAGGCGGCAGCTCGCCGATCGAGCTGGTCGGGGAGTTGAACCGGATCGAGGGCGTGTCTGCGGTTGAACTCTCTCGCGGCGATTGATGGAAGTCAGGACGAACGATCAGGCCGATCCGACGCCCCTTGCGACTCGGGCCGAGCGCCTCGCGATCAACCCACGCCAAGCCCGAGTCGCTTGCGGTGATAGGCCAACCTCTGCGCGACATCCATCCGGGAGAAGTCCGGCAAGCCGTCGGGCTTCGT
Source organism: Planctomycetales bacterium (assembly GCA_031411935.1). Lineage (GTDB taxonomy): Bacteria > Planctomycetota > Planctomycetia > Isosphaerales > Isosphaeraceae > JAQGHR01. Next base: position 605 of record JANOBY010000768.1, on the reverse strand, counting down.
CGGAAATGAGTGCCCGTTGGACGAGGGTGATTCTCGTTTCGCGGATACCGGCAAGGTCTGCGCACGGAGATTCTGGCAGGCACATGCGATGGGACTGGCAGCCGGTTTCGCGGGCATTTCCGGCACGACCACCGAGGAGGAAGTCCCGCCATAGCTCATCACGGCCGACTGGGACTTGAGGTCGTCCTCGAGCGAACGATGAGGCCTCACGCCGAGCTTGCCGAGGACCGCGTGATAGGCCTTCACCGCCTCGACCGGGGAGATCACGCCATCGACGATCAGCCTCAAGAACTGGACGAACGCGAGCTGATTCTCGGCGTTGTTGATCTTGCGTCCATAGAGGGCGACCCGCGCTCCATACTTCTGGGCGTCGGCGAGCATCTGGAAGGCGTCGAGCGTGGTCCCGGCCGACCCTCCGAGGATCCCGACCACGAGGTGAGGGTCATACCGGACGAGCTCTTCCATGGCCTTCGGTCCGTGGTAGACGAGCTTCAGGAAGACGGGACGGCCCGCGGGCCCCACACCCGCGAGCATCCGGGCGATCATGTCGTTGAGGTAGTGGGGAAGGATCGCGGGGTCGATCGCGTTCTTCATGTTCGGGTCGA
>JANOBY010000767.1:0-20172 GCA_031411935.1 Planctomycetales bacterium | reverse complement strand
CCTCGAACCGAACCGGATGGAGGTCGGATGGGAAGGCCGTTGCAGGACCGTCCACGCCCTGATAACCGGTCGTCCGGGACGTCAGAGACGCATCGGTCGGGCATTCATAGAGCCTCGGCATAAGGTCAAGCAGGCTAACGTTGTGCGGGCTATCCCACGCTTCGTTGAGGTGGAATCTCTCGTAAAGCTTCTCCTCCCCGAAGAAGGGGAGGATCGCGACTCGCCAGCTCAGCAGAGGTTTCCCCGTCCTGTCAGTGATCGCGACGGGAGGGAATGAGCCGCATTCCGATTGATAGTTGAACAGCGCCAACCCAATCTGCTTCAAATTGCCGTTGCATTGAGATCGTCGGGCCGCCTCACGTGCGGCTTCAACCGCAGGCGTTAACCAGAGGACGGCGAGAAGCAGGAGGCACCCCAGCATCCCGAAGCCGATCCCCACGAGGGCCCGTGATCTGCCCTCAACACGTCCTTCGCTCCGAGCGATGTCTCGCAGCGCCTTCCAGCCCAGGAGGATCGCCGGGATCCCCGGAAGTCCGAGGAAGAAGAAAAGACCGAGCGTGAGGCTGGCGGTCGCGTATCCGCTGAACTCCCTATAGGCAGGATTCCGATCGGGAATCCATTCGTTCAAGTCCGGCTCGGCCCTGGAAATGTAGTTGCTACGCCCGCAAGTTGGGCACGGGGCCACGCTCGCCGCGTTCCGTTCGGGGGCCTCGAAACACGCCCCACATTCGCAAACGATGATGGGCACGTTTCGGTCCCCGCGGCCGAGGGAGGGAGATCGCCCCTCTCAGGATACCCCGCCCCCCAGGGCTTCAACACCCAGCCGGTGGCAGAAGTCGCCGAACGGCTCGTTGGGCTGGCGCTCGGCCTTGAACCGGGTGAAGACCGGGACGAGCTCGGGCACGACCTCGTCGAACGGGACGTAGTCCTTGAAGATCACGTTCAGGCGCTCGCCCAGGGTGCTTCCGCCCAGGAACACGGTGTAGGTGCCCGCGTTGTTCGTGCCGTCCTCGTTCTTGGAGGCCGATCGCCCCACGAGGCCGATGTCGGCGTTGTAGGGGCGGGCGCAGCCGTTGGGGCAGCCGGTCATGCGGACCGTGAACCGCTCGTCGGCCAGGCCCAGGGTCTTCAGGGCCTCCTCGAACTGGGTCATCATCGTGGGCAGGGCACGCTCGGCCTCGGTCACGGCCAGGCCACACGTGGGGAGCGCCGGGCAGGCCATCGACCATCGCCGGACGGTGGAGACCTGCTCGGCGCGGAGGATCCCGTGGGCCTGCAACAGGTGCTCGATCTCGGTCTTCTTCGCAGGGTCGATGTCGATGAGCAGGATCGACTGCTGGCAGGTCAGGCGCGCGGGGGTGCCGTAGGTCTCGAAGTAAGTTTTCAGGCCGGACAGGAGCCGCAAGGTGCCGTCGTCCTTGAGCCGCCCGTTCTCGATGGGCAGGCCCAGGAAGACCTTGCCATCCCCCTGATCGTGCCAGCCGAGGTGGTCGTCCACCTCGATCACGGGGTTCTCGCGGGGCTCGGGCAGGTCGTGACCGAGGTATTCCTCGACCTTCGCCTTGAAGGCGGGCAGGCCCATGTCGTGGATCACGTATTTGAGCCGGGCCCGCTTGCGGTCGGAGCGATTGCCGAGGTCGCGGTAGACCTTCACGATCGCCTCGCCGATCTTGAGGATATCCTCGCGATTCGAGAAGGTGAGGCTCAACGCCAGCGCCGGGAAGGTCTTGCCGGCACTCGGCGTGGTTCCGAGCCCTCCCCCTACGAGGACGTTATAGCCGACCACGCGGCCTTCCTCGATCACGGCCAGGTAGCCCAGGTCGTTGGCGAACACGTCGGTGCAGTTGTCAAACGGCAGGGCGAACGCGGTCTTGAACTTTCGGGGCAGGTAGCTCTTGCCGTAGATGGGCTCGACCGGGTCATCGCCGGGCGTGGGGACGAGGATCGGGCCGGGTTTGGGCAGGCCGTCGTCGTACTTCTCGCCGTCGAGCCACAGGTCCCAGTAGGTCGAGGCCCGGGGGGCGAAGTGCGAGGCGAACCGGTCGCAGTCCTCCTGCATGGCGTCGCGAAGGCCGTCGCGGATGGGCGCCGGGCAGGACAGGACGTTGCGCTCCACGTCCCCGCAGGCGGCGAGGGTCGAGAGCAGCGACTCATTGATGCGCCTGACCGCGCCCTTGAGATCCTCCTTGAGGATCCCATGCATCTGGAACTCCTGGCGGGTGGTGATCCGCAGGGTGCCATTGCCCAGGGTTCGGGCGAGGTCGTCGTGCGCCAGGTACTGCCCCGCCGTGATCCTGCCGCCCGGGATCCGGGTACGAACCATGAACGAAAAGGCCTTCTCTTGCCCTTCACGCTTGCGCTGGAGCCTCAAATCGCGGTCGTCCTGCTGATACGACCCGTGGAACTTGAGGACCACCCCAGCATCCTCGGTGATATGCGTGGTCGAGGCGTCCGCGACCTCCGTGCCCAGCGGCCCCATCAGGTACTCGCTGGCGAGCTTGATCCCCTCGACCTTGCTCGGCTTCCCGCCGGCCACCACGTCCATCGTCGGCGACTCCCTCGGCCCGCGTTGACGGGCCCGGATTGCGAATCATCACTAAAATCATCAAGATTATAGACAATATTCTATCGCTTCGGACCGTCCGAGGCAATCTCGGGATGAGCCTGGGAGCAGACCAAAATGCGGGATACACTTCGGGGTGGCCCCACGAACCTTCGGGAGTCCTGCGATGTCGGGCTACAAGCTTGAAGGGCCGAAGCCTGCCCGAATGTACGAAGTCATCTTGCCCAAGAAGCTGGGCTACTTCGGCAAGGTTCAGGAGGTGCTCGAGGATCTCTTCGACGAGAAGGCGATCCGCTCCGTCCCGTTCATCCGCAAGAGCCTCGCCCGGAACCGCAGGAACCCGGAGTTCGATGAGGACACCTGGATCAAGACCATCTGTCAGGCGTCTCGAGGATACTCGATCTACGAGATGGACGGCCGATATCTCTCGCCCCAGGGCCCCGTCGATGAGCGGGTCCTTGTCATCCGGTTCATCTTCCACAACCCCGGTTCCGTCGACGAACCCCAGTACGACTTCCTTTCGGCCTCGACCGAGATCGTCAATCACCTGGTCGCCCACCGATTCGCCGAGGAACTGGGCGTCGAGGAAGAGATCTGGTTCCTCGAATACACGAACCCGCACCTGGCCATCTGGCGCAAGAATGACCCCGAGGAGATCTGATCCATGGCCCACGCCCCCGACCTGATCAAGCGATACGCCTACGGCCCCGAGCTGCTGGCCTATGCCAGCCAGGGGCTCTCACCCGAGCAGAGCCTGGGCCGCCCCGGCCCCGGCCTGTGGTCGATCGCCGAGCTGGTCGCCCACATGGTCGATTCGGACAGCGTGGGGGTCGAGCGGATGAAGCGAGTGATCGCCCAGGAGAACCCGACCCTCCAGGCCTACGACGAGAACGCCTGGATTGACCGCCTCGATTCGCAGTCCATGCCCATCGACGAAGGCGTGGCCCTGTTCACCGCCAATCGCGTGTGGATGACCCGCATCCTCCGCAAGTGCTCGGAGGGCGACTTTGCCCGCTCGGGCCTGCACACCGAGGACGGCCCGAAGACCCTGGCCAAGCTGCTGGCGGGGTATGTGAGCCACCTCGACTATCACCTTAAATTCCTCTATGCGAAGCGGGCGAACCTGGGCATCTCCCTCTATCCTCGCTATTCCTCGGAGTGACGCGACGTGGGCCGACTCTTCGCCGGGACCGCCTGGGACCGTCCGCCGACATGCGACCGATGCGGGAAGCCGGAGGGCGAATGCTCATGCCCGCCGGCGGTGGTCGAGACCGTCCGGACCCCGCCCGGGACGCAGACCGCCAGGCTCCGCATGGAGAAGCGCCCCAAGGGCAAGGTCGTGACCACGGTCACGAACCTCGATCCCGAGGGCAACGACCTGATCGCGCTCGCGGCCACCCTGAAAGCCAAGTGCGGGACCGGGGGCACCGTCAAGGACCACGCCATCGAGCTCCAGGGGGACCACCTGGCGAAGGCCGAGGCGGCATTGCTGGCGATCGGCTACAAGGTCAGGCGAGGATGACGGCGAGGGCCTGCCGTTTCGCGGCGAAGGGCCTTGGCGGCCTCATCCTCCTGTGGCAAGCGGGCAACGCGGTCGCGGGGAGGTTCGTCCATCCGTATCTCATCCCCGACCTGGTCGTGGCGGCCCTTCTGATCAGCTCGGCGGTCGTCCGAAACGAGCGTGTGGCCGCGTCGAGGATGATCGCGGCCTTCGTGGGCACCGCCTGCGTGTTCGCCTCGGCCACCTGGTCGGCGATCGCCCGTGACGGCTTCTCGACGGGCCGCTTGATGACGGCCATCGGGCTCCTACCTTGCCTGGTGTGCCTGATCGCATTGATACGCCGGAGGCCACGCATCGGCCGTCCCTGAGACGTTCCGGCTTCGCAGGACGTCCAGCCTCAGGAGAACCGCAGGACCGTCTCGGCGATCTCGCGCACCTCGGCCATGGCGCCCGTTCCGACGTCTCCGCAGGCGAGCCGCTTGGATTGCGGGGGGACGATCACGATCCCGGACGCGTGCCGTGCAAAGATCTGATCGACCTCGTCGAGCCGCCAGGTCGGGGGATGCTCGCCGTCTCCGTGGTCTTCCAGCATCGTTCGGAGGTGCCTGCGCGTCACGGGGCTTTCCCACATCAACGTGTTCATGGCCGGGGCCAGGATGACCGGCCTGGAAAAATCCCAGGCGCGGAACAGGCATGTCACGAAGTTGTCGCACAGCCCCAGAGCAATCTTGCCCAGGGTGTTGGCATCGAGCGGGGCAATCACCAGGATGTCCGCCCATCGGCGGAATTCGATGTGGAGTACGGGATCGTCACGCTCCCAACGCGTGGAGGGCCACTCATCGCGGTCGCGATAAAGGGGAGAGACGTGCGAACCGGGATGGACCAGTTCGAGCGGGTCGAAGAAGTGCAGCGAGGGCTCGGTCGCGACCACGCGGACCTCGTGCCCCAGATCGGTCAACGTCTTGAAGAGGGAAGGCGTCCGCACGGAAGCCACGGAACCGGTCACGCCCAGGACGATCTTCGGCATGAATCGCCAGGTGAAGGGGAAGGAAATGGGCGAAGCAGACGTGGCTCAGCGATTCTGGACCGACAGCGGTGCGGCAGCGTGGTTCACGGCATCGGCCAGGCCATTCCAGAGTTTGGCCTGAAGTTCGCGAAACTCGCGCCGGGAGAGGAAGAGACGTTCGTGGGCCCGTTGGGCCAGCATGGCCACAACCGCCTGGAGATCCGCCTGGATCAGCCCGTCCAGCCCTTCGAACTCGGCGGGCAGCTCCAGCGCAACAAACGAGGCGTCTTGCTCGCGGGCAGACATGAAACCCTCCTTGGCCGGGGTCAGAATTGGAGGCACGAAATCCTCTCCGTGCAAGGTCAACGTACCGGCTCCGTGGACCCCGGTCAAGCAACTTCGCAAGTCACCGGGCGATCGAGTGTCGCCCCCCACATTCAACTTAAGACACGCCAAGATGGGTATCGAGCAAGTACCGCGCCCGTGACGCCGATTCTTGCGTTTCCGCAGGAGAAGGGCGGCGAAACGTCTCCTCAGAACCACACCGGTTCGGGCTCGCGCTTGGCCCCCGGGCCCATCGCGTCGTGCACCAACTCAACCAGTCGAGGCCCGTCGATCAGCTCGATGGGGTGGTCGGCCACGAACTTCTCGGCGGCCAGGGTAAACGTCCGCGTGGTGACAAAGAATCCTTTATGACTCTTCGTATGATGAACCGTGCCCAGGAACTTCTGGAGCTCGGGCGATCCCACCACGCCCCGGGAGAAATATTTGCACTGGACCACGCCCCGAAGTCCCTTCTTGGCCACGCGAAGGTCCGCCCCCTCGTCGCCGCTGCCCCCGACCCGATCCACGGTGTAGCCCATGGCCTCGAACACCTCGGCCACGAACTCCTCGAACCCCTCGGGCGTGAGGGTGCCGAGCTGGGCGAGCTTCAGGTCCGCCCGCTTGGCCTGGGTACGCATCCGCTCGGCCCGCTCTCGCCCGGTGATCACGGCCTCCCGCAGAGCGATGCAGCGGCTCTGCGCATCGTCCTGTTCCACATCAGGCAGCGACTTGACGTAACGCTCGACCTTGAACAGGGCGTTGTCGATCGTGTTGTCCAGCCTCGCCCGTTCGGCCCGCGTGAGCTGGTTCTCATAACGGCGGAAGATCGCGTAATCCAGGTGCTCCACCGCCCCCTGAAACTCGCTGGGCGTGCGGATCGCGGGCGCGTCTTCCTGGTACGGGCTCGCGGCGAAGAGCGACCTCTGGCTCGCCGGGCGTGCGCCAGGCGATTCGCCTGGAGCTTCCGCGGTGCGCGTCTTGAGCCACTCGATCAGCAAGGTGGCACACTCGGGGCCGAGACATTCCATTGGGCCGACGGCTCCTGGTTTCGACGGATGCGATGCAAGGGAAGAGACGACGAGTTTATCCGATCGGAGCGTCCATCTCCAATCACTGCGACGCGGCCGAGGCCATCGCGTCGAGTCGCTTCGCCGCCAGGATGAGCGCCCGACCATTGTGATAAGCGCACTGCCAGGGCGAGCTGATCGTGTCGTTCAACGGCGATCCATCGCTCTTCCTCGCCGCGTACCAGCCGCCTTCCTTGCGAATCTGATGCTTCTCCACGAAGTCGAGCGTGCCAGCGAAGGCGCGGTAGTACTCCTTGCGGCCGGTCTCGCGATAAAGCGTGAGCGTCCCCACGATCGCCTCGGCCTGGACCCACCATTCCTTCTTCGTGTCGTCGGCCGGCTTGCCCAGAGGCCCCGCGTAGAAGAACCCGCCGTTTTTCGCGTCATAACCATACTTCAAGCTGTAGTCGCACAGGGCGTCGGCCCAGCTTCGCAGGGTCGGAAGCGCGATCCCCAGGGCCTCCGCGGCGTCGAGCGCCAGCCAGGCGCACTCCACGTCGTGGCCGTAGCTGGCCCTGAGATTCGTCGAGGAGTCCACCACGCGCCAGTCGGGATGCCACGCGTCCACGTTGCAGCCAACCCACGGCAACCGGACCGTGCTCGTGACGATCCCCAGCAGTTCGGTCAGCCGCGAGCGCAGCGTCGGGTCGGGCCAGGCGCGATAGAGGTCCGTGAAGGATTCGAGCAGGTGGAGATGGGTGTTATACGTCTTCACGCCGATCGCCCCCACGAAGCCGGGCTCGGACGGATCGGTGATCGGCTTCCAGTCGTTCGTGAAGAACTCGTGGTATCCGCCGTTCGTCGCGTCGTGGGCCTTCGCGTCCAGCACCTTGAACAACGCCTTCGCGGCTTCCAACGCCTCGTTGTTGTTCGAGACGTGATGGTAGGCCACCAGTGCGTAAAGGGCGAAACTGTTCAGGTAAAGATGCTTACGCGAGTCCGTTGGGGCACCCTCGTCGGTAACCTTCGCGACATACCCGCCGTTAACCGGGTCGTGCATCTTCTGGAGAAAGGCAAAACCCCACCTGGCCGCGGGCAGCGAGGCCTCCCGCTCGATCCCCTCGGCCGCCAGCTTGCTGAAAAACCAGAGCTGTCGGCTCTGCATGACGAGGAATTTCTCCCCTCCGGGGACGAACGCCCTGTCGCGGGAGAACTCGTAGTAACCGCCGCGTTCGATATCGACGTTCGCGGGCAGATAGAAATCGACGATGCTCCTCTTCAGGATCGACCGGCACCGGGCGGCCTGTTCGCGAAGCACCGCCGACGAGACCGGTTTATCGACGGACGTACCGGCAACGGCCTGGCCGAGGCCGGCGATGAGCACGAGCGAAAGCATGAGAGCATCCTCATCAACGCAGGAGAGGGACCATTGAGGCTCATCGTACCGATGCCGGGCGAGCCCGCAATCCGTCAACTGAGCAACCCCGGGATCGGTTCCCAGCTTGCCATGGTCTGCGAGAACTCGCGAGGAAGGCGCGAGAGCAGGCGAAGCTGCCCCACGTCGAACATGGTGTGCATGAGCGTGGCGATCAGATTCTTCGCGGTGACCGGCTCGGATTGCGGGCTCGATCCGTCGCGGCTCGATCGACCGATCACGCGGCCCCCGGGCAGCCCCCCGCCGGCCAGCAGGAGCGGGCCAAGGCCTCCCCAGTGGTCGCGCCCGCCGTTGGCATTGATCCGGGGCGTTCGCCCCATCTCCCCGCAGGCCACGAGAAGGATCTTGTCCTGCAACCCTCGGGCATGCAGGTCGTCCAGGAAGGCCCCCAGGGCGTGGTCGAGCGGGGGGGCCATGTAGCCCATGCCCTCTTTCATCGTGGCGTTGTTGATGTCGGCGTGCATGTCCCACACGAAGTTGGTCGTGACGGTCACGAATCCGCACCCTCTTTCGCACAGGCGGCGTGCCAGGAGCAAAAGCTTGCCGAGCGACCGGGCGTTGTCCGCGTAGTTCTTGTGGTTGTTCCACTTCTTGCTGATCGAGTTGGGGTCGATCAGGGGCGCGGTGTCGTATCGGGCGACGAGCCGCGGGTCCTCGCGGGTCAGGTCGAAGGCGTCCACCAGCCCTCCGCCGAGGAGACGATAGGCCTGATCGCGAAGCCCCTCGATGCCCTCGGTCGCGGGTGCCCGGTCCAGGGCGCGGGCGTAGGCGTCGAGGCTGGCCAGCAGTTGCCGGCGCTGGCCGAGACGGGACGAGGGGATGGAGAGCCTGAGGTCGTCCGGGTTCTCCGCCGAAAGGCTGGGCTCGTAAGGGGCATCGGCGGCCGAGAGCGGCCCGGTGGCGGAGAAGCGACCGAAGGCCATCGTGCCCGGCTGGGTGTCGGGATCCACCGCGCGGGGGAACAACACAACATTCGTGGGCAGCCCCGTGACCGGATGATTGGCCCCGGCCACGCGGGCATAGACCGAGCCGAGGTTGGCGCCGAAGGTGTCTTTTCCAACGATCGGCTTGAGGTTGTGATCGGCGTCGCCGGGCACGAACGAGCGGACGATCGTGAGCCGGTCGGCCATCGACGCGAGCCGAGGGAACGAGCTGCCGAAGGTTACCCCGGGGAGGCGTGTCGCGATCTCTCCGGTGGCGCTTCGGATGCCCTCGGGGGCGTTCATCTTCGGGTCGAACGTCTCGAACTGGCTGGGGCCCCCGTGGAGAAACAGGAAGATCACGGATTTCCCCGTGAGCAGGCCCGGCACGTCCTCGGCCTTGGCCTTGAGTGCAAGCAGGTCCGCAAGCCCGAACCCGCCCAGGGCCAGGGCCGCGTCTCGCCCCGCGCGGAGGAACTGGCGACGTCCCGGCGCGTGGGGATTCCTGGGCTGGTCGGACATGAGCGTCGTCCTGGAGAAAGCGCTGTGGAGGGGGCTTACGCATAACGCCGAGGGCTCGGCTCCAACACGATTGAAGACGATCACGCTTGCAGATGCCAGAGGTTTCTCCATCGCATGGGACCTGCGAAATCCGGGTGGTCCCTCTGATCGCGGGCCTATAGTGACTATAGAGGGATCATCAACACCCACAGGAGCCTGAATCCATGGCGACCGAAACCGTCTCGCACGACACGAAGACCTGGCCCGATTTGGCGATTGGACTCTACGAGGTCCTGACCGGGCGTGGCGCCGAAATCACCTACGAATTCGACAACTTCGAGCTGCTCATCCCCAGCAGCGCCTCGGCCGATGCGACCCACGCCAAGTGGAAGATGAACGGGGTGCTGAAGATCCGCACTCGCGACCATGCCAGCGGCTAATCCGTTCGGCCGGGGCCTCGAGTTGATCGGGCAGATCGACCTGACGATTGACTCGGTGCCCTGCCTGGCGCGGTTCGAGGGCGAGAGGATCATCCTGGCGGTGCCCGACGTGAAGTCCGCCCTGGCCCTTCGCTCCAAACTCCCCCTGGCCCTGGAAACGCTCCGGCAGGTCGAGCCGCGACTGGACGAGGCGGGCCTGGAGCTGCTTCTGGAGATCGGCGGGCATCGCGTGGGGAGGCTCCGCAAAGGGCTCGCGCCGAACTGGCTTTCGCGACGGTTCAAGTTGGCCCCGTTCCGTCTGGAGCCGCGGGGCATGCTCGCCGCCTTGCTCTCTCGCCGAACGAAGGACTCGCCGCGATGACCGGAGACCTGATCCTGGTGACCGGCGCCACCGGATACATCGGTGGCCGCCTGGTCCCGCAACTGCTCGCCAAGGGCTACCGGGTGCGATGCCTGGTCCGAGACCCCAAGCGGTTGCGAGGCCGTGGGTGGGAACCTCGCGTGGAGGTCGTGGCGGGCGACGTGCTCGACGAATCGACGCTCGCCCCTGCGCTCGACGGTTGCCAGGCTGCCTTCTACCTGGTCCACTCAATGGGCGCGGGCGAGGGGTCGTTCGCCGACCGGGATAATGTGGCCGCCGCGAACTTCGCGAGGGCCGCGGCCGCGGCCGGCGTGAAACGGATCCTCTACCTGGGAGGGCTCGGCCGCCGCAGCGAACGGCTCTCGAAGCACCTCACAAGCCGTCATGAAGTGGGCGACGTCCTGCGGCAGGGGACGGTCCCCGTGACCGAACTCCGGGCCGCCATGATCATCGGCTCGGGAAGCGCTTCCTTCGAGATGATCCGGGCCCTCGTCTCGAAGCTGCCCATCATGGTCTGCCCCCGATGGGTCTCGAACCGGACGCAGCCGATCGCCATCCGCTCGGTGCTCGCCTACCTGATCGGCTGCCTGGAGAGTCCCGAGGCCGCGGGGCAGATTTACGACATCGGCGGGCCCGACGTGCTCACGTACAAGGAGATGATGATCCGGTTCGCGAAGATCCTCGGCAAGAAGCGTTGGGTTGTCGTGGTGCCGGTGCTCACGCCTAGATTGTCGGCGTACTGGGTCAACATGGTCACGCCGGTGCCGGCCTCGATCGCGTTCCCCCTGATCGAGGGCCTGAAATCGGAGACGATCTGCGAGGAGGACGCCATCAAGGCGGTCGTGCCGATGGACCCGATCGGTTTCGAGGAGGCGGTCAGCCTCGCTCTCGAGAAGATCCGCCGTCACGAGGTCGAGACCCGCTGGACGAACGCTTCGCCCACCCGCGGGAGGCGTCCGGGCTCGCGGTTCGACCCTTCGACCTTCCCGATCCACGATCGCCAGGTGGTCCCCACCGGAGTGCCCGACGAGCAGCTTTTCGACCGGGTGAGGCGGATCGGCGGGGATGTTGGGTGGTACTACGCCGATCCCCTTTGGGTGATCCGCGGATGGATGGATCGCGCGATCGGGGGCGTGGGGCTCCGTCGCGGGCGGCGAGACCCGGTCCGTGTGTTCGTGGGCGACGCGCTCGACTTCTGGCGGGTCGAGGACTTCGTGCCCGGTCGTCGCCTGCTCCTGCACGCCGAGATGATCGTCCCCGGAGACGCCTGGCTCGAATTCCTGGTCGAGCCGCGAGCCGATGCGGCGGGTTCCACGCTCACCCAGACGGCATACTTCAACCCGTCCGGCCTCTGGGGCAGGCTCTACTGGTACGCACTCTATCCGCTCCACTGGTTCATCTTCCGGGGGATGGCCAACAACATCGTCCAGGCCGCCAACGAGGTCAGCCCGGCGGAAAGGCTGGAGGCGGCGTCTCGGTCCGAATGACACCGGGTTTCCTGAGGCGTCCCTCACCGATAGCGGTGGCGGTCCTTCGCCCCTAAAATGACGCGAAGGGAATCCCCCTAGCGATGCAAAAACCGTTTGGTGAGGGAAGCAGCCATGGGAGTGCGGATCAAGCCCGAGGAGACGGCGGCCAGGGGGATTCGCCGGATCGCGCGTACCCAGATGGATAAGGCAATAGATGCCCTGGAGCGGGGTGAGGAGACGGGCTTCGACGTCGCTGTCCATACCGCGAGGAAGCAATTCAAGAGGGTCCGGGCCTTGATCCGCCTGGCCAGTGACGGTCTGGGACGCGACCTCTCCACCCGAGAGAATCTGCGGTTCCGTGATGCCGGTCGGCCTCTTTCGGAGGTCCGCGATGCCGAGGTGCTCATTCAGACCCTGGATCGCCTGGTCCAGGGTCAAGGCGAGGGAGGGCAGACCGCTTCCATCTCGGCGGCCCGCGAGTTCCTCGTTCAGCGCAAGATGTCCGCTAAAGAGGCCCTGCTCGACGAGGGCGAGAGGCTTTCGACCACATCCGCGATCCTCGCCCGGGCTCACTCCGACGTGAAGCGCTGGAAGATCCGTCGCGACGGATGGGACGCCTTCGCACTGGGCCTCAAACGAATCTACCGCCAGGGGCTCGTGGGGTTTCACCAGGCGAGCGACGCACCCACCGACGAATCCCTCCACGAATGGCGGAAGCGAGTGAAGGATCTGTGGTACGCGCTGGAGGTGCTCAGGCCCATCCGGCCCGGATTCACTCGCCCCAGGATCGAACTCGCCCGGCGCCTTGCCGAGACCTTGGGCGACGACCACGACCTCGCCGTCCTCGGTCTCACGCTCGGCGAACTGGCGTCACCTTTTCAACCCCGCATCGACACTCGCCGCGCCGAACTCGGCCGGGAGGCCATGGACCTGGGGCGTGTCCTGTACGACCAGACCCCGAGCGCATTCGCCGAGCGATTCCGGGCCTACTGGCGTGCCTGGCGAGCCGAGTTTCGTGCCGCTCGACTCGATCCCCCGCTCGAATCGCCTTCCGAACTCGAAGCGGAGTCCCGACCGGCTGGACCGTCCCGAAATTCTCTTGAGGAGACCAACCCCGAGCGATAGGCTCAGACCTTGTAACGACAAGGCTGTCGCCAGATCCTCGATGAAGTTCCCGGAGATTCCGCGCGATGAGGCTCCTCTTCGTTCTCGTCCTGGCCACAACCGCTGTCCTGACCCCGAGAGCCGCCGAGGCGAGGCAGTCGGATGCCATCAAGGCGACCCTCGACAAGGCACGGAGCGCCCATGGCGCGAGAATCGAAGCGGCCAGGACGAAGCTCGAAAAGGCGATCGAGGCCAAGATCGAAGAGGTGGCGGCGAAGGCGGACCTGGCGTCCCTGAAGAAGCTCGAGGCCGTGAAGAACGCCTTCGTCCAGGACCGCACTCTGCCGACCGAGGCCCTGGTGGCCAAGGCCCGCAAGGATTACGACACGGAGATCTTCGCGGCGAACCTCGCCCTTCGCAAGGCACGGGAGACGGCGAAACTCGACTACACCAAGGCCCGCAAGATCGCGGAGGCCGAGGCGGTGGACGCCGAACTTCGCGCCTCGGCCCCGAAAGTCGCCCGCCCTCAGGTCAAGGAACCCCCTCCGAACGACAAGATCACCGGCCAGTGGAGCATTGCCATCGGCGACCGGACGTTGGAGGGCGAGAAGGTGCGGACCATGAACATCCGGATTGATGCCGGGGGCGGCGCCAGCGTGCCCGGCATGCTCTGGAGAAAGGACGGCGCGGACGTCTACACCTTGATCTTCCCCGGAGGGCGCACCGCCAAGGTCCGCCTGGGCGCCAGGGGCGAGCAATTCCGGGGGAAGATGACCGACGGCAAGCCGGTCATCGGGAACCGAAAGGTCTGAGGGGCGAGCCTCGTCGCTCTCACAAGAGCCGGGCGAAGTGAAGAGGGCGGGGCCGCCGGAAGGCAATGCCAGATCGTCACATCTATGGGCATTTCGCGCCCGGCTGCCGAGGGTCGCCTGGCGAGTGACGACCGGGGGGCGGTCTGGTACAATCCGCCGCTTCACGACAACTCTCTCGGAGACTCCTGCGATGGCTGCCGCACCGACCGCCGATATGGGACTGATCGGGCTCGCCGTGATGGGCGAGAACCTCGTCCTGAACATGGAATCCCACGGGTTTACCGTGGCCGTCTTCAACCGGACCACGTCGAAGGTGGACGACTTCGTGAACGGCCGCGGCAAGGGGAAGAAGATCGTCGGCGCCCACACGGTCGAGGATCTGGTCGCGTCGCTGAAGGCCCCGCGCAAGGTCATGATCATGGTCAAGGCCGGCGCCCCGGTCGACGCCGTGATCGACGAGGTGGCCCCCCTGCTCGAGCCCGGCGACATCCTCATCGACGGCGGGAACAGCTACTACCCCGACACCACCCGCAGGACCAAGGCCCTGAAGGAAAAAGGGCTGCTGTTCGTGGGCACGGGCGTGTCGGGCGGAGAGGAAGGCGCTCTCAAGGGGCCGTCGATCATGCCCGGCGGTGACCCCGCCGCGTGGCCCGCGGTCAAGCCGATCTTCCAGGCGATCGCCGCCAAGGTGGGCGACGGCACCCCCTGCTGCGACTGGGTCGGCCCCGAAGGGGCGGGCCACTACGTGAAGATGGTCCACAACGGCATCGAGTATGGCGACATCCAGCTCATCTGCGAAAGCTACGACCTCATGCGCAGGCTGCTCGGCTACGATGCCGGGGCCCTGCACGAGGTCTTCGCGAAGTGGAACCAGGGCGCGCTCGACAGCTACCTGATCGAGATCACGCGCGACATCTTCGGCTACACCGACCCCGAAACCGGCAAGCCCATGGTCGACCTGATCCTGGACAAGGCCGGGCAGAAGGGCACGGGCAAGTGGACCGTGACCTCGGCGCTCGACCTCGGCGTGCCGCTCACGCTCATCGGCGAGGCCGTGTTCGCCCGGTGCCTCTCGGCCCAGAAGGACGAGCGCGTGGCCGCATCCAAGGTCCTGACCGGCCCCTCCCCGAAGTTCGAGGGCCAGGCCGAGGGCTTCGTGAACGACATCGAGATGGCCCTCTACGCCAGCAAGATCATCTCTTACGCCCAGGGCTACGCGCTCATGAAGGCCATGGCCCAGGACTCGGGCTGGGAGCTGAACAACGGCGGGATCGCCCTCATGTGGAGGGGCGGCTGCATTATCCGCAGCGCCTTCCTCGGCAAGATCAAGGAGGCGTTCGACCGCGACCCGCATCTGGCGAACCTCCTTCTCGACCCCTATTTCCAGGCCGAGATCGACAAGGCCCAGGCCGGCTGGCGGCGAGTGGTCGCCACCGCGGCCCTGCAGGGCATCCCCCTGCCCTCCATCTCGGCGGCCCTGGCCTACTACGACGGATATCGCTGCGAGAACCTGCCCGCCAACCTGCTCCAGGCCCAGCGAGACTTCTTCGGGGCCCACACCTACGAGCGGACCGACAAGCCCCGCGGCGAGTTCTCCCACACCAACTGGACCGGGCGCGGCGGGACGACCGCCAGCACCACCTATAACGTTTGACGCATCGGTCGCCCCGGTCGCCTACTCATTCTCTGACGTGAGAGGTTTCTGACCGGGACCACCGCTTCTGATCCGGCACGCGCCTTGCGTCTGGGAAGGTCGAGGGGTGGCCAGGTCGGCCCCCCATGCCTCCGACCTCAACGCCAGGAGATTCAGCCATGGGCGACACCGCCGACAAGATCAAGGACGGGATCAAGGACGCCGGGCAGAAGGTCAAGGACGTCGCCCACGACGCCGGCGATAAGGCCAAGGACCTCGCGAACGACGCCGCCGAGAAGGCCAAGAGCGGTGCCCGCACCGCGAGCGAGAAGGCCTCGGAAGTCGGCCACGCCGTCGGACAGAAGGTCAAGGACACCGGCGAGGCAATCAAGGATCGCAGCTAATCCTCCCCGAAGGACACGCAGGAGCGGCCCCGCACCGATGATCGGGGGCGGGGGTCCTCGCGATACTATGAGCCGGGGTGGAGCGTTCTGGCTTCACCCCGGCTCATTGACAATCGGGAGCATCAAGCCATCGCAGGCCCCGACCGGATCGGCGTCATGTTGCAGGCGTCCCAACGCGTTCCGACTCCGGAGCGGACCGGCGAAGAACGCTCAAATTGCAAAACGAACCCGATTTGGATCCGATTTCGCAAGCCTCATGAATCCGGAAGTCCTTGACAATAAACGACTTGGATCTTGTCGCAGCGAAATTCTGGTCGAGTGGGGACGGAAAAACGAACCCGAACGAAGCCAAAAACGAAGCCGTTTTGGGGGGTGTCCGGGGCCAAACCAACCTGTCTGCGGGGCCGAAGGCGCAGCGTCATTTGATCATGAACCCTCCATCGGCCGCACCCACTTCCGGCGGATCGGATTGTGAACCCGACGAGGCGACCGCCTCCGATGGAGGCGGCCCTGCCCGCCAGCGAGATCAAGGCTGCTTGCGGGAACGTTCCTTGAGGTTGTCGGCGTAACGGCCCAGGTCTTCTCGCGGCTTCCATCGCTGGAGTTGGGCGAGTCGGCCGAGCACCTGTTCTCGGCGATCGAGCGAGAACGGGTGCGATCGAGAGACCATGGCCCAACCCACATCGGGCTGGTCCCGGTTACGCCGGTGGAGCCTCTCGAAGTATTCGGCCAGGGCCCTGGGGTCGTACCCCTCCTGGTAGAGCCAGGTCGCGGCCTGACAATCCGCCTCATGCTCGTGCTCAGGGCGAAACGGGTCCATCATGACGCTCCCCACCGCCATCCCCTGGGTCATCATGGCGAAGGGATCGAACCTTCCCTGAGCCTGGGGCCGGAAAGCGGTCTGGGCGAGCTTCTCACGCCTCGCATACTCGTTGAGGTGCCCCAGATCGAGATGCGCCAGCTCGTGGGCGACCACCGCCGCCACCGTGGCCTCGTCGGGTTCGTTGAGAAGGGCGGTCGTGAAGACGAGGTACCCGCCCGGGAAAGACTGTCCGTCGGGGATCGGGGAGTCGACGATCTGGACCTCGATCCGGGGATAGCGTGCACGGTTCTTCATGCGTCTGGCAAGCGAGGTCGCAAGATCTTTCAGGTAGGCCACATCCGCCGCCTTATCGTGTCGCGGGAACCCCTTCGAGGCCGCCTGCTTGAGGTAGCGGTCCCTCTGGATCCTGCCGATCCGTCGTTCGTCGGGGGCCGAAAGCGACGTGGCCTGGAGCGCCTGGGCTTCCAGGTTCTTGAGGACGTTGGCAAACCCTCGCGACGGATCGCGGGCCATCTCTCTCATCATGCTCTGAAACGGATCCTGTCCGTTGGCGCCTCCCGCTCGACCTGGAGGTCTGCGAGGAGCGGCGGGCGGGTGGCCATGGTGGCAAAGTGGGGGAGCCTGGAAGCGAGCGTCCTTTGGGGCCGACGGGTCGGGCCGTGGCCGATTCGCCTTCGCGTCCTGGCTCTCTGCCCTCTGGGCCGGAAGGAAGAAGAGAAACGTAGAGATTGTTAACAGAGTATAAATGGCTTTCATGTCTGTCTTTCCGCCATTTCAAGCGGTGAGCGTCCGTGTTGGGGCGAACCCGGGACCGGAATGTAGCGTCCGATTCCAACTCGCGAATTCATGTTGGCCTCGACTTCAGTCGATCTCGGCCAATAATTCGCACATGATCCAGACGAAGAGGAAGTTGCAGGAATTCATCCGGATGACGCAGGGAGAGACAGCCTTGCAAAAGCAGGATCACTTTTTCGCAGACGAAGCATCACGATGCTCGCTGTGCGATGAGCCTGCGCACGTCGGCGCTCCTTCCGTCGAATGCCCGTTTTCGGGTGGAATCGGATGCCCGATGAGCATCGTGAGCCCTTCCCCGGATTTAGATTTACTAGGCGAAACTGTTGCCTATCATGGAAACATGGGAGCGACAGATTCCGATGGATTCCCCCTGGTTGAGGATCTGGCCGGCGGGATGCTGGGTCAGTATCGCATTGTTGAGGCCATCGGCCAGGGGGCCATGGGGCGGGTTTACCGGGGTGAGCATACGGGGCTGGGCCGGACGTCGGCGATCAAGGTGCTCAATCCGGGGCTCATGAAGAGGCAGCCGCAGACGGTCGAGCGGTTCTCGGCCGAGGCCCGCGCGGTGGCCGGGCTGATCCATCCCCACGTGGTCACGGTGCACAACCTGGGGATGGACCGCGGCTACCACTACATCGAGATGGAATACATACCCGGCGGGGTGAGCCTTCGCGAGCGGTTGGTTCGCGACGGGGCGTTCGAGCCCTTGCGGGCGACCACTCTGGTCCGGCAGGTGGCCCTGGCCCTGGGTGCCGCGCATCGGTCGGGCCTGGTCCATCGGGACGTGAAGCCGACCAACGTGCTGCTCACGGCGGAGGGGGCGGCCAAGCTCGCCGACTTCGGGCTCGTGCGTCGCCTGGACGACCGCGCCGCGGGGGCCCCGATCGCCGGGACGCCCACGTACATGGCCCCCGAGCTCTTCAAGGGGGCCCCGGCCGACGCTCGCACCGACCTCTACGCGGTCGGCGTGATGTGGTTTTACCTGCTCACCGCACGCCTCCCGTTCGCGTCGGACAGGCTCGCGCAGCTCATCGCCCTGCATCGCAAGGCGGCCGTGCCCGACGTCCGCAGGCTCGTGCCCGACGTGCCCGACGACCTCCCGCCGATCCTCGCTCGCCTGCTCGCCAAGGATCCGCAGGATCGCCACGAATCGGCGGAGGAGCTGGCCGACGAGCTGAAGGTGGTCCTCGGCCACCTGCGCGATACCGAGGGCCTTGTGCGCGAGAGCCTGGAGGGGATCGACTGCCTCATGCAAGGCGCGAAGGACCGCTTCCGCGTGATCGTGCCGGTGCCCGGCGACCGGATCCAGGAGGTCTACATCGAGGTGGTCCAGGGGCGCAAGAACGAGCGCCTGGTGTCCATCTACTCGGTGTGTGCCCCGGCCGACCCTCGCCACTACGAATTCGCCCTGAAGCTCAATGCCGAGCTCACGATCGGCGGGCTCTCGGTGCGCGAGGTCAATGGCCTGCCCATGTTCGTCATGACGAGAACCTACGCCCGCGGCCATGTGACCCCGGCCGACATCCGCGCGGCGGTGACCGAGATCGCCCGCCGGGGAGACTGGGTCGAACAGCAACTCACGACGACCGACATGTTCTGAGGGAGCGCTGCGGATGCCGGCTGCGTCGGGCGTGAGAGAAGGCCTCGCGATCGCCTCGGGCGTTCTCGCCCTGGCGATCATCCTGGCCTGGAGGCAATGGGTCGAACGTCGGGACCGCGATCCCGAACTCTCGGACATCGATCACGCCTACTTTGCAAGAAAGGATGCGCGCCGATTCTGGGGAACGGGTCTTCTTGTGTTTGTCGCTGCCGGGATGTTTCGCGGATTGACGATGAACTGGAGGGCGAACCTGGCCGCGAGCCAGCAATTCGTCTGGATCTGGGCGGGGGTGCTTGTCCTGCTCTGCGTGCTCGTCGTGATGGCCATGATCGACTGGCAGGCGAACCTTGCTTATGCCCGTCGCCACCGTCGCGAGATCCTTGAGGCCCGTCGCGCCCTGATTGCCGAGGAATCGCGGCTCAGGCAGACGTCTCCGTCCCCCCAACCAGGGTTCTCGAACGGCGAAGGGATCACGCACGAGGGAAGGGGCTTCAGCGAAGGCCAGGGAAGTCTCGATTGACTCGATGCTGGAGCCCCCTTGGTATTCGAGAGGGTCCATCCCTAAGAAAAGCCCCGATCACCGTCCCCTCATGAGCCATCGAGTGACCTTGACCGATCAAATGCGTCACGCTTTCGCTTCGCGTGTTCGTGATCAGGCGGTTCTCTCTCCGATCCTTCAAAGACGCTCAAAGATGGTGGCAGCCCCCTGCCCATGGCCGACGCACATTGTGGCCAGGCCCAGCGTTGCATTCTCGTCCTTCATTCGATGCAGGAGCGTGGTTGCGATCCTCGCGCCGCTGGCCCCGAGCGGGTGACCGAGTGCGATGGCCCCTCCGCGCGTGTTGACCTTCTCCGGGTCCATTTTGAGCAGGTTCATGACGGCGATCACCTGCACGGCGAAGGCCTCATTCAGCTCGATGCAGTCGATGTCGTCGAGCTTGAGCCCGGCTCGCTTCAGGGCCTTGGTCACGGCGGGCACGGGGCCGATGCCCATCTCCTCGGGCGCCACGCCCGCGATGGCCATCGACCGGATCCTCGCGATCGGTTGCAGGCCGAGTTCCTTCGCACGGACGTCGGACATGATGAGCAGGCCCGCCGCCCCCACGCTGATGGATGAGCTGTTGCCTGCCGTGACCGAGCCTCCGCTCGGGTTGAACGCGGGCTGGAGCGCCGCCAGGGCCTCCACCGTGGAGTCGGCCCGGATCCCCTGATCCGTCGAGACCAGGGCCTTGCGGCCCGTTTCCTCTCGCCCCCAGGTGGGCATGATCTCCGCGGCGAACCGGCCCGTTTCGGTCGCCTCGGCGGCGAGCCGATGGCTGCGGACAGAGAACTCGTCCTGCGCCCTGCGGCCGATCCGATACTTCTTCGCGAGGTACTCGGCCGTGAGCCCCATGTGCATGATCGCCTCGGAATGCCGGGCGAAGAGCGACGGGTTCGGGTCGTACCCCTTGGTCATGGGCAGGTGGTCCATGTG
>JANOBY010000766.1:0-2685 GCA_031411935.1 Planctomycetales bacterium | reverse complement strand
TCCTCGTTCCCCTGCACCGCGTGGGAATGCCGTCTTCGAGGCTCTGCCTCGGACTCTCCGGAAGGCCACCTCTGCGGTCTGGAGGGAAGGTGGCTGTCCCTCGATGGCGACGCGGGGCGTGAAACGAGGGGAAATTGGCTTCGTTTTGGCTTCGTTTTGGCTTCGTTTTGGCTTCGTTTTCCGGCGGTGCGTGGGGTTGAGCTGTCCGGACAACGGAACCTAACTCCTTGGCGGGACGTCGATTTCGCACGATTTCGCCCTTCGGCCTGGGCGGCCCAATTGGGTTCGTTCTGCAAATTCACGTTTTCGCGCCGCACCCGATTTCTGGCGGTCGGGCCGAGCCCGTGGCGATGTCTCTGATTGTCAAGGAGCGGTCATGGAGCCGCGAAGCCCCATCCCTCTTCACTATCGTGGCGCCCCGGGTCCACGATCGTTGAGGGCGCGGAGATCCGCAGAGCACGCGGAGAAGAGGAAGAGCTTAATTAAGACTCTCCTCCCGTCTTCACCGCGTTCTCTCTCTACGTCCCTGAGTGAAACGCCTTCTAACGCCGAGCGACCGGGTTCCGCAGGGTTCCCAGGCCCTCGATTTCGACTTCCACCACGTCTCCGGGCTGGAGCCATACGGGGGGCTTGCGGGCCATTCCCACCCCGGGCGGGGTGCCGGTGAAGATCAGGTCGCCGGGCTGGAGGGTGAAGATCTGCGAGAGGTAGCTGATCGTGAAGTCGATGCGGAAGATGAGCTGGGCGGTGCTGGAGTCCTGCATGGTCTCGCCGTTCAGGCGCAGGCGGATGTCCAGGTCGTGGGGGTCGTCGATCTCGTCGGCCGTGACGAGCGCGGGGCCCACGGGGGCGAACGTGTCGAAGGTCTTGCCGGCCATCCACTGCTTGCCGGGCTTGTTCAGCTGCCAGTCGCGGGCGCTCACGTCGTGCCCCACGGCGTACCCGCCCACGTGCTTCATGGCGTCGCCCTGGGCGATGTCTCGCCCCCCCACGCCCACGACCACGACCAACTCGGCCTCGTAGTCAACCTGGTCGCTCACGGGGGGGAGCAGGATCGGGGCTCCGTGGCCGATCAGCGAGGACGCGTACTTGCTGAAGAGGATGGGCTCCTCGGGAACGGCCATGCCGCTCTCCTCGGCGTGGTCGCGATAGTTCAGGCCCAGGCAGATGATCTTCTGGGGGTCGGGCACCGGCGCGGTGAGCGTGGAGCTCTCGGGCGCGTAGCGGACCCGCCCCCTGGGCATGGCCTCCTCGGCGAGCTTCAGCCCGTCGGCCCCCATGGCCAGCAGCTCCCTCACGCTCGACGGCAGGAGGGCGTCGGCCGCGTTCAGGTCAACGTAGCGCCCCTCCCAGAGTCCGCACGCCCTCGGGCCCCGATCCGTCTGCACGGTCAACAATCTCACGGCGAACCACCCCCAGCCCAAGGCTTCCGCACGGCCAGGCCGACGCGGGAACAACCACCTCGCACGACAGAAGGCCCCAGGCTAACCGGATCGCCCCCCGATAACCAGCCACTCACGCCTTCGGCCCGATCTCTTAACGAATTCAGATTTCGCGCTTGGCGGAGGGGTCGGGGGGTGATAGATTCGCCCCGGGGTCGTGTCTTCGCCGCCATCCTGACGCAGGTCTCGTGCCATGATCACCGCCTTGAAGGTCCGCCCGATCGACGTGGTGCTCGCCCCCTTGCGATGGCTGGAGCGGTCCCGGGGCTGGCGCAGGCGGTTGCTGATCCTGGCCTATCTGTTCGCCGGATCGGCCCTCGGCGTGCTCCTGTGGAGGGCCACGAGCCTGAGCAAGCTGCCCGACATCGGCGCCCCGTTCGACGTGGAGGCGTATCGCAAGTCGGCGGAGGTCCCACAGGCCGACGACGCGACGGTCCTGTACCGACGCGCGGCCGACCTGTACGTGCCGTCGGTCGTCACGCAGGACTACAACGGCCTCAGCAAGGTCCTTCAAGGGGGATGGGCGAGCAGCCTCCCCGTGCATAGGACGTGGGTTGAGGCCAATCGCCCGGCGCTGTCCGTATGGCTCGAGGCCGCCGAGAAACCCTCGGCCTCGCCGATCTCCGGCATGGAGCAAGCGAAGGCGACCAGCCTTGTGGGCACGATCATTGAGCTGACCAGGGCGGCAAGCGTTGAGGGCTCGCGGCTTCAGGAGGCCGGCGAGATGAAAGCCGCGTGGGCCTGGCACCGCGGTGTGCTCAGGACCATCGCCCACCTCCGCACCAAGACCGCCTCGTCCACGCGAATGTCGGCGAACCAACTTAACCTGGAGACGACGGCCAACCTGCAGCGATGGCTGACCGCCGACGCGCTCGACGCGTCACTTCTCCGCGAAGCGATCGAGGAACTGGAACGCCTGGACGCCCAGGTCCCGACCGCGTCCGACACCTACAAGGCGGGCTATCTGGAGGTTATGGCCAGGATCGACGACCCGGACTCGCTTGGCCCCCAACTCGATTCCAATTATGAAAACACAAGACCGTACTTTCAGGCTCTCCTGTTCCTAAAACGGGAGCCCGAGCGGAGCCAACGCGTGGCCAAACTCATGTTCGCGAACTGGCTCGCCTATTGCGACGAGCCCCGCGCCTCGCGCCCGCCCACCGTGACCGACCCGCGCTTTCCGGGCGTGTGGTATCTCTATCAGCCCACCGCCCAGGCCCCCGCAAATGCTCGAGTGATCCCC
>JANOBY010000765.1:0-5677 GCA_031411935.1 Planctomycetales bacterium | reverse complement strand
GACGTCGATCTCGGACACGTTGACGTTCTCGGCGTGCTCGTCGAGCTCCGCGCGGCCCGTGCGGCGCGACACGCCGGTGACCTCCGGGATGGCGAGCAGGGCCTCCTCGACCCGGCGTCCGATCCGGTCCGACTCGGCCAGGCTCGTCCCCGGCGGGCAGGTTGCGGCGATCGTGAGCGTCCCCTCGTTGAACTCGGGCAGGAACTCGCCGCCCATCCCCACCAGGCTGGCCAGCGACAGGACGACGAGCAGGAGCACGGCGAGCAGGACGGCCCGCGTGTGCCGCAGCGTGAACCTCAGGACCCGGGTGTCCAGCCACTTGAGGTCGCGGAGCAGGGCCGGATCGCCGCGACGCTCTAGGATGCGGCCGCTCGGCAGGACGTAGGAGGCGAGCGCGGGGGTGACCGTCAGCGAGACCACGAGCGAGGCGAGGAGCGTCACGAGGTAAGACAGCGCGAGCGGGGCGAACAGCCGGCCTTCGAGGCCGGGGAGGGCGAACAGCGGGGTCACCACGATCACGACGACCATCGTCGCGTACACGATGCTGCCCCGCACCTCGGACGAGGCCCGGTAGACCACCAAGAGGGTGGGATCCGGCCGAGCCTTCGCCCGATTCTCCCGGAGCCTCCGGAAGACGTTCTCGACGTCCACGATGGAGTCGTCCACGAGTTCCCCGATCGCGACCGCCAGTCCGCCGAGCGTCATCGTGTTGATGGTCAGGCCGAGGAAGTCGAAGACCAGCGCCGTGATCACCACCGACAGCGGGATCGCGGTGAGGGTGACCACGCTCACGCGGAGGTTCCACAGGAAGAGGAAGAGGATCACGACGACCCAGATGGTGCCGTCGCGGATGGCCTCGACCACGTTCGCGATCGCCGCGTCGATGAACCGTTGCTGGCGGAAGATGCCCGCGTCGACCTTGACGTCGGCGGGCAGGGTGGCGCGGATCTCGTCGAGCGTGCGGTCGACGTCCGCCGTGAGCCTGAGCGTGTCCGCGCCGGGCTGCTTCTGGACCGAGATGATCACCGCGCCGGCGCCGTCGATGCTCCCCTCGCCACGTTTCACGGGCGGGCCGAAGCGGACATCGGCGACCTCGTCCACCGTGACGGGGACCGGCTCGCCGGGTCGGACCACGGTCGAGGCCACGTCGGCGAGCGTCTCGGCGCGGCCGACGATCCGGATCACGGACTCCCGGTCCTTGCCCACGAGGAATCCGCCGCCGGTCGCCTTGTTCGAGCGTTCGACCGCGCGGCTGAGTTCGTCGAGCGTGACGTCGTGGCGGGCCATCCGCTCGGGGGACGTCAGCACCTGGTACTGGCGCACCTCGCCGCCCATGACGGTCACCTGGGCGACCCCCGAGACGGCGAGCAGGCGTGGGCGGATCACCCAGTCGGCCAAGGTTCTCAGTTCCATGTCGTCGGTCGATCCCCCGGACTGGATCCCGATCAGCAGGATCTCGCCCATGATCGACGTGATCGGCGCGAGCACCGGGTTCACGTCGCCCGGGAGTCGCGCCCGGACGAGCTGGAGCTTCTCGCTCACGACCTGCCGGGCACGGTAGATGTCGGTGCCCCAGTCGAATTCGATCCACACGATCGACAGCCCGACCGCGGAGGCGGAGCGGACGCGCAGCACCCCGCTCGCCCCGTTCAGCGAGGATTCGATCGGGAAGCTGACGAGGGTCTCCACCTCCTCGGGCGCCAGGCCGTGCGCCTCGGTCATGACCGTCACCGTCGGGCGATTCAGGTCGGGGAACACGTCCACCGGGATCTGCGTCGCCCGGTACCCGCCGTAGCCGGCCAGGACCAGCGCGGCGATCAGGACGAAGGCTCGATTCCTCAGCGAGGCGCGGATCAAGGAGTCGAGCATCGGTCACAATCCCCCCGTCGGACGACGCTTGACCAATTCCCGGGGCGTGGACGTGTCGATGACCGCCCGGGCCTGCATCCCTTCGATAAGCCGGCCCTCCGCATTGTCCACCTCGATCCAGACCGGCAGGACGCGCGTCTCTCCGTCGAAAACCGGGGCGATCCGGACCACCGAACCCTGGACCGAAAGGCCGGAAAGGGCCGGCAGGGTGACCCGGACGGGCTGGCCGGTCCGCACCTTGAGGACGTCCCGCTCTCGCACGTGGGCACACACCCAGACCCTGGTCCGATCGTGGATCTCGAAGAGGGGGGCCGGCCGCACGGACTGGCCCGGCTCCGAGGGCCTGACCACCTGGCCGGGCACCACGCTGAAATGTTCGAGCCGACCGTCGGACGGGGCGCGGATCGGGATCATGGCGTCGAGGGTCGTGCTCCGAGCCCCGGGATCGAGTCCGCTCGCCTCCATGCGCGCGAGCATCTGCGGGTCGAGCCCGAGCGAAAGGAGCTTGGCACGGATCTCACCGATCGTTTGATTGATGAGTTCCAGGTCGGTCTCGCCGCGCCACAGGTCGAGCAGCGCGGCGGCCTGGCGTTCGGAGAGCTTTCTAAGCCTTTGGGTCGTGTCTAGGGTCCATTTGTGGCGCGCCTTGGCCAGCAAGAGTTCGAGTTGCAGGTTGCGAAGTGGCAGACTCTCGACTTCCGCAAGGACCTGGCCGGCCTTCACGTCATCGCCCGGGTGGACCAGGATGCGCATGATCCGCCCCTCCACCTGAGAGGCGGCATAATGGCGGCGACCCACAGGAAGCTCGACGTCCCCCTGGGTGACCACGGTCGAGGTTGCCGCGGAATCGGCGATCCTGACCGTCGTCTGTCCATCCAACGTCTTCTGGAGAACTCGGGGGGAGCCTGCCCGATCCCGGTCGCTCGGGTTCGCCGCAAAGAGCGAGGAGAGCAGGCCCGTGCCCGTGACCACGACCCGGTCGCCCGGGAACACGCCATCCAGGACCTCGACGCGATCCCCCGCCCGCGCGCCGACCTTGATCGGGCGGCGCTCGTAGCGGCCCGCGGCCCGTTCGAGGAAGACGTACGGAAGCTCCCGAGTGCCCGCAATCGCCGCGAGGGGGCAGACGATCAACCTCTCCGCGAGGCCGACCTGGATCGTCATGAGGCCGGACATGCCGGGCCTCAGCACATGCTCCGGGTTCGCGACGTGAGTGATGGTCGTCAGCGCACGCTCCCCGGGCTCGATCGACAGGTGCGTGTGCTCGATCTGCCCTCGGAACACGGCCCCGGGGAGCGACGTGAACGTCGCCGTCGCGGGATGGCCGAGCTTCACGTCCGACACCTCGGATTCCAGCACCTGCCCGGCGACCTCCACCTCGGAGAGGTCGACGACATGGAACAGGTGCTCGTCCGTCGCCACGACCTGGCCCGCACGCACGTCCGCGTGCACCACCTCGCCGCGGATCGGGCTCGCGATCGGCAGGGTCCGTATCGGGACGCCCGTCTCCCGGACCCGCCTCACGTCCTCCTCCGTCACGCCCAGCGCGAGCAACTTGCGGATGGCGACCTCCACCCGTGCGGCCGCTTCCTCCGCGTCCCGTCGAGCTTCCACGATGTCCGCCCTGGGAATCGAGTCGCTGCGTCCCAGCTCCTCGCGTCGCGAGAGCAACTTGTCGCTCAGCGATCGTTCGGCGATGGACCGGAGTAACTCCCGCTGCATCGTCTCCAGATCCAGCCCTTCGATCAGGGCGAGGATCTGCCCCCGCTCCACAAGATCCCCTGGACGAGCGAGCACGCGCTCGACCCGTCCCGGAAGCAGCGTGGTGACGAGAGCCTGCTGATGCCAGGGGAGCTGAACCTGCGCCTGGGCCTGGATGGCCCGGCCCAGGTCGCCGAGCGTGACCTTGGCCGTCTCCACGCCGATCGCCCGGCGGGCGGGCTCCGAGAGCAGGAGTTGATTGCCCTGGACGGTCGCCCCCCTGGAGGGGAGCGGGGCATGGCCGTCGTGGGCGAGGGCCTGCGGCGTTAACGGCAGACCGACCAACGCCGCAAACAGGGCTGCGAAGAAGGCGATTCGGGCGGACCGCCCCCGATGAACCGCGTTCATGGCTTCACCGTCGCTTCCCCGGGGCTGGTGCCGGAGGGGATCCCTTTCAGGGAGGCGATGGCTTCATCGATCGCGGCCGACACGGAGGCGTAGTCGGGTTCCGCCTTGGCGTCGATGCGCGAGTGCACCTGGTTGAACAGGTCCCGGATCTTCTGGGCCGTGGTGTTCACCGCCTCCCAGCCGTCCTTGGCGACGCCGCCGTCGCGCGCGACGCCGGGGAGCCAGTCCAGGACGATGTCCAGCTCATCCAGGGCGCGGTGCGCCTTCGCGGGACGGCCCGCGGCGACCTCGTCCCGGATCGTGTCGCGGTAGCCCTCGATACGCTTGAGGGCTTCGGGATAGTCCCTGGGGCGGGCGACGTCCGCCTCGGTGATCGGCACATCGTCGGGGTCCGCGTTCGCGGGCGTCGGCGTACCCCGGGGCGCGACGGCGGGAGCAGGATCGCCCCCACCGCAACCGGTCGCGCCAAACAAGAACGACGAGACCAGGAAGGCCGAGCGGAGGGACGTCGGCAGGTCGGAACCAATCATCATCGGGACGCGCATGGGCGGGATCTCCCTGAAGGAAGAAATCGAGAACGGGTGTGAGTTGAGTTGGAGGGGCCGACGCGGGCCCTGAACGCCAGGGGCGGTCACGGCGGGCGGCGGATGTCAGGACGCACGACGCGCACGACGCCGGATGAACCGGGGACGACCTCGACCGTCACCGGAGCCGGCTTCGACGCGATGACCCGGCGTCAGGTCAACTGCACACCCGAACGTTCATGCCGCGCGCAATCGCACAGAGGTGGGGACGGGCCGCGTTCGGGATCGGCGCGGAGAGGCCGATACGCGAAGTCTTGCCCCACAGTCCAGGGCGAGGAGACGTGAGGAGCGTCGAGGAAGCATGGGCCGGTCGGCCAGCTGAGCGGGGTTGTCGAAGATCTCGCGGCGACGAACGAGGGTGCCGGCGCGCGATCGCCACGCGAGTCGTCGCCGGTCGGCGGGCGCCGGTCCCCGCCCACGACCCCACCGAGCCACGCGAGGTGCGTATGCCATCCGGCGCCCCACGGCGACGGGGCGAGCCTGGCCTCATGGGGGCCGACCGCGTCCTCGTGCCGATCGCCGGGCCCGCCGTGCTCGCGATGGTGCCCGTGGCGGTGTCCAGGCCCATCCTCGCCCTCGTGCGCCTCCGCCGAGCCATGCCGGTGGGGCACATCGCCGTCCGCGTGCGCGTGGCGCAGCTCAAGACGGGGCAGGCCCGCGAGGATGACCGTGCCGACGAGCAGGACACGAAAGGTTCGATGACGCGAACGGTTCAAGATGGGTCTCGGGCTCCGCCTCAACGCGAGCATCGGGATCTCACGGGAAGTATACCAGGCCGGAGCCGACCGCCTCAAGGACTGGACCGACCGCGGGCCGGAAGGCCCAAACCCCTCGATTTGGCCGGCGACCCGAACCGCTCCCTCGCCCCGCTCCAGGTGGGGATCACGCCCACCGGGATCTTCGTGCGGCCGAGCAGGACATGGTGGGGCAGGTCCTCGATTCGGCGACAGGCTGTCCATCTCCGTTGGGAGGAGGCCAGGACGATTGCAAAGTCGAGTCGGGGCGTTTATTTCTTGACAGCGGAAGAACTTGTCACCACCGATCCGGGACGGACGCCCATGACCACCCCCGCCGTCGATTCGCTCCTGGCCGCCTTCGCGCGACTGACCGACCCG
>JANOBY010000764.1:0-2922 GCA_031411935.1 Planctomycetales bacterium | reverse complement strand
TCGTGCCGCTCCAGCAGAACCACGTCGGCACCCCGCCGCTTGATCTCCAGGGCAGCCGAGAGGCCCCCAACGCCTCCTCCGATAATCACGATGCGAGGGACGGCCATGAAGCCTCATTTCCTGGAAGTCGTTATTTCGAGGGGGATTATTGCGACCATGAGGTGGGAACGCGGTCCCAGCGGTGCCCCTTGACTTTGGCCAGGAGCGACGGATCAAGCGTCATGCCGTCGCTGGTCGCGACGTTGGCCTCCACGTTCCGCAGCTTCCTCATGCCGGGGATGATGGTCGAGACGGTCGGCTCCTGAAGGATCCAGCGCAAGGCAAGTTCGGGCATGGTCATGCCGGGGGGGATGTCAGCCTTGAGGCGCTCGGCCCTCTGCACGCTGGCCTTCAGGTTCTCGGGGTTGAAGTAGCCGGTGCGCCAGTCGCCGTCGGGAAACGTGGTGTCGAGCGTGAGGTTGCCCGTGAGGGTCCCCTCGTCGAACGGCACGCGGGCGATCACTCCGATGTTCAGCTCTCGGCAGATCGGGAAGAGCTCATCCTCGGGGTTCTGATCAAAGATGTTGTAGATCACCTGGACGCTATCGACCAGCCCCGTGCGCAGGGTCTCCACGACCTCGGTCGGCTCCCAGCGGTTCACGCTCACCCCCACGGCCCGGATGATCCCCTCGCTCTTGAGGCTCTCCATCGCCTTCTGCCAGCGATCGTCGCGGGCCCAGGCGTCCTCCCACACGTGGAACTGGAGGAGGTCGATGTGCGGAAGGTCGAGGTTGGCCAGCGACTTCTCCGCGTACTCGCGGATGTGGTCGGGGGGGAAACAGTCGTCGAGAAGAAACCCGCGGCGGGACGGCCAGGTGAAATTCTTGGGCGGGATTTTGGTGGCCACGACGAGATTCTTGTCCGGGTGCCGCTTCACGACCTGGCCGAGGAGCGTCTCGCTATGCCCGGCCCCGTATCCCCAGGCGGTGTCGAAGAAGGTCACGCCGAGCTCGACGGCTCGCTCGATGGAGGCCAGCGACTCCGAGTCGTCCGAGCCGGTCCAGCCCGCGAGGCCCCACATCCCGTAGCCGATCTCGGAGACGGGCCAGCCGGTGCGGCCCAGGGTTCGATAGTGCATCGTCGCGATTTCCCTTCATTGCCATCAAGGAGAGGGCGGCCCCATGAGGTCGCCGCGCTGGACGAAATTGCCTCGCAGGAAGTCGGCCGCTGCCATGGGCTTCTTGCCGGGGGCCTGGATGAGCAGGAGCCTCACGGAGGATTCGCCGGCCGCGACTTCAAGCCGGTCGCCCTCGGCGGTGAGCACCGTCCCGGGCTCGCCCTGCCCGTTCGCGACGGCCGTTTTGTGAACGATCAGGCGGACCGGAGGCTTGCCGGCGACCACGGGATGCCAGTAGGTCTCGCACGCGGGCCAGGGCTGCATGGCCCTCACCAGGTTGTGGATCGCCAGGGCCGGGCGGGACCAGTCGATCGGGCTGTCGCTCTTGGAGAGCTTCGGAGCCCGCGTGACCCGGGCCTTCGTTTGAGGAAGGGCCGTGGCCTTGCCCTCGGCAAGATCCGCGATGACTTCGAGGATGAGAGGGGCACCGAGTTCCGAGATCCGGGCCTCGACCTCGCCCGCCGTGTCGTCGGGGCCGATCGGCGAGCGAGCAAACCGGATCATCCCCCCGGCGTCGATCTTCGGCGTCATGTGGATCACGGTCACGCCGGTCTCGCTCTCGCCGTTCTGGATCGCGCGCGCCACGGGGGCGGCGCCCCGATATTTCGGCAGGATCGACCCGTGCAGATTGACCCCGCCCAGCGCCGGCACGGACAGGAGGTCGGCCGAGAGGATCTGACCGTAGGCCGCCGTGACGAACAGGTCGGCCCCCCAATCGCGGATCGTGGCGATCGACTCGGCCGTGTTCACGTCCTCGGGCTGGAATACGGAGATCGATCGCTCGACGGCGGCGCTCTTGATCCGGCTGGGGATCAACTCCTGCTTGCGGCCCTGGGGGCGATCTGGCTGGGTGACCAGCCCCATCACGCGGTGCTCCGACCCGATCAGCCGCAAGAACGTGGGCAACGCGAAGTCGCCGGTGCCGAACATCACGACATTCATAGCGGCGACGCGCCCGACGCGAGGTCGTCCAGTTGCCGGGCCATGTCGGCGTCCGAGGGCCACTCGCACGCGATCTGGGACTTGCGGAACTCGGTCTCGAAGTTGTGCACCTTCACGTCCACCTTCTCGCGGAGGTCGGGCGAGAGCCTGTCGATGAAGAGCTTGCCGTCGATGTGGTCGAGCTCGTGCTGGATGGCGCGACCGAAGAGATCCTGGGCTTCCAGGTCGAACGGCTGGCCCTGGAGGTCGAATCCCTGGACGCGGATCTTGCGGGCGCGTTGCACGTCGGCATAAAGGCCGGGGAAGCTCAGGCAGCCTTCCTCGCCCACGATCGAGGAGTGGCGCTTGACGATCTCGGGGTTCAGGAACACGCGTTCCTCTTCGGGCTGCGTCGGGTCGGCCGAGAGGTTGATGATGAAGAACCGCAGGGGGATGCCGACCTGGTTTGCGGCCAGCCCGATGCCCTTGGCCTCGTACATGAGGTCGAACATCTCGCGAATCCGGGCCCGAAGGTTCTCGTCGATCCGCGTGACGGGGCGCGATTCGTAGCGCAACGCGGGGTGGGGGTACGGGACGATCCGAAGCACGAGGCTCTCCGTCGCACGCCTGGGAAGTCACAGAATTCCGGCAGAACCGCGATTATAGACGCTGAACCGTCGCTCCGGTAGAGAGGGGAGCCTTCCGCCAGGACGATTGCAAAGTCGAGTCGGGGCGTTTATTTCTTGACAGCGGAAGAACTTGTCACCACCGATCCGGGACGGACGCCCATGACCACCCCCGCCGTCGATTCGCTCCTGGCCGCCTTCGCGCGACTGACCGACCCG
>JANOBY010000763.1:0-1835 GCA_031411935.1 Planctomycetales bacterium | reverse complement strand
CCCGAGCCAATCTTGTTGCCCTGGACCCGGTTGCGGTCCCCCAGCAGGGAGACGCCCCGTCCCAGATTGCCCGAGATCAGGTTGCCCGCGCCCGGGGTGCCGATGCGGTTGTCGGCCGCGTTCTCGCGGACGGCCACGCCGTCGCCCTGATTGGCCAAGTTCTCGGAGCCGTCGCGATCGGTGCCGATGTAGTTGCCCTGCACGAGCGTAAGCGTGGTGCCCGCGCCCGAGAGGACCACGCCCGACCCGAGATTGCCCGAGATCAGGTTGCGGTCGGCCGGGGTCGTCCCGCCGATGCGGTTGCTGCCCGAATTCTCGACCAGGATCCCCGCCACGGTGTTGCCCGCGTCCAGTCGTCCGTCGGTGTTCAGGCCGAGGAAGTTGCCGGCCACGATGCTCTCGCCGCCGCCCCGGAGCACGATCCCGTTGCCGAACCCCAGGATGGAGAGCCCCCGGATCGTGCTGCGGCGGGCCGTGATCGTGAGGCCGTCGGCGCTTCCGAGACCCGCCCAGGCCACGCCCACGAGGATCTTCGCATTGTCGCCGCTGGCGGTGTTGGGGCTGGACCCGGGCTCGGTGTAGCCGTCGATCGCGACCTCGTCGGTCAGGGCCGGCAGAGCGGTCGAGATGCGGATCGTCTGAGCGGCGTCGCCCGGCAGGCGGAAGCCGATCGTGTCGCGGCCGATCCGTGCATTCGCGTCGAGGATCGACTGCCGCAGGGAATTCACGCCTGCGTCGGCCGTGGTGGTGACCAGGTAGTCAATCGGGTTGGCGCGGTCGAGGATGAGCACCTGCGACGTGCTCGGCGAGCCGAGGACCGCCCCATCGCTCGGATTGCTCAGCGTCACGCTGAACGTCTTGGTGAGATCACCGCCGGGCCCGTTGTTGATGATGGGCACCGTGAACGACGCCGAGGTCACGCCCTCGGCCAGGGTCAGCAGGCCGGAGGTCGCCACGTAGTCCACCCCGGCGCGGGCGGTGCCGTTGGCCGTCGCGTAGCGAACGGTCAGCGTCCCGCTCGTGCCTCGGGTGCGCGTGACCGTGATCACGACGTTGCCGCGCCCCTCCTTGATCGCGAAAACATCGTTGCTGAAGCTGATCGTCCCCGCGCCGACGAATTCGGACGTGGAGAACTCGGACGTGTTGCCCGACGCAGCGGTCGCCGTGGAGGAGACAGCCGAGCCGTCGGCGACGACCACGTTCAGGAGGGCCGTGAATTCGGCGTGGCCCGAGGCGTCGGTCGTGACCGAGGCCTCGCCCAGGAACACGCGGCCCTCGCCCGCCCCCGAGGGATCGGGCGCCGGACTGGAGAAGAACTGGACCCGGTAGGTCTGGCCCGCCGAGGCGTCCAGAGTTCCGCGGATCGTGGTCTTGCCATCCCGGACGACCACCGAGCGGAGGACGGGCGCGGGCTGGTCGGCGTTGGCGCCAGGCTGGAGGTCGATGCCCAGGACGCCGTTGTCGTCGATCGAGTTCGACAGGATAGAGATCTGCTGGATGCCTGAGTACACGAACACGCCGGACTGGTCGTTGAAGCGGATCTTGTTCCCGGCGGCCGGAGAGTCGCCGCCGATGAGGTTCCGCGACACGCCCGCGAGGATCCCGTGGCCGGCGTTGCCCAGGTCGATCGTTCCGCCCGGGTCGGTGCCGATGCTGTTGCCCTGGACCACGTTGTCGCTGGCGAACACGTCATAGAAGTAGATCCCGTGGCCGCCGTTGGCCGAGATCACGTTGCCTTGGCCGGGCTCGGCCCCGCCGATCTGGTTGCGGTACTGGTCCACGACCCAGATGCCGTTGCCGGTATTGCCGCGGGCGAGCGTGCCGGTGGAGTCGGT
>JANOBY010000762.1:0-4624 GCA_031411935.1 Planctomycetales bacterium | reverse complement strand
GGGTGATCAAGGCCCACGGCGTGCTCAGGGACGGAGGATCGACCTCGGCCACGCAGGTCATCGAGCCGGTGAACAAGGACTCGGTCAAGATCCGCTCGCTGGATCGGATCGTCGATGGCGAGGTCGTGGACGACGGCGGAGAGGTCCTCATGGTCCGACAGCCCCCCAAGCCTTCCGAGTCCGCGGCGCCCGCAGCCGCCCCGGCAACGCCCGCAACCACTCCGGCCACCCCCGCTCCCGCAGCCACGGCACCGAAATAACTCCGGTCTCGACCGCACCTTGCCAGCACATCCTGATACCGAGGGCCTCATGCGCATAATTCGTCGGAGCTTGGGACTAGCGTTGATCGCGGGGATGGTGCTGAACAGCCCCGCACTCGCGCAACGAGGCAGGCCCGGAGGCGGAGGGGGCGGCGCCAGGCCCGGCGGAGGAGGCGCCAGGCCCGGAGGAGGCGGAGGCGCCAGGCCCGGAGGCGGCGCTGGAGGCGCAAGACCGGGGGGAGGCGGGGGAATGACCCGCCCCGCACCCGCCGGTCGCCCCAACATGGGCGGGGGCGGAGGGATGTCACGCCCGAATCCCGGCGCGAACCGCCCGAACATGGGCGGGGGCGGCGGCGGTGCGATGGCCCGGCCCAATCCCGGAATGAATCGCCCCAACATGGGAGGCGCGGGCGGAGGCATGGCCCGCCCGAATCCTGGCGCAGGCGGAGGCATGGCGCGACCGAACCCCGGGACGGGAGCACGCCCTGGCGGTCAACCCGGCATGAATCGGCCGGGCATGGGCATGGCGCCAGGCGGGATGACCAGACCCACCACCAGGCCGAATCCCGGCCCCGGCGCCACCCGTCCCGGGGGCGGACAGCCGGGCGTCAATCGTCCCGGAGCCGGACAGCCGGGCCTCAATAGGCCCGGTGGCGGGCAAGCCGGAAACAACCGGCCCGGAGGCGGGCAAGCGGGGATTAATCGGCCAGGAATCGGGCAACCGGGCACCAATCGGCCCACCACGCGGCCCAACCTTCCGGGCGACCTC
This sequence comes from Planctomycetales bacterium, assembly GCA_031411935.1. GTDB lineage: Bacteria > Planctomycetota > Planctomycetia > Isosphaerales > Isosphaeraceae > JAQGHR01. The sequence goes on along the minus strand of JANOBY010000762.1, from coordinate 3,595 downwards.
GGCCGGCCCGTGACTCGACCGAATCCGGGTGGACCGGGGGCGAATCGGCCCGGGGGCCGGCCTGGCGGGGTGACCAAGCCGGCGCCCCCCGGCCTCGGAGGGATCAACCGTCCGGGACAAGGTGGCGGAGCGGGTCCGAACCGGCCCGGACAGGGTGGAATCAATCGCCCCGGACAGGGCGGAAGCGGAGTCAATCGCCCAGGCCTTGGAGAGAATCGCCCGGGTCAGGGCGGCAGAATCAACCGACCTGGACAGGGGGGCATCAATCGGCCCGGACAGGGCGGTGGAGGGATCAATCGGCCGGGTCTCGGTGGAATCAACCGCCCCGGGCAGGGGGGCATCAACCGGCCCGGTCAGGGCGGCGGCGGGATCAACCGGCCCGGCCTCGGCGACAACCGGCCCGGTCAGGGCGGTGGCGGAATCAATCGGCCCGGCAACGGTGGCATCAACGGCAATCGGCCCGGCAACGGTGGCATCAACGGCAACCGTCCCGGTGGCGGCAACTGGATGGGCAACCGCCCCGGCGGAGGAAATGGGAACAACATCGGCAGCGGCAACGTGAATGTCGGCGGTGGGAACAACCTGGGCGTCGTGAACCGGCCGACCAACATCACGAACAACGTGGTGAATCAGAATAACACGAACCAGTGGTTCGGCGGCAACCGGACCAACGTCAACAACATCGGCAACGGTGGCGGCAACTGGGGAGGTGGAGGCAACTGGGGCGGCAGAAACAACTGGGGCGGCGGAGGCAACTGGGGAGGCGGGGGTTGGGGAGGCGGGAATAGCTGGGGATCTCCCTACTATCGAAATCGCGGCGACTGGTATCGGGGGTCCTGGAACGGCTCGAACTTCGGGCCCGGTTTCGGTTGGGGAGGATTCGGCAACTCCACCAACATCAACATCGGGATCGGATCGGGATATGGCTTCGGGGGCTGGGGCGGGGGCGGCGTGTTCAACACGTTCCCGAGCTGGGGCGTCCCCGTGCTTTCGGGTTGGGGCCTGGGGACCGTGGCGACCGGCTGGCTCAATACGGGCTATGTGAACCCTTATTACGTCACTCCCGTGATCAATCAGACCACCATCATCCAGGGGGCAGTCCCGGTCCAGGCTATCGCGGCCCCGGTGTATGACTACAGCCAGCCCCTGGACGTGTCCTCGGTCCCGCCCGATCCCACGGTCGCCGATCAGGGGGAGTCGATCTTCACCGCGGCCCGCGACTCGTTCAAGGCCGGCGACTTCCCGCGCGCTTTGGCCCTGGTCGATCAGGCCCTGCCAGAGATGCCGAACGACCCCGCGATTCACCAGTTCCGGGCCCTCTCGCTCTTCGCCCTCAAGCGATACGACGAGGCCGCGGCCACCCTCTACGCGGTGCTCAACGCCGGCCCCGGATGGAACTGGTCCACCCTGATCAACCTCTACCCCGACGTGGACACGTACACCAACCACGTGAGGGCCCTCGAAGCCACGATGAAGCAAAACCCGTCGTCCCCCTCGGCGCACTTCGTCCTCGCCTATCACTACATGGTGCAGGGCCACGCCGACGCCTCTCGCAAGCAGTTCGAGGAGGTCGTGAGGATCCAGCCCAAGGATACGCTCTCGGCGAAGTTCGCCGGTCTGCTCACGCCCCAGCCCGCCGCGGATCCCGCGCCCGCCCCGGGGAACCCGCCGGCTCAGCCCGAGCCCGCCGCCATGGCGACGGCCGAGGAGGCTCCCCCCGAGCTCCCGCCCGTCCCGGCTTCGCTCTACGGGATCTGGAAAGCCAGCCCCGACAAGGACGTGGCCATCGCCCTGACGATCCACGAGGACTCGACCTTCGAGTGGGTCGTGACCAGCCAGGGCCAGCCCGAGACCATCAGCGGCCAGGCGGCGTTCGTGGACGGGGTGCTCTCGCTCAACCAGGCGGAAGGGCCCCCACTGGCCGGGAAGGTGGGCAGTCAGACGGCCCAGGGTTTCCAGTTCAAGCTCCTCGGAGGCGACACCGCCCCGGCCCTGATCTTCGCGAAATGACCGGCTGAGCCGGGTCGAATCCTTGCGGGACGCTTCGTGGAGAGATAGCCTCGGTCCAGGTGCTCAACCGACCCCGACCGAGGCTCTCCCCATGACGCGTCTTTCGCTTTCACTAGTCTGTCTGGCGTTTACAGCCAGCCCGATACTCGCCGAAGATCCCGCGATCACCACGCTCGCCATCGGGGCGAAGGCCCCGGACTTCCGCCTTCCGGGCGTGGACGGCAAGGACCATGCGCTGAAGGACTTCGCCGGCTCGAAGTTCCTCGCGATCGTGTTCACCTGCAACCACTGCCCGACCGCCCGCGCCTACGAAGGCCGACTGAAGCAAATCGTCGAGGACTACAAGGACAAGTCCGTCTCCGTGGTCGCAATCTCGCCCAACGACGCGAATTCCGTGCGGCTGGACGAACTTGGCTACACGGACCTCGGCGACTCGTTCGAGGACATGAAGGTCCGAGCCCAGGACGCGAAGTTCAACTTCCCCTACCTGTTCGAGGGGGACAAGACGGGGATCGCCCGGGCGTATGGACCGACGGCCACGCCCCACGTATTCGTTTTTGACGCCGAGCGTACGTTGCGTTACGTCGGGCGGATCGACGACAGCGAGCGAGAGGCTTACGTGAAGGTCCGCGACCTTCGCAACGCCCTCGACGCCCTGATCGCCGGAAAGGACGTGCCGACTCCCAAAACCAACGCGTTCGGGTGCTCGATCAAGTGGGCGGGCAAGGCCGATCAGGTGAAGGACGTGATGGCCAGGCTCGCCAGGGAGCCGGTCGAGGTCACGATGATCGACGTCGAGGGCCTCAAGGCTCTGCGCAAGAACGACACCAAGAAGCTGCGCCTCGTGAACTTCTGGGCCACCTGGTGCGGCCCCTGCGTGACCGAGTTCCCCGACCTCGTGACGATCAACCGGATGTATCGCGGGCGGGCCTTCGAGATGGTCACGGTGGCCGCGAACTTCCCCGACGAGGACATCGAGGTCCTCGCTTTCCTCAAGAAGCAACAATCCTCGGGCAAGAACTACCTGTTCGGCGACCGGGAGAAGTACAAGCTCATGGAGGCGTTCGACAAGGACTGGAACGCCGCCCTGCCCTACACCCTCTTGATCGCCCCCGGCGGCGAGGTCCTCTACAAGGTGCAAGGCGAGATCAACCCGCTGGAACTCAAGCGCGCGATCGTCAAGGCCCTGAGCGAGGATCGGTTCAGATGAGCGATCCGCAGGTTTCGTGAGTCCCCTGGACGGGCTCAGTCTTGGCAGGCTCGCCCTGTTCAGCCACGGATCTGCCGAGGTCTGGTGGGGCGGCGGCCCGGAGCCGATCCCGATTGAAAAGTGGACGGAATCCCCTCGATCGCCCCCCCGGTCCAACCGCATCCACGAGGCCCGGGAGTTGCCAGATTAGGGGCCTACTTCGCAGGAGAGCGGTTCCCTGTTGAGCGTAGCGATTCTCCCCGTGGGGCGTGCGTCCCTTCCCGATGGCACTGATTTTAATGTCCGCTTACGGGGTTAGAAGCATCCTGAGCAATCTGGGGGAGACGGTTCGCCCCTCACAGTTCCGGAAACGACCTAACCAAAGGTCGCAATCTG
>JANOBY010000761.1:0-10237 GCA_031411935.1 Planctomycetales bacterium | reverse complement strand
GCAATTCTGGCCCGAGAACCCCTGGCTCCGAAAACGGCGTGAGGCGAGGTCCAACGGGGGCGCCGGCGTCCAACGCCTATGCCAACCCGTTCCGGGGCCAGACTGCGAATGTCCAGCGCCTCCGGTGGCGAGACCGCCTTGACTCCTGTTGGGGTTCGGTCGTGAGGAGTCACGTCGTGCCCCGTTGAATCCGGGAGTATTGCCCGCCGCCACTGGGCCGGAGGGGCGATTGGCTCCCGCGGCTGGGCCTCGCCCCGGCGTCCGCTGGGCATTCGCAGTCTGGCCCCGGAACGGGTTGGCATAGGCGTTGGACGCCGGCGCCCCCGTTGGACCTCGCCTCACGCCGTTTTCGGAGCCAGGGGTTCTCGGGCCAGAATTGCGCGGTCCGGCCGCGATGTTGTTCGGGCTGCGCACACCCCCTGGATTCTGCCTCCCGCGGCCCGCATTGGGTTGGTTGCGAATCGCGTTATTGCCACCCGGATTTCGGCCGGGGCCATTGTTCACCCAGTTTGATCCACGACCCTGACCCGGAGGACGCGAACCGCCGGGATAGTGCGGATAATTGCGCCCACGGTTCGCATGGTTACCGTTTCCTCTCCCGCCGTTCCAGTTGCCACCGTTCCAGTTGCCGCGGTTCCAGTTGTTGCCCCCCCATCCAAATCCGCCGAGGCCCCAGAACGGGTATCCGCCGAAACCAAAAAGGGAGTTTCCGAACCACGGTGATCCGAACCCATATCCGAAGAATGGGGAACCGAACCCATATCCGAAGAATGGGGAGCCGAATCCCGAACTGAGACCGAAACCGAAGCTGTTGAAAAGCCCCCGGTTCCAACCGAACCCTCCAAGGCCGAACCCGCCGCCGAAGGTGGAGAATCCGTAGAACGGATAGGCTGCAGCGTAGGTTGGCGACACATAGTTCATGTAGGGGTAGCCCCACGATCCCACGAAGGGGTAGTCGAGATACCCCTGATACAGGCCAATGGACCCGTAGTTGGCATACCCGTAATAGGTGCCGTTCGGATCATAGTAGCAGCCGGGATAACCATCGTAGAACGTGTTCGGTCGCCCGAACGCTCCGTACAGACGGGCGTAGCTATCCGGGTCGACCTGCGACAGGGGTTGATAGACCACGTTCGAGGTATCGATGGACGTGTTGACTTCGGCGGGCGTGAAGAGGATCCCGCGGTCGTCCAGAGTGCGGTCCCAGTAGCCTTCCTGATAGATCCACCCTTCGGGTTGTTTGACCCATTGCGAGGGGACCCAACTCCAGCCTTCCTGAGCCCTGGCCCAGTAGCCTGCTCTCCAGACCACGCCGTCGCCGTCGGGCTGATAGTGGCCTGGAACGTAGAAGTGCCTATCGCTGGGGGCCGGGCCCGGGTCATCCTCGGGATGATCGGCGGGCGGTCCATCCTTGCGGTAATCGAGCCGATCCGTCTGGCGATCGCTCCAGAAGCCGGTCACGCGGAACCATCCGCTCTCGTCGCGCTTCCAGTACCCGTTGACCCAGAATCGACCAGGGGGCGGGACACGCCATGTGCCCGTGACCCAGACGAAATCCTCGCGATTCCCATCCCACTGCCAGTAGCCGTCGATCCACTGGGCGTCGGGTTCAGGAGGATCGATCCCGGGGCGTTCGATGATCGTGGCGGGAGGGCTCTTGGGGACATGCACGGGGTCGCGATCCCGAGCCGGCGAAAGGAACGCCTCGTGCAGGGGGCCTTCAGTCAGAGGGCGAACTTGGGCAGGCGGGAGGGCATCCTGGGCCTTCACCTGAAGTGCGCTGGACGCAAGGAGGCCGACCCCCAACCAAACGACCCGAGTGCCAATCATGGAAGTCCTCTCCGGATGCAGCCGGCAATCGTCGTTCGGCATCATGAACTCTACATTATTCTAAACAACGATCCTCCCAATATGTAGTCATCCGCAAAAACGAGAGCCAACCGGTCGCGGCCCTGAAATGTTTTCGTGGAGGGACGGTTCCTGCGAAGGGTTAGGCGGAAGAGTCTTTGCCAGCTGGGCAGCCTTCCTGTGTCAGTTCGACGCGCACACCTACCCTCTTCGAGCATCGTGACCCGATTGCCGGCAGATCAGAATATTGAGCCAGGGTAGATCGCGACCGGCCGCCGACGTAGAACCGACCCGCACCCCGACCCTGAACTTCAGGACATGGAGGACTTCATCAAGGCCAGGGGAGTGAATCCCGGCCCGAGGATCGGCTCCGAGGGAAAGCCGAGCCACTGATCGAGCAACCCGGCATAGATCCGTCGAAAATCCGTGTGATGCTTCAGGTCGCCGTCGTCCAGGTCGTCGAATCGGGGATGTTCGCCAATCAATCCTGCCTTCTCGACCGGGCCGACCAGGAAGACCGGGGCCGCCGCGCCATGGTCCGTCCCTGCGGACGCATTCTCGGCCACCCGGCGTCCGAACTCGCTGAAGCTCAAGGTCGCCACGCGATCGGCCTGGCCCGCCGCGGTTAGGTCGGCGTGAAATGCAGCGATCGAGTCCGAAAGTTCCGTCAGGAGGCCGCTATGCGTGGCGGCCTGATTGGCATGAGTGTCGAAGCCATCGAGAGCCGTGTAATAGATCCGCGTGCCGAATCCCGCCTTGATGATCTGCGCGATCAGCTCAAGTCGGCGGGCCAGGCCGAAATTGGGATACTTCGAGGTGCCCAACGGCTTAGACGCGATCGCCTCCAGACGCTTGCTGGAGTCATACGCCGCGAGCGTGCTCCGTCGCAGGAAACCAAGCAGAGGGTCCTCAGTCCCTCGGTCGAGCCTCGCAACGGCATCAATCGAGTCGCGGGCAGTTCGTTTATCCGCGTCGCTGCCGGCGACCTGGAGGCGATACTGCTCGAGAGTTTCCAGACTGGGCACCTCGGCCTTCTTCGCTTTGAAGGACAGGGGGAGCCTTCGCGATCCCACGTGTAGCGCGGGCAAATCGCCGCCTACGGGAGTTGGGGCGGCATCGAGCGCGCGACCGAGCCATCCGGTGTCGAGCGCCCCGGTCTCGGTCTTCGCCGTTTCCCAGATCTCCTGCGAGCGGAAGTGGGAGCGGTCCGGGTTGGGGTAGCCCACGCCCTGGAGGATCGCAAGCCGGTTGTCCTCAAGGAGCTTGCCCATCCCGCTCATCGACGGGTGCAAGCCGATCTCGGGAGTGATCTTCTGGATCTGCGCGGTGGGGACACGCAGGGCACGACGCCCTCGCGTATAGCCGTCCATGCCGTGGGGGACCACGGTGTTCAGGCCGTCGTTTCCGCCGAGTAACTGGATGACCACAAGGATCTTGTCGTTGCTCTTCGCTCGCCCCGCGGCTTGCGCGGTCGAGGCGAGGAAACCCGGGACGGTGGCGGCCCCCATCGAGACCAGCATTGATGTCTTCAAGAAGTCGCGGCGTGACGAGTCCATGGCGTATCCTCGGTTCAATGTAGAAGGACAATCGCCTGTTCAGGCGAGCTGATATTCGGGGGAGGTCATCACGAGCGTGGCCGCACCGTCACCCCGCATCCGCCCGCGAACGTTCGTGTCGAACGCGTCCTGGACAAGCAGGTTGACGAAGAACTCCGAGGGGTCACTCGCGTGGTGACGTTCGGCCAGAGTCCGGGGAGCGAACCGGTTGCCCAGACCCCCGTCTTTCCCCGCCAGGCCGAGGACGAAGTTGCTCCGGGCCAGCGTGGTGGTCGTGTTGATCCAGGCGGGGCCGCCTTCCCAGCCCGCCACGCTTGGAGGGGCGTACAGGCTCTGCCCCATCCGTTCAGTGGCCTGGACAAGCGCGTCGATCGAGGCGGTAGGCTTGACGATCTCCAACGAGCGGATGGTGCCCACGCACAGCTCAACGGGCGACTTGATGCGCCGCCTTCGGCTCGCCGTGGCGTGGAACAGCCGGGAGCGGAGGATCATCTCGACCGTGCTCTTGATGTCGTAATCTGCGTCCCTCAAGGATTTCGCCAACGGAGCGATCAACTCGGGCGACGGCGGGTCGACTTCGTTGAGGAAATGCCGGTACAGCTTTGCGGAGAGGAATTCGGCGCAGGAGGGTTGCTCCAGGAGGATCGCGGCCACGTCGTCTCCCTTGAAGCGTCCGGTGCGGCCGAAGATCGTCTTCTCGCCGTCGTCGTGCTGCGAGGCGACTTCCTTGAAGCGATCGTTCTGGACGAACGAGCCGGTGAAGGCGCGGGCGGCCTGCTGGATGTCGGCCTCGGTATAACGTCCGCGGCCCAGTGTGAAGAGCTCCATGACCTCGCGTGCATAGTTCTCGTTAGGGTGGGCCTTGCGGTTGGCGGTGCAATCGAGCCAGGCGAGCATGGCCGGATCCCGGGCGATCTCGCTGAGCATGATCCGAAAGTCGCCCAGGGCGTGGCTGCGCAGGAGATCGTTCTGGGCCTGCATGAGCGCCGTGTTGCCGACCTTTGCGTTGGAGGTCGCGAAATGGTTGTGCCAGAACAGGGTCATCCGCTCCCGAAGGGGATGAGCCGTGAAGATCATGCGGTAGAGCCACACGCCCTGTACGCGACCCAGGTTGTTTGTGGCGGCAAACTGAGTAGCCATCGCATGCATGGTGGCGTCCAGGCTCGCCGCCGATTGGCCGTCGGGGCCCTCCGATTCGCCATTCAGGAGCCGGTCGATGCTGGGCCCGGGGCCATCCTTCAGGTCTCGCTGAAGGATGGGCCAGGGTGCCGCAAACCCAGCACGTCGATGGAGGTGAGCGACCCGAGGCAGGTCCCACGACCCGTCGGTCGACGGATCGTACGCTGACCAGGCCGCCGACGGATCATCGAGCAGGGGAGAGCGGTTCATCGTACGCGAACCTCGGAAAGGAGGATGGTCATTTGGCGTCGAGCTGGAAATCGAGGTTGAAGATCGCCGAGTCGTCTCGATCGGCGGCGGAGAGCGAGGCACGCCCGAGATATCTGAGAAGGTTCAGCAGCAGCTGGATCTCACCCTCGGACTGCTCCTTCGCGTTGCCCTTCTCGAGCATGTTTTGCATGACAAGGCGCTCACGGTTCCGGTCGAGGATCGACGCGAGCGCGGAGCCCGAGACTTCGGCCAGGAGGGTCGATTCGGTGCTGCCTGGCTCGGCCTTGAGCGCGGGGACGAGATCCTTCGCGAGCTGGAGGTTGGAGGACACAACGAAGTAATTGCCGACCTGCACCGCCGAGGGAGAGAAGTTGTACCGAGCGTTGACCGGTTCTCCCTTGGCCTTCCCCTTCTCGGGCAGGTAGCGAGAGGTCGAGATCGAGAGGCCGTCCACGGAGTCCGAGCCGAGCATGAGCGGCTGGGCCTTTGTTTGTGCTGCCCCCAGATTGACCAGACCAATGAAGGACTGGAAGGCGGACTTCAAGCGCGTGGCGAATTCCTCGTCGTCGGGCTTGAGTTCGAGGATCACGGCGAACGCGGGGTATTTCACGTCGGGGACCGGGTCCATCTTCGCGAAGTCCTGGTCGGCGATCACGATGTTCCACCGGCTTGCCAGGGCGCCCAGCACTCCGGTACCGAAGTCCCGCCCTCCGAAGAAGGTCCCCGCGGTGGTGTCGAGCTGGGCCAGGCCCTGCACGGTCTCGGGCGGGAAGATCTCGGCGCGGACTTCCCAGATGGACGAGAGGTCTCGCCAGAGCGACGCACCCCCGATCGCATTCGGGACCGACACGGGACGAGGGGCCCCCGACCCCTTCGCGGGGAGATATCGCTTCATGGCGTCCGAGTAACCGTCCTTGGGTGTGGCCAGGCTTAGCTCCGCGGCCATCTTCGATTCTGTCCAGGTGAGCCCGAGCGCGGCCCAATCCCCCTTCAAGGCCGCCTCGGTCCAGGGACCGAAGAGGAACGTGGCGCCGGCGTCGGGTTTGGCGGCGTAACGCTTCGGGTCTAGCGTTCTGAGGCGATCTGTCCTGGCAAAGGCCCAGGCGAGTGTGTCGGGAGTGGCTTGCTTGTGCCGCTCCGAAAAGCTCGGGTCCTCGACGATAGAGGAAGTCTTGCCGTCCAGCGCCCGGTCAATCACGACCTTGAGAGTCTCGCCGCTATTGGCGATCACGAGCGACCCGTTGACGATCGCATGGGCCTCGTTGGCACCTACGCTGTAGGCTTTCACGCCTCGGTGTTCGTTCTCCTTGATGGGGTCGGGGTTCCCCTTCGAGGTGGCATCGGCTCTGGCCAGCTCCAAGAGTTTGGCATGGGCCTTCTCGGCGAACGCGACGTCCGAGGGAGTCATCACCAGGAACACCCGATCCGGCGCGTTCGTACCTTCGGCCGCGACGACGATCCCGCCTCCGGTCAGGTCCCGCGCGGCCTTATCCCAGGTGGTTCCGAGTTGCGAGGCGACCAGGTTGACCACGTCAAAAACCTTACGGACGTCGGGGCCTTCGAGCGCCTTCTGGTAGCCGGGGACCGCTTTCAGCAGCGAGGCCACGCGATCGCTCGTGGCGCGGTCGATCGCCGACACGGGGTGGGGTACCTCGGCATAGAAGAACGCCTCGTTGCTCACCCATCGGCTACCGGGGACTTCCTGCGCCGTCGCAACAATCGGGACTCCCAGCAGCAGACCAAGGGCCAGAAGCCGCTCGCCACCACGCCTCAAGGTGCGTAACATCAACGTATCCCTCGCATCAGGGTGGTCGCTTGTCAAATTGACGCATTGATCAGGGAGCTACCTAACTTCGGGCGGATCGGTTTCAACGACCCCGCCGATTCGCTTACGATATCTCGCAATCGTGAATGCAGATCTTGCCTTATCAATTCCGCGGGAAACGATAGAGTCTGGGGTTCGAGCCCGACCTGACCGTCCTTCTCGGGGGATTTGCCACAATGAAATCTGAGCTAGTGCCCACGAACGGGGGGACGCCGATCGCGGTGGTGAAGGACATCACGGTCGTGGGTCGCGGCGACGACTGCGACATCCAGATCGACGACCCGAGCCTTTCCAAACGGCACGCGGTCCTGGTGAGGACCGAGGGCTTGCTGCTGGTCCGCGACCTCATCAGCACCAACGGGACGAAGGTCAACGGGCAGAGGGTCTCGTGGGCGGCTCTCTTGCCCAACGACCGCCTCACGCTCGGCCGATTCAAGGCGAGGATTTACCTCGGCCCCGATCACACGCTCAGCCCGTCCGAAAACGACGCACTCAGGGCGGGAGGGCCGGTCGCGAGGGTGGACTCAATCGATCCACCCGTACAGCCGGAATTCATGAAGCCGATGTCCTCCCCGGCGCCGGGCCTTGTTCCGTCGTCTCCGATGTTTCAGACGGTCGGGAGCGGTCCGGGTGCGGGCTCGACGGACCCCGACGCGGCGTCCCCCGACGAGTTCCTGATCGATGACGAGGATTTCGTACTCGACCTGGAAGACTGAGACCGTGGCCCAACGCAAGCGGCCACGCGATCCTCCGCCTGAAGGCGGGCGATCGCGTGGCCGGGGGAACGAACGGATTAACGTGGGAGCGATGAGGGCGATGGCCTGGGCGTCGTCTTAAAGACCCTCGGTCCGGGGGCGACGGAGGTCGCGTCGGATCGGGGGGCCGAGTTGCTCAAGCTGACGGGCGTCCTGGGGTTCCAGTCGGCTCGCCTGACGATTCTCGCGCTGGATCGCCTCGTACACCTCTTGTCGGTGCACGCTGATCTCGATCGGGGCCGCGATCCCCAACCGGACCTTATCGCCCCGGATATCCACCACGGTGATGACGATGTCATCGCCGATGATGATGCTTTCGTCGCGGTGTCGGGACAGGACCAGCATCTTTCGGGCTCCTTCCTCCTGCCAACGTACGAGACCCGTGACCGTCCATGATCCTTGATGCCCGGGATCTCAATCAAACCACGACGGCGTGTCGGGATGTCTGGGAGCGGGCCAAAAACCACCGGAGGAAGCCACCGGGGTGTGTGGCTACGCTTTCCCCCTCTCCGAGGATCCTCCACCGCTCAGGCCGAGGCGCGAAACGCCTTGGGTCCGGGCAGCAGAGTGGGGGCCGGCACCGACCCGTCCAGCGGAAACCTCACCGCATATCGGCTGGATGTCAACACGAGCTGACGGCCGAGCCGCTTCGCCGGGTTGAACACCAGAGGGCCCTGGAGGTTGACCGTGAGGCCGCCCCCGTCGCCGCGGTTCAGAATCACGTAGATGAGCGCGGACCGCTCGTCGTCCAGCTCCAAGGCCGTGCGGTCGCCGGGTCGAAGCTCGACACGGTAATCGCTCACGGCCAGAGGCGGCGGCACGATCCCGAAGGCCACTTCCGGGTCGGTCGCACTCTGCAACCAGGTAAGGCCCGTGACCTCGGGATCTCGCAGCTGGACAAACAACGTATGGTTGCGGAATCCGACCAGACCCTCGGGAATGCGGAGAAAATCCGCCTCCGAGGAAAGGACGAGCCCGAACCGGGTCGTGACGATGTTCACTTCCTGTTCCCTCCCTGGGACGTGAGGCCGAAGATCGGCCCGCGAGCGAGCCGCTTCCACCTTCCGCGACGCCCGAATCCAACGCGGCCTCCCCGTTAAGGAGGCCCGTCCGACCCGAGCGCGTCCACGATCCATCCCGCGGACAACCAGCCTTCCCCCGGCTCCCCGGCTCCTGCCGAGTCAATCGAGGGGGGCTTGACCGACCGTTATATCGTCGCGATCAGCCGGGAAGTTGCACCACCCTCGGACGGAAATTGGCATTCCCCGGCCCGTTACGACGAGCGTAAGGAAAGGACCGATTGTAGAGGGAACGGGGGACGACCCACCACAATCTGTCGCTCAATTCTAAAGCACATCCACGGCGATCGTGACTTTCCGAGAACTCCCTCAGAATGGATAAGGGCGGAGTCCCTCTTTCCGGAAGTTCTTGGCATTGTGACGAGAAGCGTGTATAAAAGATGAGTTGGAGCTTTGCTCTCATAAGAGGCGTGGACGTCATGCTCCTTCGGCCTCCACTTTTGATGACCCTCCTGTTCGCCACGTTCGGCGTAGCGGGGGGGCTCGCGGTTCGCGACATCAATCGAAACCTCTGCGAGGCCCCGTCGCGCGGGAAGCCGCTCACGATTCAGTCCTGGCCGACCCAGGGGCATCGTTCTCTCTTCTCCGACACTGAGCAATCCTCGTTCGAGGAATCGCGCGACAACGACGGGGAAGTCGAGACCCCGCCCTTGTTTGTCCACGTGCCCACGGACATCCCAAGCTCGAACCGACGTCCCGCGACGCTGCGAGACAACCCGAGCGCCATGTCCCACCCACCCCTGTTTCTGGAACTGCAGCACTTTCGTTGCTGAGAGTGTACTGCGAACTCGTCGCTCCGACGCAGCGTTCCGCCCCCCAATCCGCTGCCCAGACGTCAATGAGCCTACTGGTCCAGCCGGTCGAAGCCATCCCTTCGCCGTGAGGCTTGGGGTGCCTTCTCATTCAGGGCAATCAGTGGCTTCCCTGCGTACCGCCTGACGGTACAGGTGCAGCCTGCCCGAATTCGGTCGACCATAAGCTTATGCATTGCATCGTCATGCGTCATTAGTTTTCAACCTGTTTGGGAGGTGGTCGATGCGTCACGGAGTTTTCTCCGCCATGGGGGCCGTTCTGGCCTCCGGATGTGCTGTGGTCTCGATGGCCAACGCTTCCTACGCGCAGTCCCCATCATCGACCGATCGTCCGGGGACTTCGCGAGACAAGGACTCTGCTGGGACGGTCTCCTTGGCGAATTCGAAGTCCGAGCCGAGGATTGAAGAAGTCGACCTCTTGACCGGCCTTCATACCGGTCAGCTTGCCATCCAGGCCGAGGGGCTGGGTGATGGGAGGATGACACTGGCGATCACGAATCGTTCTCGCCGCAAGCTGTCGGTGGTCCTTCCGCCGACCCTTATCGCCTCGGGCGTGTCGGGTCAGTTCGGAGGAGGTGGCATGGGCGGCGGCGGCATGGGCGGCGGCGGCATGGGCGGTGGCGGCATGGGTGGCGGTGGAGGCGGCGGTCTCTTCAATGTAGCGCCCGAGAAGGCCGGGAAATTGAAGGTCATCAATGTTTGCCTCGAACACGGCAAGAAGGATCCCAATCCCCGTGTCGCGTACGAAATCGTTCCCATGGAGTCTTTCAACAAGGATCCCAAAGTCCTCGAGATGGTAAAGATGCTGGCTCGCGGTGAAATCGATCAACATGTCGCACAGGCAGCCGCCTGGCATTTGGCCAACGGGATGACCTGGGAAGAGCTGGCCAATAAAGTTGGCGTCAAGCATCTGAACGGCAGCAAGGAGCCCTACTTCACTCCCGAGCAGCTTCTGGCCGCGCACAAGATTGCC
>JANOBY010000760.1:0-1761 GCA_031411935.1 Planctomycetales bacterium | reverse complement strand
CAATCGTGCGACTTTTTCGATCAATCTTGCGGACCCGTTGATTCCAGGTGTCCGCGATGAGCCAGTCCCCCGAGGCGTCGATCGCCAGGGCGTGCATCCCGCGAAACTCGGCCTGGCTTGCTGGGCCGTGATCCCCCTTCGAGCCTTCCTTGCCAGTTCCAGCCACCGTCTCGACTTTCCCCGTGGGGTCGATCGTCCTCACGCGATGCCCGGTCATCTCGACGAACACGATCGTCCCATCTTCCGTCACCCCCAGGCCAAAGGGGCTCATCATCCGGGCATCCGGGCCTACGGAGCCCTCGCCTCCCTCGCCACCACCCGCGACGAGGCGTATCGTGTTCGTCCCCGCGACTCCACCGGGCGCAGACACGCAAAGCAGGAGGAGTGAAGCCAGGATCGGGTGCATGGCGCAGGTCTCGGCTCGGAGGCTCGGGATATCCCCTCGGCCCATGGTACTTGACCGGTCATGCCGGGGCAAACATGCCTTCAGTTCGCCTCCCACTCCAGGAAAGCAACCGGCAGATCGGCGAAAAGGTCCGAGATCGCCAGAGAGTGATTCTGCCCGACGGGGATGCCTCGATCGGTGAGGAGGTCCTTCCAGCTGCCCGATCGACTATGGTGTGGCATTTCGAGCCGGGTCTCGCCCCAGACCTGAGATCCGAGCGGGAGCGTGAGGCCCTCCGCCCCCATGAGTCCCGCGACGAGCCTAGGGGCCACCGCAACGAGGGTTCTGCCGTCGAACGACCGAGCCAGAGCCACCACGTTACGCCCGAGCGACCCCTCGGCGCGGAGAGGCTCGTAGGAGCCCTGCTGGTAAAGCTCGAGATGCTCACGCCGGTGTCTCAGCACAGTGGACACGAGATATTGCTTGATGAGGCCCGATTCCGGCTCGGCGAGAAGTCTCCTGGCGGTCGCCGCCCTGTCGCCATCCTCCGAGATCATTCGTCGGACTTGTTCGAGCCCCGCGATCCGGGCGGGGTAATCGACAGGGCGGCGATTGTCCGGATCGACGAGGCTAAAATCCCAGAGCTCGCAACCCTGGAACACGTCGGCCACTCCGGGCGAAGTCAGCTTCAACAGCACCTGTGAGAGCGAATGGACGACCCCCACTCGGGCAATTCGTTTCTGAAAGGGGAGGAACTCCCGAAGAAATTCCGCGCTCCTCGGTCCGGTCAGCGAGCGGTCCACCCAGTCGGACAGGACCTGTGGATACGTGGGATCGGTGTCGGTCCAGCTCGTGTTCCGCTTGGCTTCTCGGGTCGCCTTGATCAGATATTCCTTCATGCGCGGGACGATGCCATCACAAATTTTTTGCGAGGCACCCTCCAGAGGCCACACCCCGATCAGCGCCTGATAGAAGAGGTATTCCTCGACCGGGTCGGGGAAGAATCCGTCTCGCAACCGGCTTTTCTCCGTGAAGAGGATCTCACTCCATCGGGCGATCTGGGCGTTCCATTCGTCGGCGAGCTCGGAGACCACGTTGATGCGGATCCGGGCGTCTTCCCCGCGTTTGGTGTCGTGCGTTGCCGTAGTGCTCAAACCGCCCGGCCACTTGTGCAGGCGCTCGGCGTTCATACGGTGGAAGACCTCGGGTTCGTGACCGTAATGCTGTGGGTCGCCGCCGACCTCGTTGAGCGACACGAGCCTCACCTTTCGATAAAACGCGGTGTCCTCCAGGCCCTTCGCCTGGATCGGGCCGGTCGTTTGTTGAAAGCGGAGCACGAACGTATCGCGAAGGGAGCGGCCCTTCCCGGTCATTCC
>JANOBY010000759.1:0-5157 GCA_031411935.1 Planctomycetales bacterium | reverse complement strand
TGTTTCGGGGCTGATGATCGAATGAAGGTTGTTTCCAGGTCTTCCTGTGATGTGGGATCAAGCCCCCTCACCCTAACCCTCTCCCCGCGAGCGGGGAGAGGGGACCAGATTGGAAACAGGGGGGGACCGAAACCCTCGCGGAAAAGAGTTTCCGCCGGTCACGCCATGGCCGCCTTGTAGGCTTCGGCCAGGCCGTCGATCTCGCTCTTCGTGCGTTTTTCGGTCACGGCCACGAGGATCAGGTCGCTCCATTGCGGGTCGAACTGGCCCAGCGCGATGCCCCCGTGGAAGCCTCGGCGGTTGACCTCGGCCAGCACCTTCACCGGGTCCTTGCTCGACCGGAGGGTGAACTCCTTGAAGAACGGGTGCGGGAAGGCCAGTTCCAGGCCGGGGACCTCGGCCAGGAGCTCGGCGGCGTAGTGGGCCTTGCGGGTCGAGAGCTCGGCGGCCTCTTTGAGCCCCTTCGGCCCCATCGCGGCCAGGTAGATGCTGGCCCGAAGCGCGAGCAGCCCCTGGTTGGTGCAGATGTTGGACGTGGCCTTCTCGCGGCGGATGTGCTGCTCGCGGGTCTGCAGGGTGAGCACCCAGCAGCGCTTGCCGTTGCGGTCGGTCGTCTGCCCGACCACCCGGCCCGGCATCTTGCGGACGTACTCCTCGCGGCAGGCCATCATCCCCAGGTACGGGCCGCCGAAGGCGAGGTAGTTGCCCAGCGATTGCCCCTCGGCCACCACGATGTCCGCGCCGTAGGTGTCGGGGCGACGCAACAGGCCCAGGCTGATCGGGTCCACGCTCACGATCGCGAGCGCCCCCTTGTCGTGCACGGACTTGACCAGCTCGTCGATCTCTTCGAGCCCGCCGAACACGTTGGGATACTGGAGGACCACGGCGCAGGTGTCGTCGGTGATCGCGGCGGCCATCTCGTCCAGGTCCACGCGGCCGTTACGCGCCGGGACCGAGACGACCTCGGGCTCGAGGTTCGCGAGGATCGTGCGGACGATCTGGAGGTATTCGGGATGGACGGAGCCGGCGATCACCACGCGGCCGACCTTGCGGGTGACCGACATGGCCATGAGCACGGCCTCGGCCACCGCCGACCCGCCGTCGTAGAGGCTCGCGTTCGAGACGTCCATGCCCGTGAGCTGGGTCACGAGCGTATGGTACTCGAACGTGGCCTGAAGGGTCCCCTGGCTGGCCTCGGCCAGATACGGCGTGTACGCGGTGTAGAACACCCCGCGGGATGCGAGGTTGTCCACCACGGCCGGCACGAAATGGTCGTAACATCCTCCGCCCAGGAAACTCGGCTTGCGGTCGGTCCCCTCGTTGCGGGACGCGAGCGACGCCATGTGCGACGTGAGATGCAGCTCCGTCATGGCCGCGGGGACCGCCAGGGGCCGGTCCAGGCGATACTCCGGGGGGATCATGTCGAACAGGTTGTCGAGCGAATCGAGTCCGACCACGTCGAGCATCGCGCGCACGTCGTCGGGCGTATTGAGGATATAGGCCATTGGGGGTTCCGTGCCAAAGAGCGATCGGCCAGGAGGGCGAACCCCGGCCGGAAGGGCCGTCGTGGTGACGGCCCCTCAGGATCAGTTCCAAGTGTAGGCAATGCGCGGCGATCTGCCCAGCCCGTGGAATCGAAGAGTTTCACGCAGAGACGCGGGGAGGACGCCGAAGACGCGGAGACGACAAGAAATAAGTTCTTTGAAAGATCTTCCTCTTCGCCGCGTCCTCTGCGTCCCCCTCCGCGACCTCTGCGCGAAACGTCTTCAATGGCTGTCGGCGACCTTCTGCTGGTAGGTGTCGTAGTCCATGAGCGTGGGGATATCGGCCGAGGGGTCGCTGAGCTTGACCTTGATGAGCCAGCCCTTCTCGTAGGGGTCCTCGGCCAGGACCTGGACGTCGGCGGCCACGGCGGCGTTGACCTCGACGACCTCCCCGGCCACCGGGGCGTACAGGTCGCTCACGGCCTTCACGCTCTCGACCTCGCCGAAGCTCTTGCCCGGGGTGAGCTGCTTGCCCACGGCGGGCAGGTCGATCAGGATCAGGTCCGTAAGCTGGTCGACGGCGAACTTGGAGATGCCCACCGTGGCGATGTCGCCGTCGATCGACACCCACTCGTGCGACAGGGTGTATTTCAGGCTCTTGGGTTCCAGCATGACGATCGGGTCCTGAGCAGAGGGAGGAAGGGGAGCGTGACGGCGGAGGAGATCGGGTCAGGTGCCGACCGGGCGGCGATAGAAGGGCATGGCCACGATCCGGGCGGGCTCGGCATGGCCCCGCACGTCCACGGTGAGGGGGGCCTCGCCCAGGGAGCCGGAGTTCTCGATCAGGGCCATGGCCAGGCTCTTGCCCAGCGTGGGGGAGGAGGTCCCCGAGGTCACCACGCCGACCGGGCGGCCGCCCAGGCTCACGACCGAGCCCTGACGGGCGATGCGCTTGCTGTCCAGGGCCAGCCCCACCCGCTTGCGGGCCGGAGAGGCCTTGCCGCTCTTCGCGGCGGATCGGCCGGCGAACTCCCCCTTGGCGAGCTTCACGGCCCAGCCAAGTCCGGCCTCGTAGGGGTTGACCGTGTGGTCCATCTCGTGACCGTAGAGCGGCATGGCGGCCTCAAACCGCAGGGTGTCGCGGGCCCCCAGGCCGCAGGCGCGGGCCGAGAGGTCGGCCCCCACGGCCAGCGCCGTCTCCCACAGGGTCTGGGCCTTCTCGGCGGGCAGGATCAGCTCGAACCCGTCCTCGCCGGTGTATCCGGTCCGGCTGATCGACACGGTCTCCCCCATCGAGGTCGCGGTGGTGTGGTGATAATACGGCAGAGACGCGAGCTCGGCATCGGTCACGCGAGATACAAGGTCCATCGCGCGGGGCCCCTGGAGGGCGATCATGGCCGTTTCGAGCGTGCGGTCGATCATCCGGGCGTTGCGGTCGCCCTTCAGGCGCTGGAACTGGGCGACCACGTTGCCGCGGTTCGAGGCGTTGCAGACCACGCTGTAGGCGTCGTGGTCGAACTGGCGATAGACGAGGATGTCGTCGATCACCCCTCCGCCCTCGTTGAGCATGAGGCTGTACTGGATCTGGCCGGGGCTGAGCCTGGCCACGTCGTTGGTGGTGGCGAAGTCGAGCCAGGGGCCGGCGTCGGGCCCGGCGAAGTCCAGCCGGCCCATGTGCCCGATGTCGAACAGGCCGACCGACTTCCTGACCGCGAGGTGCTCGTCCACGATGTTCGTGTAGAGCACCGGCATGGACCATCCGCCGAACTCCACGATCCGGCCGCTGTTCGCGGCGTGCCAGTCATAAAGGGAAGTCTTCAGGGGGGCGGCGTCGGACATGAATGGCACCCGAGCAGGCGTAACGGAGGGCGGGACGGGAGCCCGATTCTAGCGTACACCCCTCGCGGGGAACAACCCGCCGCAACGGTTCGTAATTCGCATGTGGTTTCGCGACCGGTGGGTTACAATAATGCCTTCGCCGGGGTATGGCGGCCGTCGCCGACGCAACCCTCGGACCGTCCTCGTAAGTTGAGCCTCAACGTCCATGGGCCTTGTGTCGATCCTGATCATCGCGGGTTTGTTGTTCGCCAACGCCTTCTTCGTCGCGGCCGAATTCGCGCTGGTGAAGGTCCGAACCAGCCAGATCGAGCAACTGGCCGAGGAGGGGAACTGGGCGGCGAAGATCGCCAGCAAGCTGCTCGAACGGCTGGACGCCTACATCTCGGCCTCGCAGCTGGGCATCACCCTGGCGAGCCTCGGGCTGGGCTGGGCGATCCACGACTCGGTCGAGCCGTTCATCGAATCCACGCTGATCCTCGTGGGCATCCCGGCCGAAGGGCTCACGTTCCAGGGCCGCAAGTTCCTGCTCATCCCCGCCCTGGCGTTCCTGTTCGTGACGTTCCTGCACATCGCCCTGGGCGAGCTGGTGCCCAAGAGCCTGGCCATCCGCGCGGCCAAGACGGTGTCGCTCTGGACCGCGCCTCCGCTCCTGGTCTTCTACTACGCCTTCTTCCCGATCATCTGGTTCCTGAACAAGACGAGCGACCTGGTGCTCTGGTGCCTCGGGCTGGGCCTGGGGGCCTCGGGCCACGCCGAGATGACCCACACCGAAGAGGAGCTCCGGCACATCGTGGCCGAGAGCGTGGCCGGCGGGCACCTCTCGCGCAACGAGCGCGTGATGATCGAGAACGTCCTGAACCTCGAAGAGAAGACCGCCCGGCGGATCATGGTCCCCCGCCCCGACATCGTCTACCTGAGCCTGGCCCGGCCTCTTGAGGACAACCTGAGGATCGCTCGCCAGGCCGGCCATACGCGGTTCCCCCTGTGCGAGGAGGACCTGACCACCGTGGTCGGCATCATCCACGTGAAGGACCTGTTCCGCGCAGGGAATTCCAACGGGGGCCGTCCCGACCTGCGGAAGATGGCCCGCCAGGTCCCCTTCCTGCCCGAGACCTTGCACCTGGACGCCCTGCTGGTCGAATTCCAGAGGAACCGGATCCACCTGGCCATGCTCCTGGACGAATACGGGAGCGTGGTGGGGATGGTGAGCCTGGAAAACGTGCTTGAGGAGCTCGTCGGGCCGATCCAGGACGAGTTCGACCGCGAGACCCCGCAGGTCGAACGGCTGGGCGACGGCACCTTCGACGTGGACGCCGCCTGCCCCCTGGACCTCATGGCCGAGGCCTGCGGCATGGAGCTCCCCGAGAGCGACGCCGAGACCGTCGGCGGGCTCGTGCTCGAGGAGCTGGGCCGGCTCGCCCGCGCGGGGGACGCGGTGCTCATCAACGGCCATCGCCTGGTCGTGACGAAGGCCGACCCCACGCGGATCCGCCGGGTCCACGTCGAGCGTGTAGCCGTGGTCGAGAACGAGAACGCCTGAACCCGATCCCCCCGGAGGCCCGCCCCCTCCGCCCGGTTCTCCAGGGAAAAGAGGCTCCCCCTTGCCCGCTTATTACCAGTCCGAAGACCTCGCCAAGATGAACGAGATGGCCCAGGGCGCGCCCGAGCTCTGGGAGAAGTTCCAGACCTACTACGGGAGCGTGTTCGCGGAGGGTGCGCTCTCCCCCCGAGAGAAGGCCCTGATCGCGCTCGCGGTCGCGCACGCCATCCAGTGCCCCTATTGCATCGACGTTTACACCCGCGAGAGCCTGGAAAAGGGCTCGAATCTGGAGCA
>JANOBY010000758.1:0-3210 GCA_031411935.1 Planctomycetales bacterium | reverse complement strand
CTCGAGGATGGTATCCATCCGGTGATGCATCGGGGTGCCTCCTTGTGCGATGGGGTCGTCAAGCAACGCCATCGTGCCGGGAGGCCCTTTTCATCTCAAGCCCTTGGATCGCTTCGGCTTATCGTTCGCTTAATGCCATTCATCTCCGTCCCCTTTTTCGACCCCGGGCAAGTTCAGGCCGTTGCGGCCCTTGCCCCAGGCTTAGCGTGTTTTATACTCCGTTTCGTGAGGCGACCCCAAGTAAGAAAGTAATCTTCGCCCGAGCAACCAAGGGTATCGCAGCTCTGGGCCAATTCCGTGACGAGGGGTCGGGTGCGTGATATTGTGCGGAAGCCGCAATCTTTTACCGCTTTCCGTCCTGACTCTGGTCGTCGTGCTCAACCTTGGAGTATGGCATCGTCGCCTTCGTTTCCCCACCTCTGATAATCTGAATTTCGGCCAGGGACCTGTCGAATATGTGCCGCATCGCCTCCAGGCGTGCCTCGTCATTTGGAAGGGCATGTAGCCGATCGAACTGGGCCTGCACCCGAACGAAGAGGAACTCGAGCCGGTCTTGGGCGTCAGTATAGTGGATCCAGTTCGATTGCCACCGGAACAGGGATGATAATCCGGTCAAGATTACTACGGCTACTCCGGAGAAGGCGCTCGCGATGCGGGAGGCTTCGCCGGGTAGATTCCCTAGGACGGAGATGAGCGACCCGACGATAATCAGCGACGCACTCGACGCGTAAAAGAGGCGACGCTGCACTCGCTTTTTCGATTGATACCATGCGATATGCTCGTGGCAGAGAGTGTTCAACCTTTGGATCAGATTGTCGATTTCCCCTTGCGGGTTCGCGGCGCGTTGTTTAGCCATCACGCATCATCGCCTTTTCCGGATTTGGTCGTGACCCGCCAGCCAAGCCTCTCGGTCCCATGGAGTCAGGCATGGAGAGAGACACGAGGAATCTAACCGAGGAAAAATATTCGAGATTAAATCAGATATCATACTATCATGATCTTGCAACCCATGGCGTTGAGCCCTTCTGTCCCGACTAGCCTCCTCGAGAAGATAAGGGAGTTCCAACTCTTCATCGTCCCCACCTTCGTCGGAATTCTCAGAGTTATCATAATAACCACTTGTGTTGCGATCCTTTTTGGGAGGTTCATCGTCATCGAGTTCCAAATCAATTTCATCATCTTGCTCCTCTTGCTCATATTCGTCATATTCATTTACATTGACCTGTATCCCCTCCTGCAAATCCTTTGCCCTGACGGAAAGGAAAATGCGTGAAATGGAATCCCCGTATTTTGCCTGTGTCATCGACGGCCAGCCAGCTTTCCATTTTTCGGTCGAGGGCCAGAGATCGTAGAGGTAGACCGTAACGATTTGCTCGAAACTGAGTGATGCCAAGATGCTGCTAGGGATGCCGTTGAGAGCAAATTCGAAGTCGTACTGGTTTATCATCTGCCATTCTCCGGAGATTGGGTCGCAGATTGCCCACCAATTATCGGTGAGGCGGAAGATTCCGAGCCGATCGATTTCGCAATATCCTTCTGCGGGTGGAGAGATGTGCAGACGAGCATGACCAGATTTGGATTTAGATGCAAATTTGTATCTTTGGAATATAATCTTGTAATATTTTCTAAACGTTCTCATTGAAAGGGGTTCGCTGGTCTCAAATGTCGAATTATGATCCGCGTGTTGTCCGGCTCTTACCCAGTAGCGGAATGCGTCGTTGAGCTCGTCGTTATCCGAATGGACAGGGTCGAATCCCGACATTAGGGCAAGGGGCGGCTCCGGGAGGACAAGGAGGTCTTCGATCTGTCCGTCGCCGGGGCCGACCGATGGCGCCGTGTAATCAGCGAACGAAAGAGTTTCGTGTTCGGGAAGGTTCGTGATATCGCCATACCAGAGGTCTCGCTCGCTCTTCAGGAGGATGGCCGCCGTGCCCTTTGACTGCTCAAATAACTGTTGGACGAACTCTGAGAAGGCGTATCGACCGGCCTTGGTGCGGAGCGAAGTGCGGGCTAGGCCCTGCCAGATCATCGGGATCAGCCTTGCCCAGAGCTGATCATATCCGCCCTCAGTGATGTTACGCGATAGGTCGAGCCGGGTGCCGTCGCTGCCGACCAAGTTCACTCGGATCAATCGTTTCCGGAGGGTTTGCTGCTCGACGGTGTCGAGCTGTGGGGGCGGCACGTCAGGGATCGCGATGCCGTCCTGGGCGAGCGAGGGGGGAGAGCTCTCAGTTAGCGGCGACTTCGTCTCGGCGATCGACGCGAACGAGAAGCCGTCACCTATGCGAAAGTAAATCCGTCGCTCTTCGGCGGAATAGGGCTTCCGCCCCCGGACAGCGATGCGTTGGGGTATCCCGTCGAGTCCGACGACCTCGATCGGGACCTCGGGGAAGGGGCACCAGTAGTCGACACGGTGGGGAAGGTCATGCATCTGCTGCGCGATCTCGGGCTTCAGCAGCAGGCGGATCTCGGTGCCTGGCTCGGGGAGATCGATCGGCTCGGTAGCAAGGTATCCCTTCCAGCTGTAGATGGTAGCCAGAATTCCTCCGTCGTTTGGGAGGCAGGACTGGGTGAGGATTTCGACCCGGTCGCTGATCATAAACACGGAGATGAAGCCGATGCCAAACTCGCCGATCGTGCCGATTCCTATGGAGCGGGTACGTGGGTCATCGCGCCACCGGGACCGCCCAACCTTGAGCAGGTACTTTTCGATCACTTCCCGGGACATGCCGACGCCGGCGTCCTTGACGGATAGCCAGGTCTCGCGAAGTCCGGTTTTGGCGTTCGGCTTGACGGACAGGCCGACCCGCAGGGTGGACTGGTCGAGGTCGCTATCGATCTGCGCGAGGTAACGTTCGCGCTTCTCGGGCTCGGTATACCGATTCCAGGACGGATCGACCGCGCACCGCAGTACGGCCCTAACACGGGTCGCGTCGATGGCGTTCTGTAGCAGCTCGCGCAACGCAGAATCGGGCCGGCCATAGAGCCGCTCTCCGAAGAGTTTCTTAAACACCTCCTCCTCATCGAGGTTAAACCGGTAGTTGTGGAACTCGTACTTCTCGCGGTTGTGGCAGTCGCGTTCTGGCCGGACCGCGTAGTCGATACGGCCCAATTCCAAGTAGAACGGGTCGTCGCAGGAGTTTAGGGTTAAGACAGCCCACTCGCACTCGTCCTCGAGCAACTTGACCCATTCGCGAAGCAGCCGCTCGG
>JANOBY010000757.1:0-3158 GCA_031411935.1 Planctomycetales bacterium | reverse complement strand
GCTATCGCTTCCGCGTCGAGGATCTCGATCTCCTGGACCGTCTCGGGTTCTTCGACGAGGACATACGCTTCGAACTGCTCGACGGCGACCTGATCCCGATGGCCCGCGTCCTGCCTGCCCACGCCTCGGCGGTCAACCGCTTGACTCGCCTGTTCGCCGGGAGCATGGGAAATCGGGCCTCGGTGGTCGTCCAGAATCCGGTCGTCCTGGGCGAGCGGAGCGAGCCGCAGCCTGACCTCACCCTGGCCCGATTTCGGGAGGATGGATACGAGCAGGCCCACCCTTCTCCGGGCGAGATCCTGCTGGTTGTCGAGGTCATGGACTCCACGCATCGCAAGGATCGCGGGGTGAAGCTTCCGCTCTATGCAATGGCCGAAGTCGCCGAGGTCTGGCTGGTCGACCTGCCGGCCGGAAGGCTGGAAGTTCACCGCAAGCCCATGCGCGGCCTGTACTCCGAGATCCTGATCCTGGGGCGTGGCCAGTCGGTCGCTCCCGAAACCTTTCCCGACCTCGTGTTGACGGTCGAATCGATCCTCAGTCGCCCGGAATCGTGACATGATCGTCAGCTGGAACTGGCTCTCGCAGTACGTCCGCCTGGACATGAACGCCGACGAGCTTGCCGACCGCCTCGCCCTGACCGGCCTGAACCACGAATCCACCGAGGAAGTGGGCGGCGACCTGGCCATCGACCTGGAGGTCACCAGCAACCGCTCGGATTGCCTGGGCCACCTGGGCGTGGCTCGGGAGATCTCGGTGATCTTCGGCAAGGAACTGAGGATCCCGGACCCTTCGCCGAAATCGTCGGGCGAGCCCGTGACGGCCCTCACCTCGGTGCAGGTCGACGACGAGTCGCTCTGCTCACGGTTCACCGCACGCGTGGTCTCGGGCGTGACCGTCAAGGAGAGCCCCTGGTGGATGCGGAAGCGGCTCGAGACGCTGGGCGTTCGGCCCATCTCGAACATCGTGGACGTGACAAACTACGTGATGTTCGAGTGCGGCCAGCCGCTCCACGCGTATGACCTCGACACGCTTGCCGGTCGAAGGCTCGTGGTCCGCAAGGCACGCCCCGGAGAGAAGCTGGTCGCGATCAATAACAAGACCTATGACCTCGCCCCCGACATGCTGGTCATCGCCGACGCCGAGAGGCCGGTCGGGCTGGCCGGAGTGATGGGCGGCCTGGAGACCGAGATCGGCCCGGCCACGCGAAACGTGCTCATTGAGGCCGCGCGCTTCGACCCGATCTCGATCCGTCGCACCGGTCGAGCCCTGGGCCTGGCCAGCCCCGCGAGCTACCGATTCGAGCGGCCGATCGACCCCGAGCGGACGGAGTGGGCCAGCCGTCGCTGCGCCGAGCTGATCCTGGAGACGGCCGGCGGGACCCTGCATCCAGGTTGCGTGGACGTGGGCAGATCGATTCCGAACCGGGAACCGGTCAGCCTCCGGCTCGACGCGATCGAGCGGATCCTGGGGATCTCGATCGACGCCGAGACCGTGGCCCGGATCCTGATGGCTCTCGGCCTGGAGCCCGCCGGCGAGAACTTCACCACGCTCGCCTTCCGACCGCCGAGCTGGCGGAGCGACCTGGAACGTGAGATCGACCTGGTGGAAGAGGTCGCAAGGATCCACGGCTACGAGCACATCCCCGAGGATCGACCCGTCCCGCTCGCACGATCGGCGAAAGGCCCTCGCGAGAAGGTGGAATCCGAGGTTCGTGGGGCCCTGACCGGGCTCGGATTCCACGAGGCCTGCACGTATAGCCTCGTGGCCGATGCGTCGTGGGATCCGTTCCCCGGCGAGGCGGCCGACGTGGCTCCTCTTCGTGTGGAGCACTCGACCCGCAAACGTGAGGTCTACCTGCGTCGCGCGGTGTCACCGAGCCTGCTGCTCGCGCGTGGGCACAATGATGCTCACGGATCGTCGGACGCCTCGCTGTTCGAGATCGCGAATGTCTATCGGCCTCGCGCCGGGAGCCCCCTGCCCGACGAGCCGACCCGATTGAGCCTGGTCTCGGGCCGCGATTTCCTCTCCACGCGCGGTGTGATCGAGGCCCTGCTCGCTCGGCTGCATTGCGGAGGGCGGGTCGAAGCGGCCGCGTCCTCGCACCCGATGCTGATGGCTGGGAGGCAGGCCGACCTCACGATCGATGGGGTCCCCCTGGGCACTCTGGGCGAGGTCGATCCTTCCGCGTACGACGCTTTCGGGCTCCGCGAACCCGCCACGCTCGCGGAACTCGACTTCGGCCTGATCCAGAATCACGCGAAGCTGGTCCCCCAGTTCGCGCCGTTGCCATCCTTTCCCTCGGTCCATCGCGACCTGTCGCTTGTGGTCGATCGCGACCTGGCCTGGTCCGAACTGGCCGAGGTGGTGAGCAAGGCGGCCGGTCCCCTGCTCGAGTCGCTGAATTATCTGGACACGTTCGCGGGCGGGAACCTGCCCGAGGGGAAGCATAGCCTGCACTTCGACCTGACCTTCCGCCATGCCGAGCGGACGCTCACGGGCGAGGAGGTGGAGCGGGCCATGATCGTGGTCATCCAAGCCTGCGCCGACCGTCTTGGCGCAACGTTGAGAACCTGAGACCTTCGACCCATGTTTGATAATCGGTGGGACAACTGGTCGGGCGACTTCGCCGAATCCTTCGCGGCAAGCCTGCTCGAGGCCGAGACCCGCGTGTATGTGGGGGAGATCCTGGGTCACTTCGGGAAGGCGGCTCAGGCCCTCGAACCGGATTTTCCCGACTCCCTGTCCCCGGGCACTTTGACCAAGATCATGAACGAGTCGATGCCGCGACTCGTCCTGCCCGATGAAGTGCGCAACGAAGTGCCCGAGGTGGTCGCCCGGTTCTTCGAATACCTGACCGAGAGCGGCCGGATGGCCGAGGGCGAGGAATACGCGGCGAGGGTCCGCGTGCTGGCGACGACCTACTCGCAGAAGCTCAGGCCCGGAGGCGGAACGCGAGGCGAGACCATCCGCAAGCCGCAAAATGTGTCGGCCCTCGGCCGCAATGACCCCTGCCCGTGCGGGTCGGGCAAGAAGTTCAAGAAGAGCTGCATGACCCGCTCGACGGGCAGACGCAGAGGGGCCCCAAATGCGAACGGAGCCGAGCTCCCCGGAATCGGGGTCCTCGGCTCCGTGGCGACGAAGATCTGCGAGCGTTCAAA
>JANOBY010000756.1:0-14836 GCA_031411935.1 Planctomycetales bacterium | reverse complement strand
CCTCGAGCGGCGAGGCCGGTTCGTGCGCCGTAACCAGCTTTAAAGATTCGGCATCGAGGCTCGCGGGATCCTCGATGATCTCTTCGCCTTCCTCCAGCCCGTCGCGGATCTCCAGCATCTCTCGGCTTGATTTGCCGAGCGTAACCTCGCGAAACTCCAGGGGCCCTTCCCCGTTCGTCACGTAGCAAAAATCGCGGCCATGGCTGGCGACGACGGCCCTCGCGGGGACGACAAGAGCCTGAGTGGCATGATCGGCCTGGATCTCGACCTCGGCCGTCATCCCGGGCAGGATTCCCCGCGGTGCCGAGTGCAGGCGGATCCTGGCGAGGTAGTTTTTCACCCCGGTATCGAACGGCATGTCGCGGCGAACCACGGGCAAGGGGGCGACCGAGACCACGTGCCCTTCAAGCTCGTATTGCGGGAGGCTCTCGATCCGAGCTCGGACGGTCATCCCATCCTTCACGCGATCGACGATGGTCTCGTGGATCATCGCCGAGACTTCCATCTCCTGGAGGTCAGGCAGATAGAACAGGTCCATCTTCTGGTACACGGCCGCCCCGAGCTCAACCCGAGGGTCGCCGTCGGACTCGTTCGCATAGATTACGAATCCGTCGTGAGGCGCCTTCACGGTGCAGAGCTCGACCTGCCGCTTGAATTTGGCGAGTTGCTCCTCATTCCGCTTGAGTCGCAGCTCCTGGAAGGCCAGGACCGACTTGGTGGAGCTGATGCGCATTTCCAGATTGGTGATCGCGATCGGGCCTTCGAATCTCTGAAGCACCGATCGACGCCCGGACAGGTTGTCGAGGTTGATCTGGGCCCTCAGCAGCCCCTGCTCTTCGTTGGCATACTGACCGCCGGAGATGTATCCATTCTTGAGCATCCGGCCCGCCCAGTTCAGGCGGTCCGTCTGGCGCTTCACCTCGGACTGGGCGAGCACCATCTGCCCGTCAATCTGCTGGGTCGTGTTGGGCAGGAGCCCGTCGCGGTACTCGGCGAGTGAGATCTCGGCCGCCTGGAGGTCCAGTTGATTCTTCATGAGCTCGTTACGCGACTGCTCGACCCGGATCTCCTGCTGACGCACAAGCTCTTCGTACATCGACGAATCGAGGCGGCATAGGACATCGTTTTGCTTGACCTGGGCGCCATCGGGCACGATCTCCAGGATCGTTGTCCGATTGCCGGAGGAGATCGAGTTTCCGTTACCGGCGGAAAAGCGGAGATTCTCGAGTTCGCATTCAATCAAAGTCTTTTTCGAACTGTCGACCAGGCCGCCGGCTCGCAAGGTCACGTCGAGATCGGCGCGATGGACCGCCACCTTGCGGATATTGGGGTCCAACGTCCCCTGGCCCCGAGACGACCAGCTGTTCCAGCCGTGCAGGCCAAAGGCCCCGGTGGCCACCACACCCACAATCATCGCCAGCAGCCTGCGAGCCTGAGTTCGTGAAATCGCCATCGACTCTGGACCTCTCGACCGGTGAAACATACGCATCTCACGAAAATGTAAAACAATTCTTGAATAATGGCAACGTTTTTCCGCGAGGATAGTTCTCGCAGCTCTAGCAAATCCTAGGACCGAGCTTGTCTTATGTAGGCAACATCTCGAATGTGTCATGCGGGAGGTCGAAGGCCGCATCTGGCCGGCTGGAGGCTTGTCGGGAAGGACTTAAGCCGTTAATCTAGCGTCGTAACTGGATGATTGAAGACGACTTCGATGCGGGCTGGGGATGCAACGGTTAGCTATTGGATTGCTGGGGTTAGGCACGGTCGGGGCGGGTGTAGCTCGGCTTCTGGATTCGGCGGGCGAACGCATCGCAATGCGTTCGGGGCGGCGGATCGAGATCAAGAGCGCCGTCGTTCGAAGGCTGGATCGTCGGAGGGATTGCAATCTCTCTGTCGATACTATCGTAACGAGTCCGCGAGAAATTCTCGACGACCCAGAGATTTCCGTGGTGGTCGAGGCCATGGGTGGGATCGAGCCGGCCCTGTCGTGGACCCTGGAGGCGCTGGCGGCGGGCAAGGATGTGGTTACGGCGAACAAGGCCCTGCTGGCGGAACACGGCGAGGAGGTCTTCGCCCAGGCCCGCAAATACGGACGAGCCGTGGCCTTCGAAGCGAGTGTAGGAGGCGGGATCCCCATCGTCCAGGCGCTGGGCGTGAGTCTCGTGGCGAACCAGGTGAGCAGCCTCGCCGCGATCGTGAACGGGACGTGCAACTTCATCCTCTCGTCCATGGGCCTCTCGGGCGTGACCTACGAGTCGGCGCTGATGGATGCCCAGCGCCTTGGTTACGCCGAGTCCGACCCTACGCTCGACGTGGACGGAACCGACACCGCGCACAAGCTCGCGATTCTGGCCCAGGTGGCCTTCGGCGCGACGGTCCGCACGGCCGACATCCCGCGCCGTGGGATCGACCAGCTCCAGTCGCCCGACATCCGTTACGCGGGAGAGCTCGGATACACGGTAAAGCTCCTGGCGATCGCCAAGCTCTCGGACGACGTGCTCGAATTGCGGGTCGCCCCCACGATGGTGAAGCAGGGAACCCCCCTTGCCAACGTGAAGGGCCCCTACAACGCAGTACGCGTGGTGGGCGATGCTGTGGGCGACACGCTGTTCTATGGACGAGGGGCCGGGGCCATGCCCACGGCGTCGTCGGTGGTCAGCGACCTGATCGATGTGGTGGTCGGCCGCGCGGCGATTACCGCCCGGGTCCAGGATTACTGGCCAGCGAATGCCCCTCGCCCTCGACTCGCCACGTCAGCCCAGGTCCGGAGCCGGTTCTACCTGCGGTTCTCGATCGCGGATCGACCCGGAGTGATCGGGGCGGTGGCGCAGGTGCTCGGCCGGCACGGGATCAGCATCGCCAGCGTGATCCAGCACGACACGGGGGACGACGACCTGCCCGACGCCCCGGTTCCGCTGGTGATCATGACGCACACCGCCACGCTCGCCAGCATGGACGCCGCGCTCGCCGAGATCGACCTCCTGGATTCGGTCAGGGCTCCCAGCGTCTGTCTGGGCGTCGAGGAGTTTTGATCGGTCGTGCAAGCGTCGATACCTTCCCAGGTCAGCCCTCCCACAGGCCGATAGACGATGAAATACGCGATCGTGATCCCCGACGGGGCCTCGGACGAGGCCCAATCCCTCCTCGGAGGGCTCACGCCGTTGCAGGCGGCGAGGACCCCGGCCATGGATCGGATCGCCCGTGAGGGGATCCTGGGCATCTCGCGCAACGTGCCCGACCGCTTCGTCCCCGCCAGCGACGTGGCGACCCTGAGCCTGCTCGGCTACGACCCGGTCGAATACTACACCGGCCGCGCCCCGCTCGAAGCCGCCGCGATGGGCGTGACGCTCGGCCCCGACGACTGGGCCATCCGCTGCAACCTCATGACCATCGAAGACGGCAGGATGACCGACTTCACCGCCGGTCACATCACGAGCGAAGAAGGGCAGGCGTTGATCGAGGCGCTCCAGAGCGTCCTCGGACGCCCCGGCCTCGAATTCCACGCCGGCGTGAGCTACCGGAACCTGCTGGTCTATCGCGGAAAGCCGGGCGAGGCGCCGTTCGCCCCCGACACGCTCACGACCCCTCCCCACGACGTGCCCGACCTTCCCGCCGCCGATTACCTCCCCAAGGGCCCCGGCTCGCCGATTCTCGCCGAGTTAATGATCCTCGGCTCGCAGGTCGTCCAGTCGCACCCGGTCAACGCCGAGCGGATCGGACGCGGCCAGAGGCCCGCGAACGCCATCTGGCTCTGGGGGCAAGGGAAAGCGCCGAACATGCCGAAGTTTAAGGAGCTTCACGGCATCCAGGGGGCGATCATCTCGGCGGTGGATCTGGTGAGAGGCGTGGGGATCCTCGCGGGGTGGGACCGGATCGACGCCCCGGGCGCCACGGGATACCTCGACACCGACTATGCCTCGAAGGGCCGGACCGCGGTCGCGGCGCTGAAAACTCACGACCTCGTGTGCGTCCATGTCGAGGCCCCCGACGAGGCGAGCCATGAGGGGCGAGTCGAGGCCAAGGTCGAGGCCATCGAGCGCATCGACCGCCATATCGTGACCCCCCTTCGATCGGCCCTGGAGTCGTACGGGGACTGGAAGATCCTGATCTCGCCCGACCACTCGACGCTCTCACGCACTCGGGCCCACGATCGGGCCCCGGTGCCCTGGGCCATCGGCGGTTCTCGCGTCCGTCGCACGGGCTCGACACCTCCCGCGACGGCCCCCCCGCTCGCTTACAACGAGGTCTCGGCCCGCGCCGCTGACGGCCCCATGTTCGATGAAGGCTGGCAGTTGATGAAGTCGTTCCTCTGATCCCCTGCTCCTCTCCCTCAACCTTGATGGTCGGCGGGCTTCGCCCCGGTTTCGCGGGCGCCGCCGGCCTTTCCCGGAGAACCACGGTGCCCCTCCTGGTCCAGAAATTCGGTGGCACGAGCGTCGCGACCCCCGACAAGATCCTCGCCGCCGCCCGGCGCGCGATCCGGGCCCATCAGCGTGGCGACCAGGTCCTCGTGGTCGTCTCGGCGCGCGGCCACACGACCGACGAGCTGATCGACCTGGCGCGCGAGATCTCCGAGCGTCCGCCCGCGCGCGAGATGGACATGCTCCTGTCCACCGGAGAACAGGTCAGCGTGGCGCTCATGGCCATGGCGATCCAGACCCTGGGCGTGCCCGCGATCAGCTTCACCGGGGCCCAGATCGGCATCGTGACCGACAGCTTCCACACCAAGGCCCGGATCCGCAACATCTCGACCGATCGCCTGGTCCAGGCCCTGCACGATGGCAAGATCGTGATCGTGGCCGGGTTCCAGGGCGTGGACGAGCACTACAACATCACCACGCTCGGGCGGGGCGGGTCCGACACGACCGCCGTGGCCCTGGCCGCCGTCCTGGGGGCCGACGCCTGCGAGATCTATACCGACGTGGACGGCGTGTACACGACCGACCCCCGCGTGGTGCCCGAGGCCCGCAAGGTCGATCGCATCAGCTACGACGAGATGCTCGAGCTGGCGAGCCTGGGCGCCGGGGTCATGCACTCACGCTCGATCGAATTTGCCAAGAAGTACAGCGTGCCGATTCACGTCCGAAGCTCGTTCACGGACACGCCCGGCACCTGGATCGTCTCCGAGAACGAGGCCCGACGACTCGGGTCGAGCGTCACGGGCGCGGCGCTGGCGAAAGATGAGGCCCGGATCACCGTCCACGGGGTGCCCGACCGCCCCGGAGTGGTCCACAGCCTCTTCCGCATGATCGGGGAGGCGAACCTGGTCGTGGACATGATCGTCCAGAACATCTCCACAGGCGGATCGACCGACGTGAGCTTCACTGTGGCCGCCGCCGACCTCGCCGAGACCCTGAGCATCGCCGAGTCGGCCGCGAAGCAGATCGGGGCCGCCAGCGTGTCGCACGACCCGACCGGCGCGAAGGTGTCGGTCGTGGGCCTGGGCATGAGGACGCACACCGGCGTGGCGACCACCATGTTCGAGGTCCTCGCGTCCGAGGGCATCAACATCCGCATGATCACCACCAGCGAGATCAAGATCAGTGTGCTCGTCGATCGCGCCTCGGCCGTTCCCGCGTTGCGGGCCGTGCATAAGGCGTTCGGCCTGGAGGAATCGCCTCTCGAACCGCTGACAGCCTTCGTCCCCAAACGCAACGCGCAGATTGCGGCCCCGGCGACCGAGAGCGGCCAGGCCACATCCACCACGCCCGCCGTCGGGATGGAAGACCTCGTGATCTCGGGAGTGGAGCTGGACGAGGGGCAGGCCCGCATCACCGTCCTGAACGTGCCGGACCAGCCGGGATACGCGGCGAACCTCTTCCGCGAGATTGCCCACGCCTCGGTCTTCGTGGACATGATCGTCCAGAGCGCCGGCACGGGCGGGGACACCCACCTGTCGTTCACGGTGCCCAGGGCCCACGCCCCCGCCGCCGCCGAGGCCGCCCATCGCGCGGGGTCGGCCGATGTGCTCGTCGAGAACTCGCTGGCCAAGCTGTCGGTCATGGGCGTGGGGGTGAGGACCCACACCGGCGCCGCCACCCGCATGTTCGGGGCCCTGGCCGAGCGGGGCATCAACATCGGCCTGATCAACACCAGCGAGGTCCGGATCAACGTGGCGACCGATTTCGATCGCGGTCGCGAGGGGCTCGCCTGCCTCCGCAAGGCGTTCAGCCTTCCCGAAGAAAGCCCCGAGTCGTGATATCCGCCGATCCCAAAACCGCGTGGGGGTTCTGGCGAATCGGCTACGCCTGGGCGTTCCTCGCGACGGCCCTTGCCGGCCTGGCGATGGGCACGCTCGTGGACATGGAGCCCGGCAACGAGACCACCTGGGACTACGCGGTCGAGTCCTGGGTGATCTCCGTGAGGCCCTCACACCCCCTCGTCACGCAGGTGGCGATGGTGGTCACCCGGCTCGGGAATCTCTCGTTCACCGGGCCTGCCCTGGGGGCGATCGTGGTGGGCCTGGTTGTGCTCAGGAAGCGCGGATGGACGCGGATAGATGCCGAAGAGGCCCCATTCTGGCTTGTCGTGAGCGTGGGCGGGCAGGTCCTGAACTGGGGCCTGAAGCTCTGGTTCCAGAGGCTCAGGCCGAATCCCGTGGGGCGGCTCGTTGAGGTGGACTTCTACAGCTTCCCGAGCGGACACGGGATGTTCGCCGGCGTGTCCCTCATGCTGGCGGGTTTCGTGATGGTCCGTGTCTGGCGGGAGCATTCGCGGACAAGGATCGTCGCGGGCATCGTCCTGGCCGCGTGCCTCACGCTCTCGGTCGCCGCGAGCCGGGTCTGGCTAAGCGTCCATTACGCAAGCGACGTGGCCGCCGGGTTCGCACTCGGGGTGCTCTGGTCCACGCTCTGCCATGCGGCCCGGTTCGGCTGGCCGTGGACCCCGCGGAACTCGCCCGGCGCGGCTTGACGATGCCGGGCTCCTCTCATTAACGTGCATCCTTCTCCTCGGTTAGCAGGTCGGAATCGTCAACAGGCGAAGAAGGGCGGAGCGAAGTGGCACGCGACAAGGTGGTGCTGGCTTACAGCGGTGGTCTCGACACGTCGGTCGCCGTCAAGTGGATCAACGAGACCTACGGCCTGGACGTAATCGCCTATACGTGCGACCTCGGCCAGGGGCAGGACATCCAGGCCATCCGCGAGAAGGCCCTGCGCACCGGGGCGGTCGAGGCCATCGCCGAGGACGTTCGCAACCTGTTCGTCGATTACTTCGCCTTCCCCTCGCTCATGGCCAGCGCCCTGTACGAGGGCAAATACCCCCTGGCGACCGCGCTGGGTCGCCCGCTGATCGCGCAGCTCATGGTCCGCGTGGCCAAGGAGCACGGCGCGGTGGCCGTGGCCCACGGGTGCACCGGCAAGGGCAACGACCAGGTCCGGTTCGACGTGACCTTCCAGACCCTGGCCCCGCACCTCAAGATCATCGCCCCGGTCCGCGAGTGGAAGTGGACGCGTACCGAGGAGTTGAAGTACGCCCTGGACAACA
The DNA here is from genome assembly GCA_031411935.1 of Planctomycetales bacterium. Lineage (GTDB taxonomy): Bacteria > Planctomycetota > Planctomycetia > Isosphaerales > Isosphaeraceae > JAQGHR01. The sequence goes on along the minus strand of JANOBY010000756.1, from coordinate 7,351 downwards.
ACATCGAGGTCGAGGCCACGAAGGAGAAGATCTTCTCCACCGACCAGAACCTCTGGGGCCGGTCGATCGAGGCCGGCATCCTCGAAGATCCCTGGGTCGAGCCCCCGCCCGAGACCTTCCAGTGGACCACCGACCCCAAGCTCGCGCCCGACGTACCCGAGGTCGTCGAGATCACCTTCGATCGCGGCCGTCCCATCGCCCTGAACGGCGTGGAGATGGATGGCGCGAAGCTGATCGAGGACCTGAACGTCATCGCGGGACGCCACGGGGTGGGCCGCATCGACCACATCGAGAATCGCCTCGTCGGCATCAAGTCTCGTGAGATTTATGAGGCCCCCGCCGCGGTTGTCCTGCACGAGGCCCATCGCGAGATCGAGTTCCTCACGCTCTCGAAGGACGCCCTCCGCTTCAAGACGATGGTCAGCCAGCAGTACGCCGACCTGATCTACAACGGCCTCTGGTTCAGCGCCTTGCACCAGGATCTCATGGCGTTCGTGGTGTCGAACCAGCAGTACGTGTCGGGAGTGGCGAGGGTCAAGCTCTTCAAGGGGCACGCGGCCATCGTGGGGCGAAAGAGCGAGCACAGCCTCTACCGCCACGAGCTGGCCACCTACGAGGAAGGCGACCAGTACGACGCCTCGGCCGCGCAGGGCTTCATCAAGATCCACGGGCTGGCCCAGACCACCCAGGCCAAGTACCAGATGCTCAAGGGGACCGGCGCCGGACCGCTGGAGCTGCCCAGCATCATCCCCCCCGGCTGATCCTGGCGACCGCTCCGTCTCGAAGCACACGCGTCGGCTGACGGGTTTCCGATCCCGTGATGTGAGCCGCAGGGCTCGCACCACGGGACTGTCGCTGCACTCATCTAGAAGAGGTTGAACCCCTCTTCTCAGACTTCGGAGTGTGAACCCACTTGTCCTACGATCGGAGGACAGGGGCTCCCACGATAATAAGGTTGGCGTGGAACTTCGGCGAACCACTCCGGCTCATTGACAATCGGGACCAACGGGACGGGCTCACCCGACAATAAGGGAACCAGGCGGGCGTAAAAAAGTGATTTTGCATAACGAACCCATTTGGGGAGGTCGGCGTTCGCGAGCATGAGCTGCGTATGTCATTTCCCTATCACGGCTTAAGACTTCATTTCGACTGAATGGAAGAGGGTCCAACCTGCCAAAATGGCAAAAACGAACCCAAAACGAAGCCAAAACGAAGCCAATTTTGAGGCTTCCTGGAGGGAAACGAACCCATTCGTCGGGGTTGTTCCTGGCGAGAATCCCCTAAGACACCTGTCCACCTAGCACGGATTCCCCGGCGAGCCAGCCCGTGCTCCAGGCGGCCTGGAAGTTGTAACCGCCGATGAGTCCGTCGAGGTCGAGCACTTCACCGATGAAATGGAGGCCGGGATGGAGGCGACTCTCCATGGTCTCGGGCCGGACCTCATCAAGGGAGACCCCTCCGCTCGTGACCTCCGCCTTGGCAAATCCGAGGGTACCGGCGACGGGAATGACCAGGCCCTTCAGGGTTGCAACGATCCGCCGCCGCTCGTCGCGAGAGAGCTCCGGCCCGATCCGGTCGCCCGGAACGTCCGCGGCCGTCATGACGACTTCGGCGATCCGCCTCGGCAAGAGGGTTGGCAGGTTTCCAACCACCTGCCCCCGGCCCGATCGACTTTTCGTCTGCAAGGCGGAGTCGAGAGCCTCGGCGCGTTCGGCGGGGACGAGATCGAGACGCAGATGGAGCCGCTCGGGACCCTCGTGACGGGTCACGGCGCGGCTCACATCCAGGATCGCCGGCCCCGTGAGCCCGAAGTGGGCGAAGAGCACGGCCTCTCGTCGCGAGAGCAGGACCGCCCCGGTGCGATCCACGATCGATGCCGTGGAGTCGGGAAGAGTCAGCCCCTTCAGATCCGTCACCCACGCCGGATCGACCTTCAGCGGGACAAGCGCGGGCCTGGGATCGACGATCGAATGGCCAAATCGCCGGGCGATTGCGTAACCGTCACCGCAGGTGCCGCAGCCGGGGTACGAGAGGCCTCCGACAGCCACCACGACGCTCCGGGACAGGAGCACCCCCCCCGGGACCTGAAGCCTGAATCCCTCGTCATCCGGGTCGATTCCCAGACAGGGGGAGAGCGCACGCAACGAGGCCCCAGAGCATTCCATCCTGCGGAGCATCACATCGAGAACGTCGGTGGCCCGGTCGGACGCAGGGAAGATCTTGCCGTTGCCTTCGATCTTGGTCGCGAGCCCCGCCCCTTCGAAGAACTCCAGGGTGTCCTCGACGCTGAAGCTCTTCAGGGCAGGCCCGAGAAATGGCCCATTGTCTCCGAAGGCGGCCTGGATGCTCTTCGCCCCCCGCCCTTCGCGGACATCGTAAGCCGGGTCGATCGGGCCGGTGATCTGTCGCAGGTTGCGTAAACCCCTGGCATTTGTCAGGTTGCAGCGAGTCCCCCCGGACATGAGGATCTTCACGCCGGGTCGCCGGTTCTTCTCGAGAATCACGACCGATCGGCCAAGTTCAGCAGCCCGGATGGCCGCAAACAGGCCCGCTGCCCCGGCTCCTACGACCGCAACATCGTATCGAAGCTCACCTTGCGTCATGATCGATCGGGTTTCCGGTCACAGGGGAGCTTCGTTGAGTCGTTGGAGGAGCCCATCCCGGATGGGGCCGGGCAACTTCATCGATATCCTACGCCTATCGCCACTTTCGTGCTCGATCCGCAGGATCCAGGCCCGTTCGGGCAAGCGATCCTCCACCCGATCGGCCCACTCGACCAAACACACGCCCTCGCCATCAAAGTATTCGGCCGCCCCGAGGTCGTCGAACGACTCCTTCGACTCCAAACGATAGGTGTCAAAATGGTAGACCGGCAGGCAGCCATCATACTCGTGAATCAGGATGTATGTCGGGCTACTGATTGCAAGCGGCGAAACGCCAAGGGCTTCGGCGATGGCCCGTGAGAGGAATGTCTTGCCAGCCCCCAGAGGACCTATGAGCCCGATCACGCATCCGGGTTCGACGAGCTCGGCCAGAGCATGACCGAGCTGCCGAGTTTCGGCTTCCGAGACGATAGAAACCACGACCCCGTCGGCAAGACGTTCGCCATCCATCAAGAGCACTCCGGTTCCGGGACTACCATGCCGCCTTCAGGAGGGTCATCATATCCTCGTGAGAGCAGGGCCGGGGGTTGGTCCGGTGGCAGTGGTCCAGCATCGCGAGATCCGCATAGAGGGGCAATTTCGCGGCGTCCAGTCCGCCCACGTCGCCCAATCGCTTCGGCAAGGGGAAACGGGCGAGCATGAGTTCCGCGATCGTGGCGAGGTGCGTCGCCCCGTCGCGAGATCGGCTCAGGCCAAGTGCGGAGGCGAGATCCGCCATCCGCGACCCGGCGACCTCGCGGTTGAAGCGCAGAGCATGCGGCAGGAGGATGGCGTTCAGTGTCCCGTGATGGACGCGTCCCTCCGCGCCCAGGGCATGGGAAAGCGAGTGGACCACGCCCAGTCCCTTGTGGAAGCTGATCCCGGCCAAAAGGGAGCCCATCATCATCGCGTACCGGGCTTTCCTGTCCTTCCCGTCAAGAACGGCCGCCTCGAGGCCCCTCCCGATGTGCCTCAAACCTTCCAGGGCGATGCCATCGCAGATCGGATGAACCGTGGTGGAAAGGTAGCTCTCGATCGCATGGGTGAAGGCGTCCATGCCGGTCCCGGCGGTCAACACGGGCGGCAAGGCGTAGGTCAACTCGGGGTCGCAAATAGAAACCGATGGCAGGAGGAACGGGCTCAGCACCACGCACTTGCGGCCCGATCGCGGGATCTGGATCAAGGCGCCCCGCCCCGCCTCCGAGCCCGTCCCGGCGGTGGTCGGAACCGCGATCATGGGTGGCATGTGCGGCGTGATCCGATCCTGCCCCCCGGTCGTCAGGTCGTAATCGGAGAGCTCTCCGCCGTGACCGGCCAGCAGGCGGATCGCCTTGGCGGCATCAATGGCACTCCCGCCTCCCACTGCGACAAGTCCATCGCAGGTTTCCCCGCGGATAGCTTCGAGGCCGGCCAGGACGTCCCCTTCGGTCGGATTGGCTTCGACCTGGGAAAAGACGGGGTATTGCTGGATTCTTGCGTCGAAACGGTCGAGAAGCCCCGCCGTGACGATTCCAGGGTCGGTCACGACCAGCGGCCTCCGTACCCCGAGGCGGGCCAGTTCGGCGGCGACCTCAACTCGTGCCCCTTCCCCAAACACGATCCGATTGGGGAAGGAGAAGGTCGCGTGCCTCAAGGCTGTCTCGCCGCAGGCGGGAGCTGAGTGACGAGCCCCTCCATCTCGGCGGCCGCGTGCCAATCGCCTCGCCCCTTGGCGAGAGCAATGCCAGTGGTCAAAGTCGCCCGTGCCAGGTCAATCTCGCCCGAGTCGAGGTAGGACTGGCCCAGTTGCTGATAGGCGGCAACCTGATCGTCGGGGTGGTCGGAGATGAGCGCCTGTAGTTGCCCCCGGCCTTCGGCCACATCCTGCTCTCGAAGGCACTGGAGCGCAAGCCCGTAGCGGAGGAAGGTATCGGACGGGTCTTCAGCCAGGCTGGCTTCCAGCATGAGTCGTCGTCGCGATTTGTCGGCCATGGTCGTCCCCTTCGTCCTCGATCGTCCGTTCCAGGTCATGCTTCGACTCCAGGCTACCGGGATGCGAAATCGCATGTCAACCAGAGAGCGATGGGCTGGAACCTGGGTAAGCCTTGAGGGTGATAAGGAAGATCTGGAAAGCTGGGGAAGCGACGAGCATGGAGTGCTCATCCGGGTTTTGGGGGACGCCGATTCCTTAGTCGTTGGCGATGCGCACGGACGGCCAAGGCGGGCCAGGCGTGCGAGTCGTCATCGGCCCCGAGAATCTCCGGTTGAGGGCTTGCCCCGTGAGCCAGCGTTGCCCCGCACGCAATGGATTGCATGGTCTCTTCGTCCTTATTTCGTACGCACTCGCTCTCGGGTTCTTGTACCCTTCAGCGGTTCGGGCGAGTGACGCACGGCGGACACCCGTCGTTGAGGCCGTGAAAAAGGTCCTTCCCGCAGTCGTGAGCATCACGAGCGAGAAGAAAGCAGCCTCCTCCAGCCGCTGGCCGTTCAGCCAGGAGGAGAACCAGCGGCCCAGGGTCTCCGGCATGGGCAGTGGCGTGTTGATTGACGGCCGGGGCTATATCCTGACCAACCACCATGTGGTGGACAAGGTCCAGGGGATCGAGGTCCACCTCTCGGACGGGACCGTATACCCCGCCCGACTGATCCAGCAGGACGAGGCGATGGACCTGGCCGTGATCAAGGTTGATGCCGGCCGTCCATTGCCCGCGGTCGTCGTGGGGACATCGTCCGACCTTATGATCGGCGAGACGGTGATCACAATCGGCAACGCCTTCGGCTACGAGAATACGGTCTCCACCGGGATCATCAGTTACGTGGGCCGTCATGTGACCCTCTCGGACGAGCAGGTCTATCGCAACCTGATCCAGACCGACGCATGCATCAACCCGGGGAATTCGGGCGGCCCCTTGATTAACATCGACGGCGAGCTGATTGGCATCAATGTGGCAACCCGCGCAGGGGCCCAGGGCATCGGCTTCGCCCTGCCCATCGACGATGTGAAGCGAGTGGCCCTCGACATGCTTTCGACTCGGCGTCTGGCCGGGACATGGCACGGGATGGTAACCGGCGAGACGAAGGTCGGGGCGACCCGTACGGTATTGATCTCCGACGTTCCGCCCGGCAGTCCCGCCGAGCTTGCTGGCTTGCAACGAGGAGATCAGGTGGTGAAGGTCGGCGAGACCTCCATTCTGAACACCCTCGACATCGAACGAGGTCTCCTCGACGCCCGTCCCGGTGTCAAGTCCGAGGTTGTGGTGAAGCGAGCCGGCCAGGATAAGACGGTAAGCCTGGAAGTCCAGCCCCTACCCAAGACCGTGACCGACGCATCCGATCGTATTTGGAAGACCCTCGGCATCAAAACTGTGCCCGTGAACCGCGACTATGTGAAGAATGTGGTGGCGGACCGCAACGGCGGGCTTTACGTCCAGGCGGTTCAGAACGGGAGCCCGGCCGCCAAGGCGGGGATCAAGAAGGACGACATCCTCATCGGGATGAGCTACGGGGCCGGCGGCTGGGAGACGACACAACTCGATAACATCCTCTACGTGCTCAAACGGCCCGAGCTTGGCCAGGCCCAGCCGCTGCAGTGCTGGGTTGTACGTCGAAATGAGCTCATCCAGAAGGTTTTGAACGTGGTCGAGGCTCCACTGGCCAACGCCCGCCGCGAGATTCGCTGAGCCTTGGACCTACCACCTCTGGGCTCCAAGGACGGCAATCCCTTGGACCTTTGGCGGATTCCTGGTCTCATACATGCTGTCCACCTCGGATCTACCTAGCTGTGAGACCGTAGGATGAAGGTGGTCGTGGCGCCCGACAAATTTCGAGGTAGCCTCTCCGCAGCCGATGCCGCCAAGGCAATCGCATCCGGTGTTCTCCGCGCCGACCCCTCGGCCAGCGTGATCCAGGTACCCATGGCCGATGGGGGAGAAGGCACGGTCGAGGCCCTGGTCGCCGCTACGAATGGATCTTTCGCATCCGCCACGGTGAGTGGTCCCCTCGGCGAAGCGGTTAAGGCCCGATTCGGAATCCTCGGCGACGGCCGGACCGCGGCGATCGAGATGGCCACGGCCTCCGGTCTGGCTTTGATCCCGGCAACCTGTCGCGATCCCTCGCGCACTACCACTCGGGGAACGGGCGAGCTTCTGCTCGCGGCGATCCAGTCTGGGATGTCAAGAATCATCCTCGGCATCGGCGGAAGTGCCACCAACGATGGAGGGGCTGGATTGGCCCAGACCCTGGGCTACCGATTCCTCGACGAGGAGGGGCGTGATCTCCCTCCGGGAGGCGGGGCGCTGGCACGCCTGGCGAGGATCGATGCGACCGGGCGACTTGCTGCCCTCGATGGGGTGGAAATCGCGGTCGCGTGCGATGTGGACAATCCTCTATGCGGTCCCAACGGAGCCTCCGCTGTCTTCGGGCCTCAGAAGGGTGCCGGCTCAAGGATGGTCGAAGAACTCGACCGGAACCTGCTTCATCTCGCTCAGGTGATCGCTCGCGACCTTGGGCGTGAGGTCGCCTTCTTCCCAGGTGCAGGGGCGGCGGGAGGGCTTGGTGCCGGGCTCCTGGCCTTCACCGACGCAGTGCTTGAGCCGGGGATCTCGCTCGTGAGCCGGTCCGTGGGGCTCCCGCAGACGCTCGAAGGGGCCAACCTTGTAATCACCGGCGAAGGGGCGATCGACCGATCGAGCGGGGCGGGAAAGACCGCCGTTGGTGTGGCACGGCTCGCT
>JANOBY010000755.1:0-3594 GCA_031411935.1 Planctomycetales bacterium | reverse complement strand
GTGCCCCGAACGGACTCTTAATCAGCGGGTTGTAGGTTCAAGTCCTACTCGGGGCAATGACTTACGGCGAGTCTCAGATCTCGACTCACCATAAACCTACCACGAGCCCCCGGCACGCTGGCTTCGGGGCCCTAATACCGTCGCCCGTCACCCGTCACTCATCGCTCGTCCCCGGCTCCGCCCGGCCGTGTTTCAACGCCTCCGGGAGCGGCATGCCCGTCATCGCGTCTTGCATCTGGCTGGTCGGGTTGATGTAGAACCGCTGGGTCGTCTGGTAGCTCTTGTGCCGCATGAGCCGTTGCAGCACCTCGGGCTTCAGGCGCGGGGCGTTGACCGTGGCGAACGCGCGCCGGAAGTCGTGGAAGCCGTAGACGTGGCACGAGGGGGTGTGGGTGTGCTGGTCCCGACAGGGCAGGTGGATCCCCGCCGCCCGCTGGATGCGGGTGAACTCCACCCACAGCGTCCGGGGGGCGTGGTGCCACGGGAAGGCCAAGGGCGAGTCGCCCGCCAGCCGGCTCAGGTGCTCGATCACGACGGCGTGGAGGGGGATCACCTCGTCGCGGTCGGTCTTGGTGTCGTTCCAGCGGGTAATGAGTTCGCCGGCCGCGAAGTCGATGTCTTCCCGCCGGACGGCCAGGATCTCCCCGATCCGCATCCCGGTCAGGTACGCGGTCGCCGTGACCGCCTGCCACCAGTCCTTCGGGGAGTACTGCTGGGCGGGGTTCCTCGGGAGTGTCGCGAACTCCGCCGCGAGCGTGTAGATCAGGTCGAAGTGCCCCGGGGTCACGAAGGTCGGGAGCTTCTGGGGCTCCTTGACCATCCGGACCTTGGGCATCGCGGGCAGGTAGCCCCACTCGTGGGCCAGGCGCAGGGCCGCCTTCAGGTGCCGCAGGTCCTTGTTGATGGTGGCGGGCGCGACGATCGACCCCGGCTTGAGGCCCCTCTCCAGCCGCCGCTTGCTCACGAACTGGTCCACCGCGGCGGTCGTGACCGACTCGACGCGGGCGACGCGGGCGATGCGGCCGAAGTGCCCCAGCGAATCGACGGCCGCGTCCTTGGTCCTGCCGGCCAGGCCCGCGAGGATGCGCTCCTCGTACTCGGACGCGAAGTCCGCCCAGAGCTTCTTGCTGGCGGGCTGGTGGACGCCGATGTCGAGTTCGCTCTGGACCCGGCGGAGTCGCTTCTCCGCGAGGTTCTGTCCGCGTGACCCCGGGCCGCAACTCTCGCTGTGGCGCTTGCCCTGGAGGTCGTACCAGCCCACGTACCAACTGGCCCCGGCCTCGCCCTTGCGGGCGACATCTTTCTTCAACTGAAAGATCCAGACGCTCTTGCTCATTCCTCGGCGCTCCAGAAAAGCGCGGGCCACCCGCGTGGCCCGCTGGTGGGAAGGGTCACTCGTCACCGGGTCCGCGACCGCGTCGCAGGTAGCCGGTCAGGTCGTCGAGGGTGTAGCGGACCTTGTTGCCGACGACGCGGGAGTGGGTGATCTTGCCCGCCAGCCGGACGTCGCGGAGTTGCCAGGCGTTGAGGCCCAGCAGCGCGGCGGCCTCCGGCTCGGTGACGGCGAGCTTGCCGCCCATCAGCCGCTTGAACTCGCTCGCCTCACTGAAAACCGCCTCGACGATTTCTTGGATCAGCGGCTTCAGGTCGCCCTCAGAAAGTTGCAGGGTCGCCACGCGTATTCTCTCCGTGCTTGACAGTGGGCCTCACCGCGAGGCCGGGTAACCATCTCCGCGTGAGGAGGCGCGTGAGGCGCGAGGCGTTCTTCCCGGAGTACCCCCCGCGGTCGGCCGGCGTGGTAGAAAAGGCGAGGCCTGCGGCACCACTGGGGAGTGCCGCAGGCTCTGTCGGGAATGGCTGGCGGGTCCGATCAGTCTTCGAAGCCAACATCGGTGATGGAAATGTCGTCGCCCTTCATGACGAATTTGAGTTTGAGGTACACGGAGGCCGTGGCACTGATCTCGCCGGCTTCCCAGTCGATGGTCAAGGCCGCCACATCGACGTTCCCCCAGGGGACGTCGTCCCCCTCAGGCAAGAAGCCGCACAAGAAATGCGTGGCCTCGCGCGTGACCTCGCAGTACGTCCTCTTGATGAATTTGCGGGCTCGCGGCGGGAACAGAAAGAAGTCGAACCATGACCTTTTGATCTGACAGATGTCTTGAACCTTCAACTTCACGGTAAAGCCCTCGGACAGCGTGCCGGGAGAAGTTCCCGGTAACCATCTCTGCGTGAGGGGAGGCGTGAGAGAGGATTATTTGGGCCATGCTAACCGGTCCGCCCGACGGCCGTGCTCGATCGGACTTCCTTCGACCCGGCGGAGCTTCTAGGGGGACAGGCCGTAAGGAACCCCGCGGAACCCCGCAACCCGGCCGCAAAAACTTCGAAAACAATTTCTCCGATTTCACCCGACTGCTCACCCGCACCTCACCTACTCGAGGCGACAGACACAGCCCGCGAGCCGGGGCAAGATGTGGACGTGTCGGGGTGTTCAGGTGTCTCTACGACTGGCCCGTGACCGTCCAGCGTCCCCCGCTCAGGAACCGGTCCTTGTAGACCTCGTAGCGGAGGACTTTCGTCTCCGGCGTGCCGCGGCCCTCGACGACCGCCGTCACCGTGAAGCGGAACCCCTTCGGCCTCGGGGCCACGCCGGTGACCTCGTACCGCACCAGCGTCTTGCCCTCCGACTTGAGGCTCGCCCAGGGGATGTCCATCGTCAGTTGCGCGTCGGCCTCGGGGTGCCTCGACCGGAAGGCGGCCACGCCCTCGCCAGCCAGCCAGGTGTCGAGCCAGGCCCGCAGGACGGCCTGGGCGTGGGACTCGGTGCCGCTGACGTCCTCCGACGCCGTCGTCTTGATGAAACACTTGCCCGACTTCTTGTGAACTTCCACCTCGTATTGGCGGGTTTCGGGTCCGCCCGCGAAGGACAGCGTCACGGCCACCGAGTAGACACTGGACGCCCCGCCGCGGGCCCACGAGACGCCGGAGACTTCGAAGGCGGTCGGGCGCGGGAACCTCGCCGTCCGGCTGAGGAACTCGTCGAAGAAGTCCCCCGACCTGGTGTCCTGAACTTGGTCCAGGGATTCGTCGGAGCACCACTGACTCAGGGCGGTGTGGAGGGCCGCTCCGGCCCTGGCTTTGCGGCGGCCCTCGGAGACCGTGCCCCAGGCCAGCAAAGCGACTGCGGCCGTCGCCAGGACCCCAGGGCGATGCCGGCTACGACGACCCACTTCTTGGAGCGCCGCCGCGGCGGTGATCGGTCTTCGCTCGTCATAAGAACCCCCTCAGGGCTTCTTGGCTTCGAGTTGATCGCACAGTTGACGCAGGGCGGTCATCATCCCCTCGGTCTCCTTAAGTACCCGCCGAGCTTGAACGAGCAGGTCGTGAACGGCAGGGCTTGCCGTATCGCACGCGCCCAGCGTCATCGGGTCGAGCTTGCTGAACCGGAAGCCGGGTTGGGCGCAGTAGGCTTGCGTGGACTTGTCGAACCAGACCGGGATGCCGGCGGCGGCGAGCGTGTCGATGTCGCGGAAGACGGTCCGCGTCGAGCACTCGAGTTCCTTGGCCAGGTCGTCGGGCCCCCACCGGCCGTTGCCC
>JANOBY010000754.1:0-9044 GCA_031411935.1 Planctomycetales bacterium | reverse complement strand
CTCCTCGGACCGTCCTGGGGACTTGAGGAAGGGACTCGCCCGGCCCCCCGGCGTCTCCTCTACTCCAGCGGAGCGATGGCCGACTGGGCGGAGTGGTCCTTCCGCCAGGATTCGGGCCAGGTCACGCGGACCGCGGTCCTCCTGAGGTGCCGCCAGTTGGCCCTGATCGCGGAGGAATGGGCCGGGGATGGCCCTCTGGCAACCTCTCGAATCGACCTGGCCGAAGGGATCACCGCCTCACCGATCGAGGGCAGCCGTGCCCTTGCCTTGAAAGGTACGGGCGTGGCCGCAAGGGTTATCCCGCTGGGCCTGCCTGCCCTACCTTACGTGACAGACCGGGGAAGCCTTGAAGCCAGGGGCCAGGATCTCGTCCTGAAGCAAAAGGCCGAGGCCCGCCGCACCTGGATGCCGTTACTCCTCTCGTGGGACAAGGCGAGGAACCGGAAGATCGCGACCTGGAGGACGCTCACGGTCACGCAGAGCTCGAAGGTCTGCCGCCCCGGCGTGGCGTTCGCCGCCCGCGTGAGCTGGGGGCCGGGCGACGGATTCGTGGTGTACCGAAGCCTGGCCCGTCCCGCCCTGCGAGCGTTCCTCGGCCACCAGACCTCGGCACGGTTCCTGATCGGGACGTTCGACGCGAACGGGAACGTGTCGCCGTTGCTGAAGGTCGATTGAGCCCCATTCAGGGCGAGAAGTCGCTTCGTCCGGCTCACGAGGAGGGGTCGGGAAGTCGTCTCCTCCCGAGCCCCCTGGAAAACTCGGCTCAGGCCGGGATCAGGACTTCGAGCGCGTCGGGAGGGAGGCGATGACCTTCAAGGAGAACACGAGGTAGAGGATCCCCACGACCACCGTGGTATAGCCCGTGTGCTGGTGGGCCTTGATCAGGTTCGTGCGTCCGCCCAGGATCAGCTGGCCGAGGACCACCTGCGAGATCAGGAAACCCGCTGCGACCAGGCCGAGCAGGAGCAGTGCCGTCTTCGTGGCGCCGGACATGGATCATCCCTCGGGAAAGCGTTCGGTGGATCGGACGTTCGTCTCCTGAGGACAGCATAGACGATCGGCGGGGGATCGTCAGCCACCGAGTCTTGGCGCCCCCGAGCGAAAAGAGGCAAACTGGTCCGATGAGCATCGCAAGACTGGCCGAGAATCTCGAATCCGTCCGCACCAACATCCGCGAGGCGGCGCACCGGGCAGGGCGCGATTCCGGCGGAATCACTTTGGTGGCCGTGACCAAGAGGCGAAGCGGAGACCTCGTCCGGGGGCTGGCCGAGCTGGGCGTGACCGACCTCGGCGAGAATTATCCGCAAGAGCTCTGGGAGAAGGTCGAAGCCCTGGCGGACCTCTCCGCGAGCTGGCACCTGATCGGCCACCTCCAGGGCAACAAGGCGAAGCGGACCCTTGGCCTTGTTCGCTGGATCCACGGGGTGGACTCGCTCCAACTGCTGAAGACGCTGGACGACCTGGCCGAGACCCTGCCCGATCCGCCCTCGGTCTGCCTCCAGCTCAACGCCTCGAACGAGGACTCCAAGCACGGCTGGACGCCCGACGGGATGATCGCCGATGCCGAGGCGATCGCGGCCTGCCGGGCGATCCCGATCGTGGGGCTCATGACCATGGCGGCCTACGGGACCGACGCGGAGACGGCCCGGCCCTCGTTCGTCCTCACCCGGACCGTCCGCGATGGGCTCCGCGAGCGGACCGGCCTGGCGTTGCCGCACCTGTCGATGGGCATGTCCAACGACTATGAGGCCGCGATCGAGGAGGGCGCGACCCTCGTGCGCGTGGGGTCGGCGCTGTTCGAGGGGCTGGATCCGTGATCCTGCCGCACGCCTCGGGCTCGATCCTCCTGGTCCGGGCCCGCCCCGGCGCCAGGAAAAATGCGGTCCTGGGCGAGCGCAACGGGGCCCTGATGGTGGCCGTCTCGGACGCCCCCGAGCGGGGCAAGGCGAACGAGGCGATCGTCGAGGTCCTGGCCCAGGCGCTGCAATGCAAGCGATCTTTCATTACGCTGATGAGCGGCGAGACCTCGCGCGACAAGAAGTTCCTGATCGAAGGGCTCTCGCCCGAGGCCCTACGACAACGGCTGCCCTGACGGATCGATCGATCGCGCTTCCCGAGACCCCCTTTGAGATGAGCGGCACGACCGCCCCACCCATGTCCAACTATCCGCCCGAAGTGACGATCGAGCCCCTGGCCAAGCCCCCCACCGCGTCGGTCCGCGTGCCCGGATCGAAGAGCCTCACGAACCGGGCCCTGATCGTGGCCGCCCTCGCCGACGGCCCGAGCGTATTGACCGGGGCGCTCGACAGCGAAGACACCCGCGTGATGGTCGACTCGCTCCAGAAGCTCGTGGTGAAGGTCGAGCACGACCCGAAAACCGCCACGATCAAGATCGGCGGAGGATTCGGCCGGAAGCGACTGACCGAGGCCTCGCTCTCCATCGCGAATTCGGGCACGAGCCTGCGGTTCCTGACCGCCATGGTCGCCACGAGCCGCGGGGGGATCGTCTACCACCTGGACGGGACCGCCCGGATGCGGCAGAGGCCCGTGGCCGACCTCCTCCAGGCGCTGAACGGCCTGGGTGCGAAGGCGAAGAGCGATCTCGGCACCGGATGCCCGCCCGTGACCGTCACGGCCGACGGGCTCGAAGGCGGGTTCGCGATGGTGAAGGGGGACGTGTCGAGCCAGTTCCTCAGCGGATTGCTCATGGCCCTGCCCTACGCCCGCGACACAACGACCGTGGAAGTCGACGGCGTGCTCGTGTCGCAGCCGTACGTCGAGATGACCTTGCGCGTGATGGAGGCGTTCGGCGTGAGGATCGGCAACGGCAAGTTCCGCCGATTCAACGTCCAGCCCGCCCAGTACAGCGGGCGCACCTACGAGATCGAGCCCGACGCCTCGGCCGCGAGCTACTTCTTCGCGGCGGCGGCGATCTCGGGGGGGACGATCACGGTCGAAGGGCTGGGCTCGAACAGCATCCAGGGCGACCTGAAGTTCGTGGACATCCTGGAGCACATGGGCTGCAAGGTCGAGCGTGGCAAGACGTCCACGACGGTCACGGGCGGCCCCATGCTGCGCGGGGTGGACGTGGACATGAACGCGATCAGCGACACGGTGATGACCCTGGCGGTCACGGCCCTGTTCGCGCAGGGGATCACCCGCATCCGCAACGTGGGGCACATCCGACACAAGGAGACCGACCGCATCGCCGCCCTCGCGACCGAGCTGCGCAAGCTCGGAGCGACCGTCGACGAGCAGCCCGACGGCCTGATCATCTTCCCCTCCGCGAAGATCACGCCGGCGAAGATCGCCACCTACGACGACCACCGCATGGCCATGTCGTTCGCCCTGGCCGGGCTCAAGGCCCCCGGCGTGACGATCCTCGACCCGGGCTGCGTGGCGAAGACCTATCCGGGATTCTGGGAGGATTTGAAGCGTCTGGGTTGATCACGATCCTCCCGTTCGCACCCAATCCGAGGATTCTCACCGCCGAGGGACGGTCCGAGCGATCGAAAAAGAACCTCAGGAGGCCTCCGGGTGTCCATGCTAAAGGGTGCACCACGCTCTCGAAACCAGCCCGTGGATGTGCCATACTCTTGTCTTCCGTAAGCGACCCCACCCGAACGCAAAGTTCCGAGTTCATTCATGCTGAAGCGGACGCACACCTGCGGCGCCTTGAACGCCGAGCACGCCGGTCAGACCGTGATCCTTAACGGCTGGGTCGATACCCGTCGCGACCATGGCGGGCTCGTGTTCATCGACCTCCGCGACCGCTACGGCGTGACCCAGATCGTGTTCGACCCCAGCGTGAGCGAGGCCCTGATCCAGGGCGCCCACGACCTCCGCTCCGAATACGTGATCGGCGTGAAGGGGAACGTCGCCCGCAGGCTCACCGGCAAGGAGAACCCGAAGCTCAAGACCGGCGCCATCGAGGTCCAGGTCACCGAGCTCGAGGTCTTCAACAAGACGGTGACTCCCCCGTTCGAGATCTCCGGCGGATCCGAGCCGAACGAGGAATTGCGGCTCACGCACCGATACCTGGACCTCCGCCGCCCGGAAATGCAGCGCATCCTCCTCATGCGGCACAAGATGCTCCAGACCATGCGCCGCACGATGTCGGACCTGGACTTCGTGGAGGTGGAGACCCCGGTCCTGGGCCGGTCCACGCCCGAAGGCGCCCGCGACTTCCTCGTGCCCAGCCGCCTGCACTCGGGGCACTTCTACGCCCTGCCGCAGTCTCCTCAGCTCTACAAGCAGATCCTGATGGTTGCGGGGTACGACCGCTACTTCCAGGTTGCTCGCTGCTTCCGCGATGAGGATCTGCGGGCCAACCGCCAGCCCGAGTTCACCCAGCTCGACGTGGAAATGTCGTTCGTCGAGTTCGAGGACGTGATCGGCACCATGGAGAACGTGGTGGCCGCGATCGCCCAGGAACTCACGGGCGAGACGCTCACCCTGCCCCTGACCCGCATCGAGTATCACGACGCGATGGAGCGGTACGGCGTGGACCGGCCCGACTATCGCTTCGGGATGGAGCTGAAGGACCTGGCCGACATCGCCGGCCGCACCGACTTCAAGGTCTTCTCCCAGGCGATCGAGGCCGGGGGCCGGGTCCGCGGCCTGTGCGCGCCGGGCGGGGCCGAGCGCTACAGCCGCAAGGACCTGGACGCGATGACCGAATCCATCAAGGTCTTCGGCGCCAAGGGGCTCGTCTGGCTGAAGGTCGAGGCCGACACCTTCACCGGGCCGACCGCCAAGTTCTTCCCTCCCGACGTGCAGACCACCCTCCGCGAGCGGTTCGACGCGAGGGCCGGCGACCTGATCCTGATCGTGGCCGACAGCCAGTCGGTCACCTCGCAGTGCCTCTCCACGCTCCGCATCCGCCTGGGCGCCGAGCTGAAGCTCTACGACCCGAAGACGTTCCACTACTCGTGGATCGTGAAGTTCCCGCTCCTGGGCTGGGACGCCGAGGACAACCGCTACGTGGCCGAGCATCACCCGTTCACCATGCCCCTGCCCGAGGACCTCCACCTGCTGGACACCGACCCGGCGAAGGTCCGGGCCCAGGCCTACGACCTGGTGGTCAACGGCGAGGAATGCGGCGGAGGCACGATCCGGTGCCACGACCCGATCATCCAGTCCAGGATCTTCTCCCTGCTCGGCCTGTCGGTCGAGGAGGCCGAGGAGAAGTTCGGCTTCCTCTTGAATGCCCTGCGGTTCGGGGCCCCTCCCCACGGAGGGATCGCGCTGGGCGTGGACCGCATGGTCATGCTCTACGCGGGGCTCACGAACATCCGCGACTGCATCGCCTTCCCCAAGACGGCCAAGGGCACCGACCTCATGACCGGGGCACCGGGCACCGTGGACTTCAAGCAGCTTCGCGAGCTTCATGTGAAGACGGTGGAGTGACCGACCTGGACCGAGTCGGGCGATTGCTCTGGTCGGATTTCCCGATCCTGATACGATCCGCTTGAGTCCCCCCGACTCGGCCCTCGGGCCCACTGATGAACCTCCATGGATCGGGAAGGCGCGTGCGATGGAACGCATTCGTGAACTGGATGGCGTGCGCGGTCTGGCTGCGGTCGTGATCTTGCTGTACCACCTTCGGCCGGGTGGGGCGGTGCCCATGGGGTGGGCGGCCGTCGATCTGTTCTTCGTCCTGTCGGGCTACCTGATCACGTCGATCATCCTCAAGCATCTGGATTCGCCCGGATTCTTGCGGGCGTTCTACATTCGTCGCGGCCTGCGGATCTGGCCCCCGTATCTGCTGGCGATCGCGGCGCTGGTGCTCGTGGACGCCAGCCTGGGCGATCGCTTGCCGCTGAACTATCTGCCCTCGCTGCTCACCTTCACCCAGGGCCTGCCCTGGCTCGCGGGCCCTCACACGGCGTCCCCGGCGTATTTCGGGCATTGCTGGACGCTGGCCATCGAGGAGCAGTTCTACCTCCTCTGGCCGGCCCTGCTCCTGATCTTCGGCCGAAGGGGCGTGTGGCCGCTCGCCGGAGGGTTCATTGCGCTTTCCCTGGCCATGCGCGGCATGGGCGCATCGCCTTTTGTGCTGGTGGCCCGCTGCGACGGGTTCGCCTGCGGTGCCCTGGTCGCGTCGCTCCTGAGGGACCAGGCCCGACTGGGCCTGAGCACAAGGACCCTCCGCACGGGCCTGGGCCTTTCGGCCCTCGCGATGTTCGTCTACACGAGCGCCAAGCTCTATGGGCCCCGCTACGGGTGGATCGAACCGCCGGGCTCGGCGTTGCTGGGCCTGAACGTCCTGTTTGCCAGCCTGGTTGGCCTGCTCGTGCTGGGTGGAGGGGCCGCGTGGACCGCGTGGCTGAGGTCGCGACCGCTGGTGTATCTCGGCCAGATCAGCTATGGGCTTTATCTCTACCACGCGCTGGTGTTCTTCCTGGTCTTCACCGCCGCGCAGGGGCTGGGATTCGGCCCCTCGATGGGCCGGGATGCCGTGGCATTGGGGCTCACGTGGGTCGTGGCGACGATCTCGTGGCGTCACCTCGAACTTCCTCTCCTCTCTCTCAAGGATCGCTACCCCTACAACGCCGGGGCGCGTCCGACGGGGCCCCGTTCGGAGTTCCTTCCGACGGCCGAGGTCCCCGCGGGGGCCTGATCGCGAGTGGATTCCTGGCTTCAAGGCTTGCGGACGGGATTCGCGCCGTTATGCTCTTCGGGATCACGTCCCGAGGGCACCGGCCGTTGAGACCGGCAACCCCTCGAGCCCGAGCCCCTAGAGGATCCCGCGATGGCGACCGTGAACGAAGGCGAAACGACTCCCCAACCGAGCTCTCCCCCGACCAAGACCGGGGCCAAGGTCTCTCCCGCCCGCAACGCCCTTGGCGTGGTGCTCCTGCTGGTGGCCGGCACGATCTGCGTGCTCGAATTCTCCGCCAACTTCGGCTTCAACCGCGCCGTGAAGGCGATCGAGGCGAAGATCCCGAAGGACGACGCTTCGGACCCCACCTCGCAGCTCGGCGAACTGCCAAGCCGCGAGGAGGTCGAGCGAATCATCGGCCGGTCGCCGGATGGTGCCCTCGTGAAGGAGGGTTCGGAGTCGAAGGCCACCTACACGTGGAAGGGCCTGCTCCGCAAATTCGTCCTCACCGCCTATTACTCCAACGGCATGAATCCCAGCCTGATCCGGATCACGACCAACTGACGGCTCGTCAGGCCAGGACTTCCAATTGAGGCGGACGGGGCTCGGTCAGCACGTCGAGGATCGTGGGAAGCCCCGCGCCGTTGGCGAACGTCCCCTGGCACTCCACGACCTGCGCCGCGTAGTCGCGATCCGACCGCTTCAGCTCGTCGTGAAGTTGCCGCAGGCGATAATGCGGCACGGTCGGGAACAGGTGATGCGGGATGTGCATGTCCTGGCCATGGATCAGGACCGCCCAGCGCGTGAAGGCGTCGCAGAAGAACACCCGCGAATGCGTGAGGCGGCCCTCGTCGGCGTTCGTGTGCTGATAAATGTCCCGCAGGAACATGAAGAACATGAAACTTGAGGTCAGCGGGACCCACCACAGGAGAACCGGGTAGATGGCCGAGGAGCCGTTCGTCTTCCACCGGATGTGGGCCAGGATCGCGAACCCGACCGTGTAGAAGGCCAACCGATACAGGCTGGCGACCCTCGGCGAATAGGGCTGGCGGAACGGCGACCGGAAGTCGATGCTCGACGGCAGGACCGCCATCGCCGCGAACGCCAGGATCAGGGACACCGCGGCGGCGGCCGGGATCCACCCTCCGTTTCCCGTGGCCGTGAGCCGAAGCAGGACGACGTTGTAGGCGAGCAGGTAGCCCAGGCCAAGGAGCGTCCCGGTCCTCGGCCAGGGGGAATCGGCGTCGCCGCCCGGCACACGCCTCATGAGCACGTTGCCGCCCTTGCCCAGGGAATTCACGTAGATGTATTCCATCTGGTACCGGGCGAACGACACGGGCAGGACGATCGCACGCAGGTACACGTTGATGATCGTCTGCACGCGGCCCATGGGGAAATCCTCGACGCGCTTCCCTGGCCCAAGATTGACGAGGTCGGGGTCACGCTCGGGGTCGTTCGTGAACTGATGGTGCGCCAGGTGGAACAGGCGATAGAAGTGCAGCGTCGAGAAGATCGGGAAGAGGCAGAACAGGTCGGCGACCAGGTCGTTCGCGTACTTGTTCCGCAACAGGCTGAAGTGCGAGGCCTCGTGGGCCAGGCCCGAGAGCCGGTGCTGCAACGCGCCGATCAGCACGATCGCCAGCGCGAAGACCGGCACATTCAGCCACCACGAAATCCCCCAGCTCCCCCTCCGCTCGGCGAAGAAGATCGCCCCGCCGATCGTCGCGACCAGGCAGAGATAGTCCAGGGCAAGATATCCCAGGTTCGTCCGGTTGTCGGTAGCCCGCAGTCGAATGATGCGACGATTCAGCTCGGCGTGGTCGGGCACGTCCGTTTCGACCGTCGAGGGCATGATCGGGCCGCTCCGAGGCGTGGGCCTGGGTGGAAGGGAGGGATCGCTGGCCGTCAGAGGTTGGTTTCGTCACCCCTGAAACGGAAGAATCAGACATAATTCGAGCAAGTCGCGCGAATCTAGGAAGATCACGTCGATTACATGAATTATGACATGAAAAACAGATTGGGCAGGATGCGGCGAAAAATTCCGGTTTGGCAGCTTCTTCGAGGTCTTCCCCTTGTTCGCGAACTCGTTTCCGGGATGGGTCGCCTATGATAGAATTCATCCTTCGCATGAAGGCCACGTTTGCGCCTGACCCGTCCCTCCCGTTCGAGACCCCGTGCCGATGGCGACGACCAAGCGAGACTATTACGAGGTGCTGAGCGTCCGTCGCGAGGCCTCGTTCGAGGAGATCAAGAAGAGCTATCGCCAGATGGCGTTGAAGTTCCACCCCGACAAGAATCCGGGGGACGACCAGGCCGAGGTGCGCTTCAAGGAGGCGGCCGAGGCCTACGCCGTGCTCTCGGACTCCGAGAAGCGGGGGCGCTACGACCGCTTCGGCCACCAGGGCGTGAGCGGGGCCGGGGCCGGCGGGTTCGACCCGAC
>JANOBY010000753.1:0-16327 GCA_031411935.1 Planctomycetales bacterium | reverse complement strand
CCGGCGATCGGCTCCAGGGTGATCGGTCCCCGCCAGAGGGGCAGATTGCGAATTCGCTCGAGCGACGGATCCTCGGGGCTTTTCATGCTTGCGGGCCATCAATTTCGATGCGATTCGAAGGAAAAATCGACCGGATCGTAGTCGCCCGGGGCTCGCAGGGCAAGCCGGCGGACGAGCTTGGTCTTGACCGCACGGGCTGCGGGCGTAGATTGTCGCGTTGAGTTTGGCCCGCAAAGGGACTGGGAAGGAGGCTCGCGTGACCACGGATCGGCCCGAGACCGCCGGCAAGCCAATGGCCTGGATTCGCACGCGGGCGTGCCGTTGGGTCTCGATCGCGGCGATCCTGGCGATGGTCGCGTTCGTGTTTCGCGGACCGCTTTTTCGCGGAAACTTCTCGGCGGTGGATCCGGGGCGGGTTTACCGGTCGGCCCAGCCTTCCGCCGGATTCGAGGCGTCGATCCGCCACTTCGGGTTCAAGTCGGTGCTCAATCTGCGCGGGGGGAACCGATTCAATGCGTTCTACCGCGAGGAGTGCGAGGTCGCCGAACGCCTGGGCGTGGCCTTTTACGACCTCCCGCTGAGCGCCACCAAACGCCCGTCGCGGAAAGAACTCATGATGGCCCTGGCCGTGATCGAACGGGGCCCCTATCCGCTGCTGATCCACTGCAAATGGGGGTCGGATCGGACCGGGATGGTCAGCGCTCTCTACCGCATGGTCGTCCGGGGCGAGCCGCCCGAGAGGGCCATCGCGGCCTTCTCGATCGAATACGGCCACATCCCCTTCTTCGGGCCGCAGAAGCTGCACGAGCCCTTCCACGAATACGCCGACTGGCTGAAGACGCACAACGCCGAGCACAATGCGCAGCTCTTTCGAGACTGGCTCGCCCGGGACTACGACGCTCCCGATCCCTTCACGGGCTGGCCCACGATCGAGCCCGGCCCGCGACGGATCGCAGCCGTCATCCGCCCCTGACGGTCGGTGATTGCGAAGGCGGACTCACAGTCGGCCCAGGTGCAGGTTCCGGCCGCAAGGGGATAGGGGCGTGCCCTTTCCTTAGGCGGATCCTTCCTCCAGGCCCACTTGGAATCACGATCAGCGTTTACGATCGATGAAATCGCTTTGCTCGGACCCAATGCGACGAGCGCAATCTGGGGCCTTCAGCCATTCTGTCCTTCCTCGGTCCAGTTCAACCGAGGGAGGCACTGTTGATGAGCGACTTGGACACGTACGGGAGATTTTAACCTCCGTGCGGAATCCCTGATGGCGGATACATGGTGCGATCGGGCGGGCTTGGGTTCAGGCCGAGAGCGCCAGCGACCCGGTCGCGATCTCGTCTTCGTTCATGGTGTCGGCCACAAGCCCGGCGACCAGCCATTCCAGCGGCACGTCGAGGCGAAGGGCCTCGGCGCGGAGATGTCGCAGGAGGTCGCGGGAGAGGGTCACGTCGAGTTCGATTTCGGGAATCATGCCAGTTTCCCTCATGGATCTTGGATGAAATTGAAGACCTCCACCGAAGCCTACCGTACGCCACAATTCGTCTTCGGTGCGGTGGAATGTCGGAAAAGTCTCGGAACGCTTCTGGGTGCGTCCCGAGAGCAGAGCAAGCCGCGTGCCAAGAACGGCGCGGCACGCCGAGAAGCCGCCCACCCCTCGCAGGGAAGGCGACGTCTCGTCCGAGGTTTCTCATCCCGTTACTTCTTCGCGTCCACGCGAGGCTGGGCCTCGAGCAGGGCGAGCAGGTCGGCGATCTCCTGGTAGCTCAGCGTGTTGATCAGCCCCTCGGGCATGACCGACACGCGGGACTCCTTCTGGTCCTCGATATCCAGCTTCGCCACGGTGACCTTGGTCCCGTCGGGAAGGAGCAGGATCTTGTTGTCGGCGTCCTCGCCCACGGGCATCCCCGTGAAGAGTTTCCCGTCGGTGGTGGCGATCGCGACCGTCTTGTACTGGTCGGAGATGACCATCGACGGCTCGACGATGGACTCCAGGATCTCTCCCGGACGGAACCGGCTGGCCACCGTGGTCAGGTCGGGGCCGAGCCCCTGGCCCTCGCTGCCCAGCTTGTGGCAGTCAAGGCACCTCGCTCTCTGGAGCACGGCCTTCCCACGATCGGCCGAGGCATTCTTGCGGGCGGGTGACTGGAGCACGCCGACCAGCACCTGGGCCAGGGAGTAGGCATTCTGCCCCTCGTTGGCCTCGTCCAGAGTGGAGCCCTGGGGATACTTCGAGCGATAGACCCCTTCCCAGAACTTCAGCGAGCGCTCGAAGTCGGCCAGATCTTCCTCCTTGCCCGTCTCGCCCGTCCATCGCCCGGCCAGCGGGTTCAGTGTGGGGAGGATCGATGGGCCAGTACGCCGGGCGAGCCTCAGGAGGTTGCGGAGCGGCATGGCCCCTTCGGGCCGGGCCTCCAGCTTCACCAGGGCCTTGAGCACCTGGCTCGTGGTGTTGGGGTCGCGAGACTCCAACGAACCGACCAGGATCGTCAGGTCCTCGGCCGTGGCGTTCTCGCAGAGGGCGCGGGCGATCAGATCGCGGCGGGAAGGATCGGCCACGACGAGCTCGCGGAGCGCGGCGTGGGCTTCGGGCGGGGTGGCCTGTCCCAGCTTCTCCAGGATCAGCGTGCGGAGCTCACCGGCCGCCGCCGCATTGTCGTTCCGGCCCAGGGTCCGGTAGAGCGCGGGCATGGCCTTGATGAGGTCGACGTCGGAGCCAAGATCAAGGCTCCGGAACAGGACGCGGGCGGGGAACGGCGTGGCGGCGGCATTGGCGAGGTACGAGGCCCTCTCCTCGGGCGAGAGCAGCGAGGCGAGCTCCTGCACCATGGCGTCCAGGTAGCCGAGGTAGCTGTAGCCCGCGTCCCACCGGCTCGCGGTCTCGTACCATTCCCAGAGGTGGCGTTTCTGCTCGGGGGTCCAGCCCTCCTTGATGTTCCTCAGGCAATAGGCGTAGTGGACCTGGAGCGAGCGATCGCGTTCGCCCTTCTGGGCCTCCAGCAGGGGGCCGATCGCGGCGGGTTCGTTCAGATAGGCGAGGAGGCGTGCGACCTCGCAGCGGAGGGCCGCGATCACGCCCGCCGTCCGGCTCGCGTTTCGATCTCGCGGAGGTGGGGACGCGGGGAGCCTCTGGAAGAAGTCCAGGAGCTGGTTCCGGATGGCGGGCGAGTTCTTGCAGTCCTCCGGGCGCGTCGGGCCCATGCGGTAGGTCAGGCCTGTGACCCTCACCAGATCGAACAGCTCGTCGATCGAGCTACCGCCGTCCCAGAGCTCGAGCTGTCTCGCGAGGAGATCCTCCTGGGCCTCGGCCGTGAGCTTGGTCGCCCGGACGATCGCGAGCATGCCCTCCAGCGCTGGGCGTTTCGACCGCGCCGAGAGCAGCAGGTCCTGATGCTTCGCCGGTTCGGCATGCTCGATCGCGATCCTGGCGGCGTAGCGGACGTGATGGTCCTTGTCGGCGAGCAAGGCGGCCAGCCGCTCGACCGGCATGGGCCCCTGGGATCGGACGAGGGCCTCGCACGCCCGGCGCCGCACGAGGGCGTCGGGGTCGGTCAACGCGTGGGCGATCGCCTTGCGGG
Organism: Planctomycetales bacterium; assembly: GCA_031411935.1. Classification (GTDB taxonomy): domain Bacteria; phylum Planctomycetota; class Planctomycetia; order Isosphaerales; family Isosphaeraceae; genus JAQGHR01. The sequence continues at coordinate 12,755 of JANOBY010000753.1, read as the reverse complement.
CAAGATCCGATCGGTGCATGCCGAGCAGAAAAACCGCCTTGCGGCGCATGACCTCGCTGTTGTCGCCGCTGAGGGTCGCGAGCGTCTTGTCGTCGGGCGCCGGCCCGAATCGGGCGAGGAGTTCCAGGGCACGGGTCCGGAAGCCCACGGGCTGCTGGCTGGTCGCCATCTGCAACAGGTCGATGCCCCATCGCGCCTCGTGCTTCGCCTTGATCTCCCCCACTCGGGCGCGGCTGTAGGCGGTTTGCGGGGACTCCATCCCCATGACCTCGAAGAAGTACGGATCGGTGAGCGGCGGAAAGGTCTTTCTGGCCCCGGTCCATTCGACCTTGTAGAGGCCACCCAGCGTGCCGCGTCCTCCGGTGGTGAAGAAGACCGAGCCGTCGGGGCCGACCTCGATGTCGGTGCAGTTCAGGGGCTGACCGCTGACCAGCTCCTTCGGCTCGGCGCGGTAGGACGCGCCGTCGGGCGTGAGCTTCACCGCCAGGATCCGGCCCTGCGACCAGTCGCACACGAGGAAGTTGTCTTGCCACTCGAAGGGGAACTGCTTCGCCTCGTAGAACGTGACGCCCGTGGGGCTGCCCCGGCCCACGTCGAGGATGGAGGGCAGGCTGTCGTAGAAATAGGCAGGCCAGACGGCCGAACCGTTACGCGAGCCATACTCGCCGCCGGGCACCGAATGGATCACGCGGACGGGGCGATACCAGGGCAGGCCCACGTCCCACTCCATGTCGCTGTCGAAGGTGAACTGCTCGCCCTCGCGATTGAACGCGAAGTCGTAATGGTTGCGGAAGCCCGCCGACACGCGGCTCCAGGTCTTCCCGTCGTCGTCGGAGCGGAGGATTTCGCCTGCGGGGGCCATCACGTTCACCGCGTGGCCGCGGGGGTCGTTCAGGTGGGGCAGGACCTCGCCCTCGTATGCGACGTTCGCGGGGCTCGCGGGGTCGATCGGCGGCTCAAGGTGGACGTGGTTCCCGTTGTTGAAATAGAGGGATCCCTCGGGCCCGACCACGATCGCGTGGGGCCCGTGCTCCTGGATCGGCCCGGTGGCCGCCCTCAGAAGAGCGGGCTTGTCGAAGATGCCGTCGCCGTCGGGGTCCGCCAGCTTGTAGATCCCCGTCCCCTCGGGTCCGAGCCCCACGGCGTACAGGGACCCCTTGTGGAAGGTGAATCCCTGGCAATTGCTCAGGCCGGGGGTGATCGCCACGCGGCCGTCGTATTCGCCGTCGTCGTTCTTGTCGATGAGCCGGGCGATGGGCCCGCGTTCGATCCCCACGCAGGGCTTGCCTCGCTCGTCGAAGGCGAACGACACGGCGGAGCCCGTCACGCCGGGGGCGGCCACCATGCGGATCGCGAACCCCTCGGGCACCTTGAACCGCCCCGCCGAGTCGCCATGCTCGAACGCAACGCCCTTCCAGGGCGGGGTGTCCAGCGGGCCCAGGTCCACGGCGGGGGCCCATCGCGAGTCGTCGTAAGCCGCAGCCCTCCAGTCGTCGCCGGCGGCCACGCTGTCGGCGGTCTTCCACTGGGCGTCGGTATGGACGGGGGCCACCTGGCCCAGAGGCGTCACGGCACCCCTTACGAGAAAGCCCGCAGGGCCGGGGGCATCGTTCACGACCTCGGCGGCGAGCACATGAGACCCCGCCGCGAGGGTCGCGCGGGCGTGGCGGGCGGTCTTCCAGTCCTTGCCCCGCGCGATCTCCTTGCCGTCGAGCCAGAGGGTGAAGGCGTCGTCGGCGGTGGCGTCGAGGTTCAGCGTCGAGCCGTTCTCCTTGATCTGGAACGATCGGCGGAAATACCGCGTCTGAGCGGGGACACTCTGGGTGGCCACGCCCGTGGATGGGGCCCAGATCCAGTGGGCCGGGGCCGCGCCCTCAAGGGGGATCTGGGCCGAGGTCGGCCCTGGATTCACGACGGCCAGGCTTGTAATGAGCAGGGCCGAGGTGAACACGCGCCGGGCCGCGAGCTCCCTCGCGCCCGACAATCGGGATATCGAACGGGTCACGTCGCGTTCTCCTGGTGGCACGGGCGACTGGCCGACGCGTGGGGCGACGGACTCAAAGGCCATTCCGCGGGGCGGATCTCGCTACGGCCTGTCTCATCGTAAGCATGCGGGGGCGTCAAATGAAGGGGGGGCCACGCCCCTCGAGAGAACAGGAACGCCCTGCTTGTGTGGATTTTTTCCGACCTTTCCCAAATATTTTCCCCAGAGGCCATTTCGCGACTTACATTCCCTTTCGGATCGACCGGCGATGCTGCTCGGAGGGATCCGGTAGTGAAGACACCGGGGTTGGCCGACGCCGATCGGCCCCGGGCCCCCCCCTCGGCCCGAAGTCGAGGTGGTCTGATCGTCGAAGTGTCGCTGCCATGGGACGACAACCGCACCGAGACGGGGTGTCCGGGGGAAGAGCCCCCGCGCCGCCTCGCCTTCTGGATCTCATTGAGGAGAGAACCACCAATGAGCCTTTCCCCTTCGCTTGACACGAATCTCCCCTCGTCGAACCTGGAAACCCGCGACTGGACGAACCGTCGTGCGTCCGCCCAGGCGCTGAAGGCGGCCCAGGCCCGGCATTCGAGCGGACGGAGGCGTTTTGTGGACCCCGCCACCTGCGAGCGTGACTACTCCACGCAAGAGGTCGAGTTCATGCAGGCCATGCAGGACTACAAGGTCTCAAGCGGCCGCATGTTCCCGACATGGAGCGAGGTGCTGGAGGTCCTCCGCTCGATCGGCTACGAGAAGGTCGAGGAGTCGGGCGGCGACCAGGAGGACGCCAGGATCGCCCACGCGGGCTGATCGGACGGGCCTGGCAGGAGCGCACACGCCGGGGGCGATGTCCCTGGCTTTCGATTCAAATCTCCGGGGGGCAGGTCATGCGGACGGTTCGACCCCGCACCCTCAGGGTTGGTCTCGCGAGCCAGGTGCACCGCCCCCGGAGGCCGATTCGCCCAACATTCCTGACGCCGGGGGCGAGGTCCGTCCTGCGCCCAAAATCAGGTAAAGGGCGATCCCCACCGAGGGGATCACCATGAACACGGCGGCCGGGATCCAGAATCTCCAGCCCCGGGCTGTCCTCCGCTCGATCATCACGAAGAACGCCCAGGCGGCCGTGAGCACGAAGTCGAGCATGGCGATGTCGAACACGCGATCGGTGCGCAGGAGCTCCCAGAACCGGGGCGCGTTCAGGCCGATCGTGCGATGGATCTCCCACAGGAGCCAGCCGCCCGGGCCGAGGGCAACCGCCAGCAGGATCCAACCCGTTCGCGGGTCGCGGCTCAGGGGGAGGTTCGGTTTTACGTCGGACATCGGTGGGGGACTCCTTGCGTTGCGAGGCTTTCTCCAGACCCGATTGGACCCGCTCGGCGGATTCTGGTCCAATCAAGGGTTCGCGAATTTGCGATCCGACTTCACTCCGACCGAGGCTCCGGCTCTTTCATGCTCCCGTCCCGCTCCTCCCTGGAAACGATCCTCAAGCGCTGCGGGATCGACCTCAACACCGGGCAGTACGACGCCCTCTGGACCTACCATCGCCTTCTGCGCGAGGCGAACGCCGAGCTGAACCTCACCCGCATCCATCAGTTCGAGAACATGGTCCTGAAGCACTACGCCGATAGCTTGCTGGTGCTCAACCACGTCGATCTCCCCTCGCCGCTGATCGACATGGGGTCGGGGCCGGGCCTGCCGGGGGTTCCGCTGAAGATCGCCAGGCCGGGCGTGAAGATGATCCTGGCCGAGCCCCGCGGGGCCCGCGCCGACTTCCTCAAGTTTGTCTGCCAGTCGCTCGACCTGCAGGGAGTCGAGGTGGTCGCCCGGAAGGTCAATTCGAGCTTCCCGCTCGAGGCCTCGGGCGTGATCACCCGCGCGGTGGCATCCATCCCCGAGACCCTCGACCGCGTGAGCGAATGCCTCAAGCCGGGCGGGACCATGCTCTTCATGAAGGGGCCGGAGTGCTCCGACGAGATCCACGAGGCGAGGACGTCGCACGCCGGGATCTTCGCCCTCAAGGCCGATCACGCCTACACGATCCCGGGCACCCCCCACGAACGTCGCCTGGTCATCTACGAGCGCCTGGAAGGGCCCGCGCGGAATGCCCGCGTGGCGGTCGCCATGCCCGACTACGCCGGCCCGATCCGGGAGGTGACCAGCGACGCGAACCCCACGTTCAAGGTCGCCCGCGACCTGCTCACCGGGCGAGGGATCCGCAGGCATGGCCAGGCCATGATCTCGGGCACGCGGATCGTGAGCGAGGTCCTGAACAAGCATCGGGACAGCGTGCTCGCCTGGATCACGCCAGAGAACGGGCCTCAGCCTCCGGCCGAGTTCGGTTCGGGGCTCACGTGGTTGCGGCTCGCGCAACCCCTGTTTGACGAGATCGACACGGTGGGCACGAAGGCCCCGATGCTCCTGGTCCGGGTGCCGGTCATGGCCGAGTGGGACGACCTGGAGCCCTGGCCCCCGGGCCCCACCGTGTTCGTGCCGTTTCAGGATCCGGAAAACGTGGGCGCGGTGATCCGATCGGCCGCGGCGCTCGGGGCGTCCCGAGTGGTCCTGCTCAAGGAGGCCGCCAACCCGTTCCACCCTCGCTCCGCACGCGCGGCCGGCCCCGCCCTGTTTTCGGTCCCCTTGCTCCAGGGGCCGAGCCTTCACGAATTGAGGTCCTCGGTCGAGCCCATCTTTGCACTTTCGGCCGAGGGGACCGATCTCGCGCTGCATAACTTCCCCGACCGGTTTGGTCTGGTTGTGGGGCTGGAAGGCCCGGGGCTTCCTGAATCCTTGCGATCGGGAGACCTGCTCCGCATCCCGATCGACGAGGCGGTGGAGTCGCTCAACGCGGCCACGGCCGCCGCGATTGCCCTCTATGAATGGCGAAGGCGTGCCGGATCGGGCCAATAATCCCCCTCGCGTCACATCCGGCGGGTAAAATCGTAGAGAACGAGAAAGTCCCGGGGCTAATCTTGCGCGTTGACAGGGGTTTCGCGGACATAATATGACCATGGAGGGACTCGCCGGTACGAACCCGCCCCGGCAGCCCCTGGGGCTCGACCCGGGCCCAGACCTCCCTTCGTCCGATGACCTCAACTTGCCTTGCGCCGATCGTCAGCCATGCCCTCTGGGAGACGGCCCATGTCCACCTCGGTCGAGAATACGCCCCCCACGAAGGATACGCCGACCCCCGCCACGTCCTCCACGCCCGCCGCATCCGGGGCCAAGGCAAGGAGCGGCGTGCCCGCGGCCGCGAGCGACATGAAGGGGCTGTCCACGCTCAGCGATCTCAACCTGGAACGCACGGTGATCCGTCGCGGGCTCGCCACGCAGGCCGAGGTCGATCACTGCAAGGTGCAGAGGAGCAGGCTGGCCAAGGAGAAGGAGGCGGCACCGAGCCTCCTGGAGGTCATGGTCGCGGCCAAGGCGCTCACCGCGAGCCAGGCTCGCCGCATCGTTCAGGAAGTGGGGGGCGAGGGGGAGAAGAAGTTCGAGGTCCCCGGCTACCAGATCCTCGAGCGGATCGGCAAGGGCTCGATGGGCCTCGTGTACAAGGCCAAGCAGGCGAGCGTGAATCGCGTGGTCGCCGTGAAGGTCCTTCTTGACGCCCTCGCGCAGAACAAGGAATTCATCAAGCGATTCCGCCGCGAGGCCGAGATCGCCGCCAAGCTCTCGCACAACAACATCGTGGGCGTGATCGACGCGGGCGAGGTCGCGGGCCACCACTATTTCGTGATGGAGTTCGTGGAAGGCGAGACGATCAAGGACATGCTCGAGAAGGGCAAGGTCTTCGACGAGAAGGTCGCGCTGAAGATCGTCCTGGCCGTGGCCGAAGCCCTCGCACATGCCCATTTACGTGGGCTGATCCATCGCGACGTGAAGCCCGAGAACGTGATCCTGACCAAGGACGGCAACGTGAAGCTCGCCGACCTGGGCCTCGCGAGACCCACCGCCGACGAGAAGTGGGCCATGTCCGAGGCGGGGATGGCGATCGGCACGCCCTACTACATCAGCCCCGAGCAGGTCCGCGGGCAGGTGGACGTGGACATTCGCGCCGACGTGTACGGGCTGGGCGCCACGCTTTACCACATGGTCACCGGGCAGGTGCCTTACAGCGGCGACTCGCCCAACGACGTGATGAAGAAGCACGTGGACAAGAACGTGATCCTCACGCCGCCCGACCACCTCAACACGCGGCTCTCCAGCGGCCTGGGCGAGGTCGTCGAGACCATGATGGCCAAGAACCGCGAGAACCGTTATCGCAATCCCGAGGACCTGATCCTCGACCTCCGCTGCCTCCTGCAAGGCGAGCCGCCCATGCTCGCCGCCAAGAAGGCCGACTCGCTCGCCAACCTGGCCGAGGGGGAGTCCGAGGAGGGGATGGGCGAAGGGGCGGTCTCGGCCGTATCCGAGGCCGAGAAGCAGGAGATGGCGGCCATCGTGAACGCCCGGTCGAACATCATCGCCGCCCTGGCGATCCTGCTGGGCGTGTCCGTCGTCACGAACATTCTCTTTCTGGTCAAGTAAGCCTGGTCTTGACCAGAAGCGAGGCAGGAAAAACGACCCGCCCTCCCGTGGTGGAGGGCGGTCTGCCGCTCTGTCGCTCAATTCTCGCTGAAATTGAGCATCTTCATGGGGTGGCGGTTCAAAGGATCCTTCAGGAATCGCGAATGACACTCCGGGCAGAGGTCGAAACGGAACCCTTTGAAGCTCGGTGCGTCTAACTCGGGGGAAGCACCCGCCGAACCCTCGGCTTCTTCGCGTGAGAGGATCTGGGAGACCGCCTCCATGTGATCGTCGTCGAGGTCTTCCTCGGTGATCTCGTTCGGGTCGTATCCCGCGAAGGCCGAGATCTTGACCACGTATCGGGGGTCGCCGCACGCGGACAAATTCTTGCCGCACAGATCACACGTGAAGTGGACCATCAGCGTCTCATCCTCTAGACGAATGGGAGCCGGTAGACGACGACCGGGCGGAGATCATGAAGATTCGATTCTAACGCGACCTGCCGTGCCGATCCAAGCCTGAGAGCCAAATTTTTGCGAGGTTCGCTCCGCGCCCATGAGCACCAGGATCAGGCCCACGCAGAGCAGGGAAACCACCGCGGCAACGCGGACCTCGGGCGGATCATAGAGGAAGATCAAGGACCGGGAATTCGCCGAGATGTCCACCGACAAGAATGTACCTAGGTACGCCTTGATCGGTACGGGCCGTCCATCGATCTCGGCGTTCCATCCGGGATCGAACGTCTCGGCGACATATCTAACTTGGCCGCGATCTTGGCTGAGGTCAATGCGGATCTCGCCGGGAGAGGGGCGAAATTCTCCAGTTTTTTTGGCGTCCAGACGCGCGATCCAGGTCGATCCCACCCGATCCACGCGATCGAAAACCCCCTGAGGGGGCGGCGAGGCCCCCACGATCGCGCCGACCCCGGCGGCCCTGAGTCGGTCCAGGCCGCGCATCACGCCCTTCCAGGTGATCTCGCGGCGGCTCGTGTGGATGGGGCGGTCGGGGTCCGGCTCATACAGGGGCTCGAACCACGAAACGCTGCGGGCGACCTCGATCGAATCATAGTTGCGCACGTCGCGGAGCCCGTACCGCATGAAACTGTTCGGCGGGAATTCCGCCCCGATTCCCAGGACTCGCAAGGGCGGAGGGACCTCTCGCCGGAGATAAGCGATCACCTCGGTCATCGGGCGATCCTGCGAGCGAGGAATGGCCGGATTCCGGTCGATCCCGCACGCGAAAAGTTCCCCGACGACCAGCCCCACGGCCGCAACCCCGATCGCGCGAGGCCATCTCCCGGCACGCGACTGCAGAGCGTGGATCACCAGGAGGTGCGCCGCACAGATCGCCAGATAGAGGGGTAAAAACGTCGTGGCCTGCCTCGCCTGGCGCTCGGCGCGTTCTCGGTAGATCGCGGGATCGGAGCCCTCGGCCGCCCGGGCGGCGGCCGCGTAATGCTCGATCGACTTCCGGCGGATGGTCTCGCTTGATGAGCGTACGGCGATCGCCCCCACGACGAGCCCGATCGCCGCGACAATCCACAAGCGGGTCCACCAGATTCCCACGCAACTGCGCAACGATTCACCGATGTGATCGATCCCCACGCCTCCCAGAAGGCTCAACGAGAAGGCGATCCAGAGCGTGAGGCGGCGGTGATCGGTCACATTGATTACCGGAAAGATCCGCAGGAACTGGACCACCGGGCTCACGCCGAACGCTCCCAGGGCCCCGACGAGGCCGAGCGCCGCAAGAAACCCCACCCGCCACCGAGAGCGTCGCGCCGACCAGGCCGAGGGGGCCAGCCAGATCAGCGTGGCGAGCCCCACGAAGCCCCCCGCCGATTCGTTCAGGTTGTGGACCCCCAGGGGGCGGGCGAGATTGGGATGGCCCCTCTGCTGGCTCCCGAAGAGGTAGGGCAGGGCGGTGGTCGCGGCGTCGAGCACGCGGGGCGCCGTGAACGCAAGGATGGCGGGCCGCTCCGCATGACGATCGGCCCAGACCGGACTCCTCGCCAGATACGAGGCCAGCGGAAGGATCTCGATCGCCGCCAACCCCAGGCCAAGGATCACGCCCGCCGTGAATCGCGAGAGGGGCGGGAGGGACGCCCCGACGCGGGACTCGCGGACAAGCCGTCCGGCCCGCAAGAGTATGTACAGACCAACCGCCATGAGCACGTGAGCGCTCGTCTGGACATGGCCTCCGAGCACCACGAGGCCGCTCGCCAGGCCAAGCCCCGCGATGCCTCGGCCTCGGGGCCCGTCGAACGCCCTGTCGGCCGCGAGGAAGAGCCAGGGCATCCAGATCGCCACGTTCGCGACCGGGTAGAGGAGCCAGCCCACCAGGAACCCGCAGAAGGGGTAGGTGAGCCCGGAGAACCACCGGCCGAGGGGCGAGTATCCCCACGACCTGGCGAGCAGGAACACGCCCAGGCCGGCGATCCCCAGGCGAAGCGCGGCCATCCAGGCGATCGCATCGGGGAGCGGCAGGGCGTAGGCGATCGCCTGAACCGGGTCGAACACCGCGCTCTGCCCGTTCGCAAGGTGGGGCGTCCCGCATCCCGCGTAGGGGTTCCAGAGTGGAAGGCGGCCGGCGCGGATTTCGGAGCGGGTGAATTCGAGCCACGGCCCGAATTGGAGGACCGGGTCCGTCAGGAGGCGATTGGCCGGCTCGTAATCGCCCGTGGTGCCCGAGACCTCGGCGAAGGCCCTGGTGGTGAAGAGGACGTCGGCCGAGCTGAGCACCTTCCCGCCGAAGAGAGAGGCGTGGAAGAACCCGGCGACGAGGGTCGCGAGCGTGAGGACGAAGAGGGACGTTTCGCGTGGCGGGGTGATCACGTTCGGGGCCTCCTTGCCCCGGGCCATGGCAGAGCGGAGTGTGTCAGGGTTGGGGCACTCGGCGGGCGGGGGCGGGCTCGGGGCGGAACGAGGTCCCGATCCACTTCCTCCACGCCGCGCGGTCGAAGCCGAAATTCATTCCCGTGAGCGACTGGAGGGCCTGGAGCACCTCGCCATTCTCGTACACCAGGGTGACCCGCCTCACCATGGGGCGGGAGGCCCCGCCCCCGTTGGAGATCGGCGAGTTGCCGATCGGGGCCTGCACCGATCCGGCCCCGTAGGCGACCACGCCGGGGCCGACCGCCACCCCGGTGAGCACCGGGTACGAGCCCACGACCGAGAAGCCCTGCGGGGCATTGGCCGGAGGGGAGACCGGCCCGCCCGCGACGACTCCTCCGAACGCGTAGGATCCGCCCATGTCGCCTCCCCCCGCTGCGCCCTCGGTCGGGACCATCACGATCTTCTTCTCGCTCTGCGTGAGCGCCTCGACGAGCCTGGGGACGGCGGAGGTGGTTTGCGAGGCGGCGAGCGCCCAGGCGGCTCGGCCGATGACCACGGCGTTCTTGTTCTTGAGCTGGGCCATGAGCTTGTTCGCGGTGTCGGGATCGCGCCGCCTGAGGAGTTCTTCGAGCATGGCCTGCCTCACGTCGAGGTTCTCCTCGGCGAGGATCAGATTCACCAGGGCGTCGGTGGCGTCCTCCCCCTCGATCACGCCCAGGGCGGTCGCCAGGCGGATGCGGACGGCGTCGGCGTCGGTCGCGAAGGCGCGGACGAGGCCGGGCACGGCGGAGGGGTCGCGGATCGCGCCCAGCTGGGTCTCGGCCTCGGCCCTCTGCACGGGATCATCGCCGAAAAGTTTGGCTCGCAGCAACTTGATCCGCGAGGCCCACGAGGATTGCTGGGACTGTTTGGCGGCCTGGGTGTCGATCTTTTCTTTCTCGGCGCGCGAGATCCATCGCCCCTTGTGCTTGATCAGGCCCTGCGCCTCGCGTTGCTGGTCGTAGGTGACCCAGCGATCCCCGTGGAGCACGTGGCCGAGCTTCCTGTGCGCGGGGCCGAACTCGGGGTCGATCGCCACGGCCTTCTCGTAATGGATCTGCGCGAGGCCGGTGAGCTTGCTCTCGTCGCACCAGAGGGCGAAGTCGTACTGGCTCTGCGCGGTCGCCGGGATCTTGTCGCGATTCTCGAGATACTCGTGCAGGGGGCCGGCCTGCCGCGTCACGCGGACGACCTGCGACTTCTGAAAAACCAGGGGCTTGGCAGACTTCTCGGTCTGGACCAGAACCACGCCGGGCTGCGCGGGGTCGGGGACCACCACGCCCTGGATCTCTCCTCCGCCTCGAAGCTCGATGCGATCGGCCCGCGAGGCCGAGGCCGTCAACGTGACCGCGAGGCTCGCGGCGAGCAGATGGGACGCCCGGCTCATGGTCGTCGCTCCTGGGACCGGCAAAGCGGGGCTCGTCGCCATTCCGACTTGCGCTGCGGAAGTCTATTCTAAGAGACGCACCAGAACGCCCGCAATGCGAATGATTCGACGGAATCATTTGGCAAATGAGGCCTTTTACGCGTCCTGCGAGGATTGGAGAGTCTGCCCATGTCCGAAGCCATCTCCGTGGCCCAGCACCGCGCCGAAGCCCCCCGGGCCCTGCGAGTGGCCGTGATGACCGTCTCCGACACGCGCACGCCCGAGACCGACACCTCGGGCGCGCTGATCGTCTCCATGCTTGAGGCAGCCGGGCACACGATCGGCGCACGCGTGATCGTGCCCGATGATCCCGCGAGGATGCGCCCCTTGCTCGAATCGTGGAGGGACAACCCCGAACTGGACGCCGCCCTGCTCACGGGCGGGACCGGGATCACCCAGCGCGACCAGACCTACGAGACGGTCTCGGCCCTGCTGACCAAGCCGCTCATCGGGTATGGCGAGATCTTCCGGATGCTGAGCTATCACGACATCGGACCGGCCGCGATCCTGAGCCGGGCGATCGGCGGGCTCATGGGCCACCTGATCGTGCTGGTCATGCCCGGCTCGCAGGCGGCCGTGAGGCTGGCCATGGAGAAGATCATCGTGCCCGAATTACCCCACTTCGTCCGCGAAGCGAGGAAGAAGTGAGGCAGAGCGGGACGGGGATCAGGGAGGCGTGCCGGTCTCGGCCGCCTCGGAACCGTCGTCCCTTTCGGCCTGAATCAGCGGGCCTCGCCTGGCGAGGGCCTCAAGGAAGCCCCGAGAACGACCGAAGGGGCCGGGGTCTTTCTCGCGATCACGAGCAAGGCCCGCGCCGATTGCTTCGGGTCGTCCCCGGGTGTTAGACTACCTTCCGTTCTGGGGTCGGTCCGTGTCCTTGTTGTCGTGATGGCCGGGGGTAGTGGCGTGGCGGTGATGACGATCGGTGTGATTGCGGGGGATGGCGTCGGCCCGGAAGTGGTTCGGCATGGGCTGGCGGCTCTGGACCTGGTGGCCGGTCGTCATGGGTTGAAGTTCGATCGCGTCCCGTTCGACCTCGGTTCCGAGCGCTACCTGAAGTCGGGCGAGGTCCTGCCCGACTCGGTCATGGATGAACTTCGCAAGTGCCACGCCCTCTACCTGGGTGCCGTGGGAGATCCTCGTGTTCCCCCCGGCGTGCTCGAGAAGGGCCTCCTGCTCAAGCTCCGGTTCGAGTTCCACCAGTACATCAACCTCCGCCCGGTCCACCTGTTCCCCGGCGTGGCCACGCCGATCAAGAACAAGGGGCCCGAAGACATCGACATGGTGGTCGTCCGCGAGAACAACGAGGACCTGTACGTGGGGGCGGGCGGATTCACCCGCAAGGGCACGCCCGAGGAGGTCGCGATCCAGACCTCCATCAACACCCGGGCCGGCGTGGAGCGATGCCTCCGCTACGCCTTCAACCTGGCCGGGACGCGGGCCAAGGGCCGGACCTTCGCGGCGCTGAGCCCCGCCGACCTCGACAAGGGGTTCCGGGGGCAGGTCACGCTCGTGGCCAAGACCAACGTGCTGACCTTCGCGCATGACCTCTGGATGCGGGCCTTCACGGAAGTTTCTCGTGACTACCCGGAGATCAAACCCGACTATAATCATGTCGACGCCTGCTGCATGAGGATGGTCACCAACCCCGAGCGCTACGACGTGATCGCCACCACGAACATGTTCGGCGACATCATCACCGACCTGGGCGCGGTGCTCCAGGGCGGAATGGGGCTTGCGGCCTCGGGGAACCTGAACCCCGACCGGACCGCGCCCTCGATGTTCGAGCCCGTGCATGGCTCGGCGCCCGACATCGCGGGCAAGGGGATCGCCAACCCGATCGCGGCCATCCTCTCGGCGGCCATGATGCTCGATCACCTTCAATTCCCGGCCGCCGCCGACGAACTCCGTCGCGGCGTGGCCCAGGTGCTTTCCTCCCCCGACGGACCACGTACCCCCGACCTCGGCG
>JANOBY010000752.1:0-3492 GCA_031411935.1 Planctomycetales bacterium | reverse complement strand
ATCGGCCTTCCCCGGGTGCGATTTCTGAAGCTTGCCTCGAAAAATTTAGTGAGACAACCCATCAGCGTGCATGGATCGCAACGCCGGGTTCGTACTCATTTTCCGTGGGACGGCGTGACGGTGCCGCGAGGCCCGTTGCGTTCGGACCGACGTGCAGCGGCCACTCGGCCTGCGCGACTCTGTCATGGATGGCGGGATCGCGCCGGCCGGATCGGCCTGCCTACGTCACCTGAACGCGCCCGTCCCGGGTGCCAGGATCGAGGCGTCCCCGATCGTCGAGGTCGGGGACGCCTTTTTTCGTCTCGATTCCTCTCGTCTCGTCGCGGAGGATGAGTCGACCGGACTCGCGGGAGGGCGCCCCTCGTGGCCAAGTTGCCGACGGCGGATCTGGCGATCCTGGTCTTCTACCTGGCGATCACGGTCGGCCTCGGGCTGGTCTTCGCCCTGCGCCGGATCGGCAGCGACACCTTCATGAGCGGCGGCCGATCCCTGCCCGGATGGGCGGTGGGGCTCTCCATCTTCGGCTCGTACGTGAGCAGCATCAGCTTCCTGGCGAACCCCGGCAAGGCGTTCGCCTCGGACTGGAACGCGCTGGTGTTCAGCCTGGCCACGCCGGTGGCCGCGGTCATCGCGATCCGCTGGTTCGTGCCCTATTACCGCCGGTCGGGGGCGGTCTCCGCGTACGAGCACCTGGAGGCCCGGTTCGGGCCCGGGGCGCGGACCTATGCCGTGGCCTGCTTCCTGCTCACGCAGACCGCGAGGACGGGCACCGTGGTCTATCTGCTGGCGCTGGCGGTCGCCCCGCTCACGGGCTGGAGCGTCTCGACCATCATCCTGCTCACGGGCTCGCTCATGATCGTCACGGCGATCTTCGGCGGGATCGAGTCGGCCGTGTGGATCGGCGTGGGGCAGAGCGTGGTCCTCGTGCTCGGCCCGATCGTGTGCGTGGTCGCCCTCCTCTGGCAGGTGCCCGGGGGGGCGTCCGAGGTCGTGAGGCTGGGCGCGGTCGAGGGGAAGTTCTCGCTCGGGAGCCTGTCGTCCGACCCATCCCGGTCCACCTTCTGGGTCGTCCTGCTCTATGGACTGGCGATCAACCTGGGCAATTTCGGCATCGACCAGAGTTACGTCCAGCGCTACCTCGCCACGAGGAGCCTGAACGAGGCCCGTCGCAGCCTGTGGCTCACGGCCGCGCTCTATGTGCCGGCCTCGGCGGTCTTCTTCTTCGTGGGGACCGCCCTGTTCGTGCTCCACCGGCTGAGGCCCGAGATCTTCCCGCCCACGCTCGATCCGGCACGCGAGCCCGACGCCGTGTTCCCCGCCTTCATCGCCCATCGCTTGCCCTCCGGGATGAGCGGCCTGGTCCTGGCGTCGATCTTCGCGGCCTCGCTCGATTCGAGCCTCGCGGGCATGGCCACGCTCACGCTCTGCGACCTCTACAGGCGGTACCTCAGGCCCGAGGCCGGCGAGCGCGAGTCGATCGCCGTGCTCAGGATCAGCACGCTGGTCTGGGGGCTGGTCGCCATGGGGGCGGCGCTCGCGATGATCCGCATCAAGAACGTGCTCGACCTGTGGTGGGACCTCGCGGGGATCCTCAGCGGGGGGATGCTCGGCCTGTTCCTGCTCGGGCTCCTGTGTCCCAGGGCGAACAGGAGGTCGGCCGCGATCGCGGTGCCCTCGGGCCTGGCCGTGATCCTCTGGATGACGCTCTCGACAAAGGCGAGCTGGCCGGTCGCGCTCGGGGCGTTTCGCAGCCCGTTCCATCCCCTGCTGGTCGCGGTCGTGGGCACGCTCACGATCCTGGTCGTCGGGTGGGGCGTGAGCCCGTCGCGCCGACATGACGGCTAGAGCGTGATGGCGGAGATCTCGGCGATCGGTCACCGTGGTTCCTCGCGATACTACTGATCAGGGGGGCGGGGAGACTCCGCGTACCCCCTGGCTCGTTGACAATCAGGACCAGGGAGAGGGGCGGCGACCGACAACGGGGAGGCCGAAAGGCGCGAAAACGTGAATTTGCAGAACGAACCCAATTCGGCCGCCCACGCCAGGAGTAGTCATCATACGAAGAGGTATGGCAGGAAAGGAGTTACGTCTCGTCGCTGGGCCGAACTGCAAGGCTTGCGACGTCCGTCGAGGGGAAAACGAAGCCAAAACGAACCCAAAACGAAGCCAATTTTGGGGCTTCCCGGCGGAAAACGAACCCATTTGCCGGGAGCGTTCGCGGACCGAGATCGTCGTCACGGCCTGGACCTGCGCCCGAGTGCCATGCGTCGTTCTTTCCGGGGAGCGGAGACCAGGACAGGATCCGCGGTCGTGGAGGTCAGACCGGGTGGGGCTCCCAGGCCGAGAGGACGGCCTCGTCCTCGGACACGTACACGTCGAGCAGAAGGGGAAGGCGGATCTGGTTGAGGACCTCGGCCACCCTCACGTGGGGCTCGCACAGGCGCAAGGCCCCTCCGAGGCGATCCAGGCGGACGTGGTGGGCGACGAGCAGGCCGACCGCGGCGTTGGAGAGCCTTGGGACGAGCTTCAGGTTCACGACCACGCGATGGGGCAGGGGGGCTTCGAGCAGCTCGGCAAGCTCCTCGCGGAACACGCTCACGTCGGGGCCGGACAGGAGCTCGGGATCCAGGGGGGTGAGGATCAGCACGTCCTCGATCACCTGCCGCCGGAGCGGGTGGGGCGACGCGGGCAGGTCGTAGGCCGTGTCCTCGCCCGGGTAGGCCGATTCCTCGGGGAATTCGGGGCCGAGCCAGTCGGCGATCTCGTCCTCGTTGGGCAGGCGCGTGCAGGATTTGGGGTCGAGGGCGAGCGTGAACTTCAGGGGGCCGATCCTCAGCACGTCGCCCGGATGCACCTCCAGGTCCTCGGTCTCCAGCGGTTTGCCGTTGACCGTGGTCCCGTTCGTCGAGCCGAGATCCCTGAGGATCAGGCGGCCTTGGTCGAAGAACAGCTTCGCATGACGCCGGCTCAGCGACGAGTGATCGGAGCGGACCTCGCAGTGGGACTCCCTGCCGAAGAGGACTCCCTGGGAGGGGATCTTGATGCATCGCCCCTTGGCCTTGCCGGCCTTGACGACGAGGAGGAACGCGAACGCGGGGCGGTTGTGGGGGACCTCGGGCATGGGGGCCGACTCCTTGAGTTCGTCGTCGGTCGGGGCGAACCGGGCGCGCCGGGGCGTGTGGAGCCCCGCGAGCAGGGCCTCGGGCAGGGGGCGGACGGAGCGGCCTCCGGGCCACGGGGCCGATGCGGCCTCGTCGGTCGCCATGGGACAGAGGCGTCTCGTGACCGGGCTCAGGCTCAGGATCGGCGCGAGGTCGGGATGGATGTTGGCGATCCGCAGGCCGCCCAGACCGTCCGCGGAGCAGCGACGGGCGGCCTCGGCCAGCAGCGGGACGATCCCGCACGAGAGCCGCTCCACCTGCTGGAAATCGAGCAGGATGCGCGTGTTCCCGGCCTCGATCAGGTCCGAGATCTCCTCGAACAGCTCACGGA
>JANOBY010000751.1:0-24195 GCA_031411935.1 Planctomycetales bacterium | reverse complement strand
GGGGGCGTCCACGGCCACGGGCTTCTCGGCGAACACATGCTTGCCCGCCTCGACCGCCGCGCGGAGGTGCATCGGGCGGAACCCCGGAGGGGTGCAGAGCAGGACCACGTCCACGTCGCTTTCGAGCAGCTTTTCGCACGCGTCGAAGCCGACGAACCGCCCCTCGGGCCTCACGTCCACCTTCGCGGCCACCTTCTCATCGGCCATGAGTAGCGACATGCTCCCGAACAGACGGTCCTGGAAGGCGTCGGCCATGGCCACGAGCTTCACATTCGGGTCGGCCGAGAGCGCCTGGGTCGCGGCGCCCGTGCCCCTCTCCCCGCAGCCCACCAGGCCGATCCGCAGGAGGTCATCGCCCCGCGCATGAGCGGCCGGGATCGCGGCCAGGGTGCCCGCGACGGCGGAAGCCTTGAGGAAGCCGCGTCGAGAGGTCGCAGGAGGATGCATCGGGAGTCCTTTCACTTCGTGAGCGGGTGCAACTCGAACTTGCGGACGAACAGCTCGAACCCCTCGGTCTGGAGCAAAATCTTGCCCGCCGAGGGCTCCACGGCGCGGGCACGATTGACCGTCACGCCGTTCACGCGAATCTCGATCCTGTCCCCCTCGCAAACGCATTCGACGCGGTTCCATTCGCCGCGAGGCTTCTCCACGTCGTTCCTGCCCCGCGTGTCGAGCAACTCGCGGAACTCGGGATCATGGTCCGACCACCAGAGCTGGCCCTGCGTGAACACGCGCGGGGCTCCGCCCTCCTTCCATCGCGGATGGTCGTCGGGGCCGATCGCCACGTCGCTTGTGATCTTCACGGGGAGGGGTTGGCCGTTCGCCTCGCGGCCCGGGATCACGATCAGGTCGCCCACGCACCCCTGCGCGAGCTGGCACTCGACGGAGGCCATCCACGTCCCCTGCGCGTTGCCGTCGGGCCCGGCGGCATGGAGCAAGATGCCCGAGTTCCGGACCGACTTGCCGCCGTCGGTGCGGTCTCCCCAGCGGTACTCGACGACCAGGCGGTAATCGCCATGGGGCTGCTCGGTCGCGAGGTAGCCATACCCTTCGCCGCTGATGTGGATCTGTCCGTCCTGCACGCGGAACACCCGCTTCGGATCCTCTCGCCCGCTGTCCCTGAGCCAGGTCGAGAGGCCGTCCAGGTCCTTGCCGTTGAACAGACGGATCACCTCGCCGGGCTCATGGCCCGTCGCCGGTCTCGGGACAAGCCCGATCGTGAGCAACCCCATGACCACGACGACAATCCGATCAATCGTCGTCCGGCACATCGGCCCACTCCTTTCGCGAGAACGGGGAAGCGACGGCCGAACTGGCGGGCAGGAAGGGGAACAGACGCGCGCGGGCCTCGGTGTCCAGCGGTGCGCCGTATTCCGAGACCTCGAACGCCTCGATGAGCCGGACCTTCGCACCGGCCTCCGGGCCATACGTGCCGACCACCGCGTGACGGCACCGGTCGGCCAGCCTCGACACGCGCCCGGCCATGCGTCCGGCGAGCCATTCCCGCCGTCCGGCGTGGTCCCCGGGCACCTGATCGAGGTGCCCCGCGTTGAAGGGCAGCCACTCGTAGAACTGCGACTCGTGGCGGTCGAGCATCCCCACGAGCCGGTCGAACTCGGGCTCGATGTCCACGACCACGTGGGGCTCGAATCGCGCGGGCTTCTTGAAGGCGTCGGACACGTAGAGGATGACCGGCGTTTGGGGCAGGTGCGGCACGTCGGGGCACACGGCGGGCACGGTGAGCATGTAGGAGGCGTCCTGCACGAGCAGCCCCGCGAACCGGTGGTCGGGGTGGTAGTCGCTCGACCGATGCGTGAGGATCAGGTCGGGCCGGAACTCGCGGATCAGGCGGATCACCCTGAGGCGATACTCCAGGCGGTCGTCGAGCGTGCCGTCGGGGATGTCGAAGACCTCGTAGGTCGCGCCGATGACCGCCGCGGCGGCCCGGGCCTCGGCGCGTCGTCTCGTGGCGAGTTCCTGTCCGCGAAGGGTCTGATGGCCGGCCGAACCGTCGGTCAGGCTCACGAGCTTGACCGTGTGGCCGAGGTCGCACCACTTCGCGGAGGTCCCCCCGGCCTTGATGTCGGCGTCGTCGGGATGGGCGCCGATCACAAGAACCCGTATCGACGGATCCGCCATGAAAACACCTTGGGCCGGGCTGAGGGGACGGTTCCGGGCTGCACCTCGGACCGATCATAATGGCCCCCGCCGCGCGGGTCCAGCACGCAACGGTTTTGACATGTCCATCGGTCGTCCCCTCGCCGTCGCGGCGAAGACGGCCGCGATCGGGCGATCCGCTTCTTCGGGATCAACAACGCCACCCCCTGTGCCTCGAAGACCGGGCGGGACCTCCTGACCTGCCTCCGAACCCCGGAGCGTATCCACCCGCGTGATGAGCACGTAGGTCGTCGGCAATCGCGTCGAATCCCGTCATCCGTGAGGAGTCGCGACGCCGCGATGACATCGCGGTGGCCGTGCGGGACCGACGTATCCGCCGAAAAAGACCTGGGTTGCGAGCGGAGACCCGTGCCCGTTCGGCACCCGGTTTGCAACCTCACGTGGCATCCCCCCGCGCCCTCCGCCACGCTGGCGGAACGGACCTGCGTCGGGGCTTTTTGCATTGAGGAGACAACGAGATGGCCGAGGGGAACCACGGGCCGAGCGCGGTCGATTTGCTGGCGGTCAAGAGCCGCGTGAGCTGGGGGGCGATCGTCGCCGGGGCCATGATCGCGCTGACGATCTACGTCGTGCTGGCCATGCTGGGCCTGGCGCTGGGGATCGAGGTCGCCATGCGGAGGCCGACCGATCGCCTGGGTGCGGGCACGGCGATCTATTCGATCGTGAGCCTGTTGCTCGCCATGTTCTTCGGAGGGTGGGCCACCAGCCGTCTGGCCGTGGGCGAGAGCAAGCTGGAGGCGGTCCTCTACGGCGTGATCCTCTGGGGCGTGTTGTTCGCCGGGATGATGTGGCTCGTGACGGCGGGCCTGCGCACGGGCTTCGGCGCGATGGTCGGGGCCGCCTCGGGCGCCTACACCGACGCGTCCGGAACCGTGGACGTGGACCGGATCACTCGCGACCTGAAGAACGCCGGGGTCGACGAGTCCATGATCAACAAGTACAAGACCTATTATGATCGGGTGCGCAATGACCCGACGGCCGCCGCCGACGTGGGACGCGAGGTGAGCCAAGATCCCGCGGCCCAGCAGACCGGTCGCGACGCCGCCGAGGCCGCCCGCCAGGCCGCCTGGTGGTCGCTCGTCGGGGTGGTCGTCTCGCTGGCCACGGTCGTGGTCGGATCGCTTGTGGGTTCGGGCGAGCTGCTCCAGCCCGTGCCCATCCTGGGCGTGCGCCGCACCCGCACCCAGACCACCAGCTGACGAAACGAAAAGGCCGGGGGATGTCGATCCCCCGGCCCTCTTTCCATCGTCCCGACGACTACCGAGGCTCAGGCCGGTTGCCACTGGCTCTGGACTTCCATGTGGTCCTTGCTCAGGTGGATGTGGTCGTGCACCTTTTCGACCCACGACAGCGGGATGCGGTGGTGCTGGCCGTCGGGGCTGTCGTTCTTGGTCAGCTTGATGCTGGAGCCCTCGACGTGGTCGACCTTGCCGACCTTCGTCCCGCACGAGGCGTAGACCTCCATGTGCTCCTGGATGTTCGCGGCCGAACCGGTCGACCCCACGCTCTCGCCTAGGGAAGCTCCGGTCTTGTCGGGATGTTCGCTATGCATGATGGTTCTCCAAGGTGGGCGGGTTCTGGCCCCAAAGGGCGGGGCCTCGGGAGAATCAAATGCAAATAGGATGCCCTGTGCGGACGGAAGTCCCCGCGACGTCCCCGCTGGCCGGATCAGAGGCTGACCAGCGAGGCGGCCGTCCCCTCGGCGACCGGACGGGCCGTTGATCCGTGGACCTCGGCCGCGATTTCGAACGAGCGGAGCCGGGCGGTGTGGTCGAAGATCTGCGCGGTGATCATCAACTCGTCGGCCTCGGTGACCTCCGCGAGCTCGTCGAGCTTTTTGCGCACGGTCTCGCCCGAGCCCACGGCCGAGACCCGGATCATGCGGAGCACCTGGGCTCGCTCGGTGGGGCTCCAGAGGCTGTCCATCGCGTCCACCGGAGGGGGCATCTCGCCGGGCTTGCCGCGGATCAGGTTGAGGATCATCTGCTGGAGCGTGGTGAAGAGGCGACGCGCCTCGTCGTCGGTATCGGCCGCGAACACGTTGGCCAGGACCATCACGTGGGGCTCGTCGAGCTGCGCGGAGGGCTGGAATCGGTCGCGATAGATCGCAAGGGCCGCATGCAACTGCTCGGGCGCGAAGTGCGAGGCGAACGCATACGGCAGGCCCAGCTCGGCGGCGAGTCGGGCCCCGAAGTCGCTGGAGCCGAGGACCCAGATCGGCACGTCGAGCCCCGCCCCGGGGATCGCGCGGACGGCCTGCCCCGGCGAGGCCTGCAGGAAGAAGGACTGGAGCTCGAGCACGTCCTGAGGGAACGATTCGACGCTGGACATGTAGCGTCGCAGGGCCCTGGCCGTGGCGTGGTCGCCGCCGGGGGCGCGGCCCACGCCCAGGTCGATCCGGCCGGGATAGAGCGAGGCGAGCGTGCCGAATTGCTCGGCGATCACCAACGGGGAGTGGTTGGGGAGCATGATCCCGCCCGCCCCCACGCGGATCCGCGACGTTCCCCCCGCGATGTGGCCGATGACCACCGAGGTCGCCGCGCTGGCGATGCCCGCGATGTTGTGATGCTCGGCCACCCAGTAGCGATCGTAGCCCCAGCTCTCGGCGTGGCGCGCCAGGTCGAGCGAACCGGCGAAGGCCTCGGCCGGCGTGCCGCCCTTGCGGATCGGGGAGAGGTCGAGGACCGAGATCGGGATGTCGCGGAAGCGTTTCATGGGGGAAAATTCTCCGCTCAGACGGGCGGCGGGTTGCGCTCCGCGAAGCCTCGCTGGTGCCAGTAGGGGTAGGCCAGAGGGGTCGCGCTGGCGGCGTCGAGCCGCGCGACCTGATCCTTGTCGAGGTTCCATCCCACGGCGCCGAGGTTCTGGCGGAGCTGCTCCTCGTTGCGGGCGCCGACGATCACGTTGGCCACGCTGGGCCTCTGGAGGAGCCAGTTCAGCGCGATCTGCGGGACGGTCTTGCCGGTCTCCTTCGCGACCTCGTCGAGCGCGTCGACGACCTTGTAGGTCAGCTCCTCGGGCACCTGCGGGCCGATGTCGGTGGCCAGCTTACTCTGGAGGCGGCTGGTCGGCGGGAGGGGCTGCCCGCGGCGGATCTTGCCCGTGAGGCGTCCCCAGCCCAGAGGGCTCCAGACCACGGCCGAGACCTTCTGGTCCAGCGCCAGCGGCATGAGCTCCCACTCGTAGTCGCGCCCCACGAGCGAGTAATACGCCTGGTGCGCCACGTACCGGGGCAGGCCGTACTTCTCGGAGACGGCCAGCGCCTTCATGAGGTGCCAGCCCGAGAAGTTCGAGCAGCCGATGTAGCGGATCTTGCCGGCGCGGACGAGGTCGTCGAGCGTGCCCAGGACCTCCTCCATGGGGGTGAGCGCGTCGAAGGCGTGGAGCTGATAGAGGTCGATGTAGTCGGTGCCCAGCCGCTTCAGGCTCGCCTCGACCGTGCGGGTGAGGTGGTACCGCGACGATCCCACGTCGTTCGGCCCCTCGCCCATGCGGAAGGTCCCCTTGGTCGAGAGGATCACCCGGTCTCGACGCCCCTTGATCGCCTGGCCGAGAATCTCCTCGGCCGCGCCCGCCGAATAGATGTCGGCGGTGTCGAACATGGTCAGGCCCGAGTCGAGGCAGATGTCCACGAGCCGGGTGGCCTCGGCCACGTCGGTCTGGCCCCATGCCTTGAAGAGCTCGCCCCCTCCGCCGAACGTGCCGGTGCCGAAACTCAGGACGGGGACCTTGAATCCCGAAGCTCCGAGCTGCCTGTATTCCATGATCTGCGGATCCTCATCGGTGGAGTGGGCGGCGGAGCGTTGCGGGAGTCCCCACTGCGGCCCGGGGATACGGGCCATCCTAGGGAGCCGGGGCGGGCGAGGCAACCGGGCGGGGCCTTCGCGAGAGCCCCGACAGACGGGGCCATC
Source organism: Planctomycetales bacterium (assembly GCA_031411935.1). Lineage (GTDB taxonomy): Bacteria > Planctomycetota > Planctomycetia > Isosphaerales > Isosphaeraceae > JAQGHR01. The sequence goes on along the minus strand of JANOBY010000751.1, from coordinate 18,106 downwards.
CGGCCGGCGGGAGGGCGCCCGTTCGCCGTTCGAGCTGGGCTTGACGGCCTGTGGGGTGCCACTACACTGTCGGTTCTCCCCCCCCCTTCTGGTGATCGTCTGGACGGATCGGCATGGAGGCCGATGATGACGCTCGACACTGACGAGCCTTCTCGCACTTCCCGGGCCGATCTCGCCTCGCCATCGCTTTCGAAGCCGGCCGGGATGACGCTCACGCTCGACCACCTCCCCGCGTCCGAGTCCCGCGCGGTCGCGCTGGATGTTCGACTGCGCGGCTGGGACCAGAGCACCCTGCACAGCGAGGCCGGGAGCGTTGCGGGCCTGGTGCAGATGCTGTCGCACCGCGCCGATTACTGGAAGCGGGCGCAAAGCGGCCGTTTCCCGAAGGTCAGGGGCGTGATCGCCAAGGTGCTGGGGCCGTTCTTCCGGCCGCAGGTGCAGTACAACCTGATCGTGGCGGCCCAGCTCGGGCGGATCGAGGCGTCTCTGGACGAGATCCGCGGTCGGCTCGACAGGCTTGCAGCCTCCGCGGAAACCCCCGAGTGATCGCCCCCGTGTCTGATGGAGTGTCGCCGATGATGCCCATGCCCTCCTCCGGATCGCGCCCCGGCGTGTCGGTCATCGTGAGCACCGCCCACCGCGCCGCGAGCCACGTGGCGAGGCTCCTGGCGGGCCTGCGCGATCAGCCTTACCAGCCCCTGGAAGTCGTGCTGGTGGTGGGCCCCTGCCCCGACGACATGAGGGCGTTCGCCGAGTCGCTGGGCGACGTGAAGGTGCGGTTCATCCCCGAGCTGAACCTCGCGAAGTCGCGGAACACGGGCATCACCATGGCCTCGGGCGAGATCCTGGCGTTCATCGATGATGACGCCGTGCCGAGCCCCCTCTGGCTGCACGAGCTGGTCGAGGCGTTCGGACGCGAGGGCCCCGACTGCGCGGGCATCGGCGGCGTGACCATGCACGCCAACGCCCAGCCCCACCCGGTCGTCCAGAACCGAAACGCGCTGATCCACGAGCGAGGCAAGTCCGACCGGTGCGTCCGCCTGGAGCCGGCGCACGAGAACGGCCCCGACGGCCCGTGGTTCAACCGCCTGCACGGGTGCAACATGGCCTTCCGCCGCGCGGCGATCGAACAGGTGGGTGGGTTCGACGAGGGGTTCATCTACCAGCACGAGGAGACCGACCTGTGCGTGCGGCTGATCCGCGAGGGCTTCCGGATCGTCCACCACCCGCGGGCCCTCGTCGACCATTCGCCGGCCAACAGCCACTTCCGCCGCGACCAGTACGACATCAACTATTATAATATCTTGCGAAGTTACACCTACTTCGCCCTGAAGCATGCCCGAGGGTCGTTCGGAGCGATCGCCGCCCGCTCCTTCCGCGACCACCTGGCCTACGTGAAGTGGTTCTTCGTCTGGACGTGCACGGCCCGCATTTCGCCGTGGCGGTGCCTGAAATTCAGCAGGCAGTGGGTCGACGGCTTCGCCCGAGGCGTGCAGCTCGGCCGGCGATATCGCAGCGGGAAGGCCCCGCAGCGGCCGATCTCGGGATCCTCGCCGCGCGAGTTTCTCCCCCTGGCCACCGCGCCGAAGTGGGAGCCCCCGAAGGTCGATCCTGCCGCCCGGCTTCGCATTGCGCTTCTGTGCGGCGAGTTCGGGGGGGAATCGCCGGGCGGGGTCGCGGTCTACACCGAGCACCTTGCCGAAGGGCTGGCCCGCCTGGGTCACGAGGTCACGATCTTCCGCTCGGGCTACGGCCCGGGGACCGCGAAGTCCGCCGACTACCGCGTGGTCGGCATCCCCCCGGAGTCCGATCGGCCCCACGCGATGAGCGTTTTGGGCTACCTCCGCTCGCTGGGCTCCCCCTGCCCGTTCGACGTGGTGGAGAGCCCTCTCTGGGCGGGCGAGGGCGCGGCGGTCGGCTCGGCGAACATCGCCCCGCTGGTCCTGCGGCTGGAGACCCCTCTGGAGGTCGTCCGCCAGACGTCGGGCCTGCCGCTCACGCCCGAGATGATCGAGGGGATCGCGAGCGAACGCCTGGCCCTGAGCTACGCCTCGGGCGTGATCGCGATCAGTCGCGCGATCCGGGCGACGGTCGAGCACGTTTACGAGGCCCGGCTCGCGAATCACGCGAGGCTCTCGCGGGTGATCCCGATCGGGCTGCCCGACGCCGATTCCCTGGATTTCGAGGGCATCGACGGCCTCGACTCCGGCGGCGTGTCGCTGTTCTACGTGGGCCGGCTCGAGGCGCGCAAGGGGATCATGGACCTGGCCCAAGCCTTCGCCGAGGCCGCCCGCGAGAATCCGGCCCTCCGCCTCTGGATCGCCGGATCCGACAACAGCCGGTCCGACGGCCACCACGCTCGTTGCGGAATGACGTACGAGGAGTCCATGAAAAGCCTCTGGGGCCCCGAACTCTCCAGGCGGGTGAGGTTCCTCGGGAGGATCTCGGAGGGGGCGAAGAACACCCTCATGGCGCGGTGCGACGCGTTCGTGGCGCCCTCGCTCTACGAGTCGTTCGGGATCGTCTTCCTCGAGGCCATGAGGCAGGGCAAGCCAGTCCTCGGGACGCGCGTGGGGGGGATCCCGGAGATCGTCCTCGACGGCGAGACCGGCCTGCTCGTCCCGCCCTCGGATCCGCGTGCCCTGGCCTCCGCCATGCTCGCGATCGCGACCGACGCCGAGCGTCGGGCCCGGCTCGGCGGGGCCGGCAAGGCCCGGTTCCTCGACCGCTTCACGACCGACGCGTTTGCCCGGGAGAGCGAGGCGTTCTATCGCGAGGTGATCGCCCACCATCACGGCCTCCGCTTCCTCGAAACGAAGCGCCCTCCCGAGGTCGTCCGCGCGGCGTGAGGCGGCGATCGCTCGCCGGGCGACCCCGTTGCGTCGGCGCATCGCGGTCGCCCTCGTCTGAGATCCATATCCACGTGTCTCTTGTTGGGCTCGGTCGATCCCGATAGCATTCATAGAAGTCCGGGGTCCCGTTCGGCCGACTCCTCTCCGCGAGTTGCACCTCGAAACACCAGGCGAAATCATGCGCAATCCTTGGCGTGCGCGACCAGTTGCGAAGCGGCAACCGATCGCTCGCAGGCGTCTCCTCCGCTTCGAAGGGCTGGAGTCCCGCGAGCTGCTGGCCACTCTGTTCGTGGCCACCTCGGGGTCCGATGCCGGGGCGGGCACGGCGGACAGCCCGTTCCGCAACATCCAGAGGGCGGTCACCGCCGCGCTCTCGGGCGACGAGATCCGGGTGGCCACGGGCACCTATTTCTACGACCCGTCGGCCGAGGTGATCGACGCGAAGCGCAACCTGACCTACACGAAGGTCATGTCGACCACGGCGGTGGTTTCCACCTACAACAAGCAGCTCGCGATCCTCGGCGGGTTCGCGACGACGGACTGGGCGGTGCCCGACCCGCAGACGCATCCCACGATCATCGACGGCCAGGGCCGGTATCGCGGGGTCATGGCCCTGGGCCTCGCCGCGCCCACGGGCCTGAGGCTCGAGGGGTTCACGATCGCCAACGGCCTCGCCACCGGGATCGCCGCGCGTGGCGGCTCAAGCGCCGTGTATGGGTTCGGGGGCGGCCTGTTCGTGGACATGGGGGGCCGGCAGTCGGACGCGTCGGCGTATGTGCTCAGGGACCTCGTCTTCCAGAACAACACGGCCGTGGCCAGCGGGGCGCTGGGCTCCGAGGGCGGACGCGCCGCGGGCGGAGGGGTGGCCCTGCGTTACGTCCAGAGCGCCACGCTCGAGCGCGTGACGTTCGTGGCCAACACGGCCCAGGGGACCGACGGGGCCGAGGCCGGCGGCGGCGGGCTCGGCGGCGCCCTGCACGTGGATCATTCCCGGGTCGTGGGCAGCGACCTGATCTTCCGCGACAACGTGGCCCGATCGGGCAACTCGTCGGGCTCGGGCCGGGGGGGCCAGACCCGCGAGAAGGCTGACGGTTTGGGCGGGGCCGTCGCCATCCAGCAGAGCAGCTCCGCGACCCTCTCGCGCGTGACGGCCACGAACAACCAGGCCTACGGCGGGAACGCGAGAACCGAGGGCGGGGATGCCTACGGCGGGGCCTTCTTCCTCGAGTTCGGCGACACCTCGCTCACCCTCACCGACAGCTTCTTGCAGGGCAATCGCGCGGTCGCCGGGAATGCCTCCACCGGCGGGAATGTCGGCGGCGGTGCGGTCATGAGCCAGAATTCGAGCGTCACGATCGAGCGATCCCGCATCGTCGGCAACTCCGTCGTCGGCGGGAGCGCCACCGGCGGAGGCTCCGCGGGCGGAGGCGGCGGAGGCGGAATCTACGTCGCGCGCTTTCAGGACGGCGCCACGTTCGCCCTCACGAGTTCCGTCGTGGCCGACAACACTGTGAGCGCCGGCCAGGGGGGCGGCTCGCCGGGCGGAGGCGGTGGCGGGATCTTCATCCAGGGGATGAACTCCACGCTCACGAACGTCACGCTGGATAACAATCGTCTCGACAGTCGTCTGGCTCTCGGGCAGTCGCTGCTCCTGGTCGCCGGGGGGGCCGCGCCGGCGGCGGTCACGCTCAGCAACAGCATCATCTCGAACAACCGCGGGCCTCGCCTGGAGGGCGGGGCGATCGACGCCAACTCGGCTTCGGCCGGCACCGTCACGTTCGCCCGCAACCTGAACTTCAACAACGACGCCCTGGTCGGGGGCAACGGGAGCCTCAACGTGGCGGGGGCGTCCTCGAACCTGACCGTCCGCCCGGCTCCGAATCTCGCGGGCCTGTACAACGCCCCCGGGTCGCCGCGCTGGGACTATCACCTCGTCCGGTCGCAGGCGAACCCCGCGATCGATGCCGGAGTCGCGGGCGCCGCGGCGCTGGACCTCGACGGCAACCCTCGCTCCGGCGCGCCCGATCTCGGCGCCGCGGAGGCGATCGCCCCTCGGTACGAATTCGTGGGCCAGCCGCGCGCCTCCGAGGGCTCTCCGCTGCGGATCGTGGTGGCGAGGCGCGGGGACATCTCGGTCGCGGGCTCGGTCGAGGTCGCCCTCGTCCCCGGCGGCACGGCGCGCGAGGGGGTCGATTACGCGCCGTTCGGCAACGGCGGGGTGGTGGTCGTGAACTTCGCGCCCTACGAGGAAACCGCGACCGTGGTGCTCTCCACGCTCTCCGTCGCCGGGATCCAGGCGGCGGACCGCACGGTGGTCCTGGCCCTGCGGCTCTCGTCGTCCGACGGCAACAGCCGGCTCGGCAACCCGGCGGCCATCACCGCCAGCATCGTCGACAGGGACGCCTTCCCGCAAGGATCGGGCTTCGGGGTGGTCGGGATCGACCTTCTGCGAAGGGCCAAGGGCGTGACCGGGGTGATCGTCCGGTTCAACGCGAAGCTCTCGCCCGCGACCCTGCGCAAGGGCGTGGCCAAGGCGTTCGCCCTCCGCAAGGTCTCGGGCAAGGGCAAGGCCCCCGGGATCCTCGCGGCCCGCTACAACAAGGCCACAGGCGCCGTGACCGTCCGCTTCTCGGGCCCGGTCCGGCCCGGCCGGGTGGTCCTGCTGGTGCTGAAGGGGCCGAAGCTCAAGGACGTGTCCGGGCGGTCGCTCGCCCCGACCACCTTCCTGATCACGGGCTAGGCGAGCCGAAGCAAGGCGAGGGCCGGGGCCCAGGGCCTCGGCCGGTCGCCGGACGGTTTCTGGCCATGCTCTCTAGGCCGGGCTCTCGCCGGTCATGACGGTCGACCGCAGGGCCTCGCGGAGGTTGTCGAAGCTGAACCGGGCTGCGGCCTCCCGGGCCAGGGCCTCGTGGTCGAAGCGGGTGTCCGCCAGGGCCTCGGCGATGCGTTTCCCGTTCTCCGAGGCCGATTCTCCCAGGGGGATGGAGCCGGTGAGCATGTTGTCGACCATCGGCGGGATCGGGTAGGCCGCCACGCGGGCGCCGCAGACCTGCGCCTCGAGGATGGGCAGGCCGAGCCCCTCCCGGTGCGACGGGAAGAGCAGGAGCCGCGACTGGGCGTAGAGGGTCGCGACGGTCTCGGTCGTCGCGTGCGGGTACCAGACCACGTGAATCTTCGGGTCGAGGCGGCCGAAGAACTGGTCCACCATCGCGGGATCGCATCGGGGGGTGCCGTAGATCAGGAGCTTCCCCAGGGACTTGGATGCGGCATTCACCAGATCCGGGATGGAGGCCATGCCCTTGCGGGGGTCGAAGGGCCCGGCGAGGATCAGGTTCGGTCCGCGCTCGGGTTTGGGGATGTCCATCCCCATGTAGCCCGTCGGGAGGGACGGCGGGAGGGCGCACAGACGGTCCGCGGGGATCGCGAATTGCGTCTCGAGCGAACGGGCCGTGTCCTGGCTGATCGTGAAAATCTTGTCGGCATGCTCGCGATAGTAGCGAAAGCCCCGGACGTGTTCCGCGGCGAACGAGAACGGGCGAATGTCCCAGGTGGTGAAGCCGATGGTGTTGGGGATGGTGTCATGAGCCAGGCCGAAGATCTTCCGGCCGGGGAGACGTTCCTGGAATTCGACGCACCAGGGCGAGGAGATCAGCAGGACGTCGTAATCCTCCGAGGCCAGGTCCGTGCCGATCGCCAGGCGAGGGATCGTCGGCAGAGCCGTTGGCGGCGTCTGTTGATGAGATCGGTAGGCGTTCAGCACTTCGAGCGGGTCGCCCTCGAGCCGCACGGATTCCGCCACCGAGTTGTCCAGGACGTACCTCCGCGAGATCGGCTGCATCTGGTACCACTGGGCGGCCCCGAGATGATTCGGCTGCCTCGCCAGGTAATCGACTCGCATCGTCTCGGAGAGGACCGTGCCCAGTCCGAGGACGTAGTTCCGCACGCCGACGTGATTGGAGAAAAAATCCTGGCCGACGACGATGCCAAACTTCATCGAATTCCCCTACGCTCGTGTCAAAATGCTTCCCGCGTGGAGTGGATCTACAGGAACACCCGGATGGCGATCAGCAGCACGAGCATGAGCGTGAGCATATGGAACATCAACAACAAGGCGAGCGCCGCCGTCATCTTCTTGCGCCGTTGCAAGGACGCGACGATCCGCGAGGCGCGGGCCTCGCCCAGGAACGGCCGGAGGACGGCCTCGGTCGAGTTGAAGACGCGGCGAACGGTCGTGGAGAGCTGGATTTCGGGGGGGGCCGGCTCCGGCGAGTTGTGCGGGACGTCCACCTGTTCGTCGGGCAGGGGCGGCAGGCCGATGCGATAAGTCCGGCGCGTCAGTTCCCCGCGAGGGCCTTCCAGGTAGGTCTCGGAGCTGGAGAAGACGTTCATCCGCGGGGGCAGGGAGTGGTCGCGGAGGATCTGCGTGAATTCCACGTCCTCCGCCTGCTCCCAGAAGATGATCGGGTTGAGGGGCAGCTCGCGGAAGGTGTGGGTCTTGATCGCGAACAGGCCCCCGTTGACGAAGTGGCCCGGATAAAGGGCGTCGTAGCGGTGGAGCATCCGCGTGCCGCTGATGACCAGGTCCCCGCGACGCAGGGCGCAGTAGGACGGGAACTCTTCCCCGGTGTCCAGCCACTGGCGAATGGTCACGAAATCGAAGTCGTAGCCGAACCGCTCGAACCCGTCGAAGAAGTCGGGATTCAAGGCGTAACGATCGTGGCAGACGAGCAGGTTGGGATGGCTGGCCATCTCGGCGATGTCATTCTTCTTCTTCGAGATCTCGGCCAGGTCGGCCCGGTAGGTCTTGTCGAGGTAGGTCACCTTGTGGGCGTCGTAACTGGCGGCGCGGGGGCCGCAGATGATGATCTCCTGGGCCTCCCCCTGGGGCTTGTCCCGGATCGAGCGGATGAACTTGAGGACCTGCTCTTCCTTCTTGCCCGAGGTCAAGACCGCGAAGGTCCAGCTCGGATCGCGGTATCGTTCCAGGCCGTGGCGACGGATCCTGAACGCCGTGACGAGCTCCGAACGCCGGTCCCACTCCTGGTCGACCTCCACGGTGCAGCCCGGACGCCGCGTGAGGAATCGCTTCAGCGCCGGGACCAGCTGATGCTGGTAGCGGAGGACGAGCAGGCCGTCATCCTTGACCAGGCGGACGATCTCGTCGAGCAGCAATTCCATCCGGTGGAGGTCGCCTTCGTGGAACCAATCCTCGAAGTACCACACCACATCGTATCGCTGGTGGTGGACGGACGACGCCCGGTAGTTGGTCCCGTGATTGAGGTTCAACCCGACCCAATCGAGGGGCGCGTACTGTCCGATCCAGGCGTGTTTGCCGGGCTTTGTCGCCGTGCTCAACAGATCGAAAGAGGCGAGCGCGCTCATGAAAAAATTTCCCGGGACCATTGAGCCCGCAAGAGACCGTTCAACAACGCAAAATCTGAGGACAGCGTCTCTCGCCCGAGCGGGTCGTCGATCGCGAGATCCCGATCGTCGAGGTGAGGGCCGCGATCAGGGCGGTGGTGGCGCTTCATGGACAACACGTAACTGGCCTCATGTTCACGCTTTGTGTCGCGGTGTCTTATCCCCGGAGGGGGGGCTGAGCAAGCCTGGCCGGGCCGTCGCTCGTTCGGACCCGTAGGCGGATTTGCGGACGACGGACCTGGCGAGTCGGCGGCCCCCGGCCATCCCCCTTGGGGCGGGTTGATTCCGAGGGGCACCGCGAAACCGTGTCCCGCGACCGCTGGGCGGCCCGCTGGTCCTGGCCCGACCCCTCAGGCCGCCGCCTTGCGCGACACGTCCGAGCCCAGGAACCATTCCAGGTCCGAGGGGATGCCCAGGCCGTACATGCCCGCGTATTCCTTGCCGACGTTGTGCACGATCAGCCGTTGGCCCTCGGCGATCAGCCAGTTGTAGGCGGGGGCCACGTAGAACTCGCCGTTCACGCGGAAGTCCTCGGCGATCATCGCGTCGGCCGCGCGGACGAAGTCGCGTCCCTTGCGGAAGTTGTAGATCCCGACCGTGGCCTCGTTCGACACGAGCTTCTTCTCGACGACCTCGACGATGCTGCCCTGCGGGTCGAACTTCACGAACGACCACTTGGGGTCGTCGGACCACATGGTCATGATCATCCCGTCGGCTCGCTCGCGGTCCATGTGGTCGAGGTAGTCGTCGATGGGCACGTCGACCCACTGGTCGCAGTTGGCGGTCATCAATTCGTCGTCGTTGTCGATGAGGTCGCGGGCCAGGAGCACCGTGCAGGCCGCCCCCTGCGTGACCGAGTCCACGTAGACGATCTCGCTGCCGGGCGCCCATGAGAGCAGGTGCCTGTCGAACCCGAAGGCGTCGGCATGCTCGCGCAGGATCAGGAAGATGAACCGGTGTGGCCGCGAGGGGCGCAGGTTCTCGATCACGACCTGGGTCATCGGCCGCCCGTGGATCGGGATGAGCGGCTTGGGCTTCTCGTAGCCCACCTCGGCGAAGCGTTTGCCCCGCCCGGCCATCGGCATCACAATGTTCAGCACGTCAAGCCCTCCTCGCTTGTGTACTTGTCACCGGCAACACAGGGAACCTTGGTCACCACGGTCGTCACGTCGGTCACGGCCCGGAAGTCGGTGCCCTCGCCCGGCTCGATGCGGATGATGTCGCCCGCCTTGTAGGGCACGCCGTTCATGAGCACCTCGCCCGAGAGGATCAGGGTGATCTCGGTGGCCACCTTGTGGTAGTGCCAGCCCTCGCTCGCGCCCGCCTCGTAGGTCTTCACCGCGACCTCGGCGGCCTCGGTGCTCAGGGCCGTAGGCGCGAAGTTCCCGACGAACCAGCCCTTGGTCATGTCGGCCAGCTTCAGGACCGTCACGAGGCGGCCCTCCGCGGCGAGACGTTAAACGACTGCTCGAATTCCTCGACATTTTGCGGGGTGCCGAGCGAGATGTAGGCCTCGCGCGGGATCGGCGAGACGCCCACCCTCGCGTGGTTGAGGATCAGCTCGTTGAAGGTCGGGCACACGTAGAACTTGCCGTTCACGTGGGCATCCTTGCGGATCATCTCGGCCGCCGCGGTCACGAAGTCGGCGCCCCGCTTGAAGTAGTAGAAGCCGGCGGTGGCCTGGCGGCTGATGGGGCGCTTCTCGGCGGCCTCGGTCACCAGGCCGTCCTCCCCCACGCGGACGAACGACCAGCGCGGGTGGACGGAGTCGAACACCAGGGTGCCGGCGTCCAGGTTGCGGGCGCGGAAGTCCTCGATCACGCCGTCCAGGTCGCAGTTCAGGATCTGGTCGCCGTTGGCGATCACCAGCTCGCGATCGGGCTGGATGTGCTCGATGGCGAGCAGGGCCGTGCACGCGGCCCCGGCGGTCGGGCCCACGGCCTGGACGATGGCGGATTTGGGCTCCATGAGCTGGAGCACGTCGTCCAGGTGCGTGAGGCGGACGTCTTCTTGACGGACCACGAACACGTAGCGTTCGGCCTTCAGCGGCGTGAGGCACTCCCACACCCGCTCGACCAGCGGCTTGCCGTGGATCTCGATGAGGGGCTTGGAGTAGGGGAACCCGCGATCGCGGAACACCTCGTCCTCGCCGGCGAGCGGAATCACGACGATCATGCCGCAACACTCCCTTCGACCCGGCGGATGGCCGCCAGGATATTGGCCAGATGAACTGCCTCGACGTTCGGCACCACCAGCACGGGGCACCCGGCCGCCTCGGCCGCGCGGATCCCGTTGGGATTGTCCTCGACCACCAGGCATTCCTCGGGTCGTACGCCCAGCCTCGCCGCCGCGGTCGCGTACATCTCGGGGTCGGGCTTGGACCTCTTCACGTCCTGATTGCTCAGGACCACGTCCAGGTAAGGACGCAGGGCACTCTTCTCCATCATCAGCTCGACGGTCGCCCGGATCGAGTTGGACGCGACGGCGATCTTGTAGCCCATTTTCTTCAGCTTGCCAAGGGCATACTCGTGGGCAAACGTGGGCCGGCACCGCAGGTGCGTCAGCTCGTTCGTGTACCTCTGCTTGAGGTCGTTCAGCAGGACGTGCAGCCCCCGGGGCAGGTTCCGGTCGAGCGTGAGCATCTCCAGCTTCTTGCTCGTGGGGAGGCCGTCGAACGTGGTGAGGTGCTCGATCCGCGAGATCGAGTAGCCGAACAGCGCGAGGGAGCGGTTCAGCGACTCGTAGTGCCATTCCTTGGCGTCGATGAGCACGCCGTCCATGTCGAACGCGATGGCGCGGATCTCAGGCATCAATCGCCTCCTTGGCGTGTTCGGGGAGATCGGTACATAAAATGACCTGGGGCTCGGACCTCACGGCGGTCAGGAGGTCCCAGGCCGATCGCGGGTCGCGGCCGTGGAGCTCGGGGGAGACGATGCAGACCTGCTTGCCCGCGTCGAGGTGGCGGCGGATGGTCGCCTCGGTCCACCACTCGCCGGCGAACCCGTCGAGCCACACGCCGGCGGCGCGGTCGTAGAAGGCCGGGTCGGGCTCGATCTCGCTGTGCCGGGTGAACGTGGGGGCGCCGACCTTGAGCCAGCCCAGGGCGTCGGGCACGGCCATGTCGAACACGAACCAGCGGGTCACCCCGTACTGCTCGAGCAGGGGCGGGACGAGCTTCTGGAGGCCGTCGGACTTGATGTTCAGGGCCAGCGGGACGTCGGCCCCGATGCCCCGGTAGATGCCCAGCAGGACCTCGGCCCGCAGGGCCCCGGGGCCCGGAGGGTCGTGCGAGACCACCAGGTCCGTCGCCAGGTCGCGGAAGTCGGTCTCGGTGCCGAAGCCCAGGTGGAACGAGCGCGCGAACGCCGCGGGCGTGTTCTTCTCGGCCGCCGTCTTCCAGTATCCGCGATGGGAGATGAATTGCACCTGAAAACCTCGGGTCGATCCCTGGGACGGCATGAAACAACGGGCGATCCCCCGGGGGCCTCAGCCCGGCGCGTAGGTCGCGGGCACGTAGTCCAGGCGGACGAACAGGCAGTCCATCTCGGTCAATCGGCCCAGGCCCGTGGCCTGGAACTCCATGCCGATCTCGCGGTAGAAGGGGTTCACGTCGTAGAGCACGAACCCGCTGGATTCCAGGTGCCGCAGGAGGGTGAGGTAGTCCCACGACCCGGCATACTTCGGCCGCGTGACCAGCTCGATGAGCACGGCCTTCACGCGGCCCGACGCCAGGAGATCGCGGGCCCCGCGCAAAACGCGGTCCTCGAAGCCCTGCACGTCGATCTTGATCGCGATGTTGTCGTACTGGGCGAGCTCGGGATGGGCCCGGAAGTGGTCGTCGAGCGAGACCACGGGGACCTCGACGGTGTGGAATTCTGTCGCGTCGAACTGCCCCTTGAAGTACTGGTATCCGGGCTCGAAATCGAGCAGAGAGCTCAGCCCGGGGATCTTGGGATAGACGCGCAGGGGGAGGGTGTCGGGCCCTTCGCCCACGGCCACGTGGAAGATCTCGATCGTCGGCCAGAGCTCGCGGCGTTTGTCGAGCTCGGGGATCATGTCGGGCATGGGCTCGAAGGCGATGAGGTGGATATCCCGCGACTCGCTCAGGATGCGGTCGATGAACCACCCGTCCAGGGCCCCCACGTCGACGACCAGGAATCGGCTCGGCCCGATCACCGTCCGGGCCAGGTTCTTCACGATCGCGTTCTGCCCCTCGGAGATCTGGCGGCCGCCGAGTTCCGCCGCCAGGATGGCCTCGTGCTCGGGCGTGGCCGGGGCCATCCGCAGGATGGTATGGACGAGTTCCTCGAAGTGGGGAGAGGGCAGGTCGTTCTTCGCCGCGACCTCGCGCAGGGTGCGGATCAGCCGATCCGCGGGGTGCGACGAGGCGAGATCGGCCCCGAGCCTCAGGATCTCGGACTCGGGGTGGCCGGGGCGTCCCTCGCGCCGGATGATCCGGAGAACGGTCTGGGTCAGCTCCTCGAAATGGGGGGCCGGCAGGGCATCCTCGGCGTCCACCTTTCGCAGGGCGGCAATTAAGAGGTCCGGCGGAGTCATGGCGGCCAGGTTCATGCCCCGGTTCAGATTCGCCGCGTCGGGCAGGTCGCGCAGGGGGTCCTGCTGGGCCATCCGCACGACCGCCTGGGCGAGCTCCCGGAAGTGGGACGGGGTCAGGTCTTGCGATCGTTCGACCTCTCGGAGGGCGTCGATCAGGCGATCGGGGGGGCTCATGGCCAAGGGCTCATCCTCCGGTCCCCGCGGTTGGGCGATTTTTGACGCGAGCCTTGCCAGGAAGCCTCCCAGGGACCGGAATAAGCCGGGACCTTGTGTCGACGGCGCGGGATGGACTTCAAGACTCGGCATGGGCATTCCAGCTCTCTTCGATGGTCGGAAGGTCGGTTCGACCCCCATCTGCCCGTACCCCGACAAGATCGGTGCGCACGCGGCACCGCTCCGGCAGAGGCCGTGAGATCTCGAGATGCAACGCCCTGGTGGTGATGGACCGGCGGGGACTATACAGACACCTCGGCAACGTGTCATCGTCAGTTTCGGCACGGCACCGGGGTCCTCTTGACCCCGCTTTCCGGGCGGGAGGTCGGGGCGTCGCGAGGCCCCGGGCCGCCCGGGAGCCGTCGCGGATCGGCCCTCTATATCGCGATCGGGGATCGGGCCGGGTGCGTCCCGTCCGGCGTGTGCGGCTCCGGATCCGGAAATCGCTCCCCACGCTGGCGACGGGCGTTCGCGAGGATTATCCTGGGCGTCCTGCACGCCATGCATCCATCCCGACTCGACCGCCCCGGCCCATCGGGCCTCGGGGTATTCGGGGATCCGGGATTTTGACCAGCCGGGAGGTTCACGATGAGACTTGCGATCGCGTGTGTGGTGGGATTCGGAGCCCTGGGGCTGACGGTCACCGCCCCCCTTCCGGCGAGGGGCCAGGCCCCCCCGGCGGCGGCCCCCAACCCCGACTCCCAGTATCGGCTCGGGCCCGATTCCCTCCCGCAGGAAGGCGTCCCGAAGGGGGAGATCCGCGGGCCGTTCACCCTGCCCAGCCAGGTTTACGAGGGCACCCAGCACACCTACTGGGTCTATGTGCCCGCGCAGTATGATCCCGCGACCCCGGCCGCCCTCATGGTCTTCCAGGACGGCCAGGCGTTCAAGGACGAGAAGGGGGACATGCGGGCCCAGAACGTGATGGACAACCTGATCTATCGGCGCGAGATCCCGGTCATGATCGGCGTGTTCATCAACCCCGGACGCAGGCCCGACCAGCCCGAGCCCACCCCGAGGAACTGGGGCGACCGCGACACCAACCGTCCGACCGAATACAACTCGCTCGACGACAAATATGCCCGCGTGATCACCGAGGAGCTCATGCCCGCGCTGGACAAGGACTACAACATCGCCAAGGACCCCGAGATGCGCGGCATAGGCGGCTCAAGCTCGGGGGCGATCGCGGCCTTCACCGTGGCCTGGGAGCGTCCCGACAGCTTCCGCAAGGTGCTGAGCAACGTGGGCAGCTTCGTCAACCTCCGCGGAGGCCACGTGTACCCGGAGAAGGTCCTGGCCACCGAGAAGAAACCCATCCGCGTGTACCTGTGCGACGGCCGGAACGACAACCGGGGCCTGCATCGCAACGGCGATTACGACGAGGCCCGCGACTGGTTCTTCCAGAACGTGCGGCTCATGAAGGCCCTCACGCAGAAGGGTTACGACGTGAACTACACGTGGGGCATGAACAACCACGGGCAGAAATTCGGCGGGGCCATCCTGCCCGACATGATGCGCTGGCTCTGGCGAGACGGCCCCGTGTCCACCGACCCCAGGGATCAGGTCGAGCGCGGATTCCGCCAGCCCTCTGCCACGAAGCCGGCCGAGCCCGGCGGCGGGGCCTGACGTCTCCAGGGGCGTCGGAGCCTTGCATTCTCCGGCCCGGTCGAACACGATCGGACGGGCGGATTCCGGTGGCCCCTGGTGCCGGGCAGGCGTGCCCCCAGAGATAGCGAAAGGCGAGTACGATGAGTTCCCCCGTCGCGGTCCGTTCGATCGACTCGCTGAAAGACCTGCGGGTCTCGCTCGCCCTGTTCGGCGAGGAGGCGCTCGGGGCCCTGGGCGCCGTGGGCGCCGAGCTTCGCCGGACGGCCTACTGGCTCCAGCAGGATCGCCCCGCGTTCTGGCAAGAACAGATCAAACGCCGCCGCGAGGAGGTCTCGTCCGCGAAGGCCGAGCTCTTCCGCAGGCAACTCGCCAAGGCGCCCGGGTCCTCGCTCTCGGACACGGACCAGGTCGAGAAGGTCCGACGCGCCGAGGCGAACCTCCAGGAAGCCGAGCGTCGGCTCATCCTCACGCGCAAATGGCAGGTCCAGCTCAACCAGGCGGTCCTCGAATATCACGGGTCCGTCCGCCGCATCAAGACGCTGGCCGCCTCCGACGTCCCCTCGGCGGTGAACCTGCTGAACCGGCTGGTCGACGCGCTGGAGGCCTACCTTCAGGAGACGGCCCCGAGCACCACGAACGTGGTCTCGTCCACCGCCCCGGCGCCCCCGGCGTTCGCGACCATCGCGACGAAGATGATCGAGGAAGCACCGCCGCCCCCTCCCGACGACGCGACGGTCGAGGGCGAGGAAGATCTCCCGGGCGATCTCCCTCCCGAGGAATGAACATCGTGACGCAATTGAGATATCGACAATTCAAGACAGTTTGAGGAGTTCTCATGCCCAACGCGCGGGTCCTGGCGGGTGCAGGTCGGCTGAAGCAGGCGGCCCGATCGGTGCGAGATCAGTGGCTCATGACCGAGGAAACCTGGACGGACTCGGTTCGCAAGCGTTTCGAGGATCGCTTCCTGTCGCCGCTCGAGCCGGCGGTGGACGCGGCGGTCCACGGGATGCAGGCCCTGGCCGACGTCCTTGAGCAGGTGCGCCGCGACTGTTCGGATCGGAGCGAATCGCTGTGAGTTCTCTCTCCACGCAGACGGTCGGGGCCGACCCCGGCGGGTCGAAGGCGAGGCCCACCGGCCCGGAGCTGATCGACCGGCAACGCGCGACCTTCCGCGAAATCCTCCGCCTGGTCTCCGAACGATCCGCCGCCGAGGCCCGGGTCGAGTCCGTCCGCACCTCGAACCAGACGAAGGCCGAGACCGAGGTCCAGAAGGCCCGGCTGGCCCTCGAACAGAAGTACCAGAGGCTCGACCAGGAAGCAAATGCGGAGGACGTGGCGCGACGGCGCGCCATCGTCGACGCGGCCATGGCGCAGGAGCGGCAGGCGAAGTCCGAATTCGGGGCGTCCAGCCGCCAGATCGCCGCCGACTTCGAACGGCTCCGCGAGACCGCGAAGGCCACCCTCCAGCGCGAGCGCGCGGCCGCCGAATCGGCCTTCGCCTCGGGATCGAACGCGTCCACGCAGACCTACGCCGCCGAGATCAAGCCCGTGGACGAGGCCGGTCGCGCGGCCGACGCGATCCGCGAACGTCTGCTTGCCGTGGCCGAGGACTACGCCAGGTTCGGGCTCCGCACCGATCTGCCCCCGGCCCTCGCGGAGGACTACGCCAAGATCGGGGACCCGGTCCTCGAGCTGGTGCTCCGCTCGACCCGGATGGAAGCCCCGCTCAAGATGCTCGAAGGGCTCGTGATCCCCAAGCTCACCCGGGGCTGGGGGGCGACCTGGCTCTATGCGATCCTCGGCACGCTCATGGCCGGTCTCGGCTTCTGGTTGATCGACGGCACGGTCGGAATCGCGGTGGGGGCCGGCCTCGGCGCGGTGCTCGCGGTCCTGTTGCGCACGTGGCTCATGAAGGTGTCCCAGGACCAGCTCGTCCGGT
This sequence comes from Planctomycetales bacterium, assembly GCA_031411935.1. Lineage (GTDB taxonomy): Bacteria > Planctomycetota > Planctomycetia > Isosphaerales > Isosphaeraceae > JAQGHR01. The sequence goes on along the minus strand of JANOBY010000751.1, from coordinate 1,516 downwards.
TCTACACCCCGCTGACCCACTCGCTGGCCGACGCCGACGGCCTGAACAGCTATTGCCGCAACGTAGCCACCGGTCGCTACAAGAAGACGGGCCAGGAGCTCGCCGCAACGAAAGACGCCGCACTCCTGCGCGCCAAAACCACGCACGCCACCACGGTCTCGACCGGGGAGGCCAACCGGGACGAGCAGATCCGCAAGATCAGCGAGGCGTTCTCCCTCAAGACGGTCGAGATCCAGACCGCGCAGCAGCGACAACTGCGCGAGGCGATCGACCTGCACGATCGCCGCATGGCCGAACTCCCGGCGCTGTCGGCGGCGAGCCGGAAGAAGCTCGACGAGCAGTACGAGGCCATCAAGGACCAGATACGCACTCGCCACGAAACCGCCTGGGGGGCCATGGCCGACGCCTGGCGCGACGGGATGTCGCGGGCCTCCGCCGAGCTTCACGACATCAACCGGGACGTCCATCGCGATCATCCTTCCTGGGAGGATCCCGCGTGGGACACGCGCGAGGCGCCTCGCCTGGTCCCTCCCGTCCTCCGCTTCGGCTCGGTGAGCCTGGACCTGGCCACGCTGGAGCACGGCGTGTCGGCCGATCCCCGGCTCATGGACGGGATCGCCACGCGCCACGAATTCCCGATGATCCGCCCCTTCCCCGCGCGGGCGAACCTGATCCTCCAGGCCCCGCCCGAGGGCCGCGCGGAAGCCACCACGGCGCTCCAGACCGCGATGTTCCGCATGCTCACGAGCCTCCCGTCGGGCAAGGTGCGGTTCACCATCGTGGACCTCTCGGGCATCGGCCGCAGCTTCGGGGCGTTCATGCACCTGGCCGACTTCGACGCCGACCTGATCACCAACCAGGTCTGGACCGACCCCCGCGAGATTGACGAGCGCTTGACCGAGTTGACCGAACATATGGAGACGATCTCGCAAAAGTACCTCCGCAACGAATACGCGACGATCGAGGAGTACAACGACGCGGCCGGCGAGGTCGCCGAGCCCTACCGCGTGCTGGTCGTCGCCGACTTCCCGGGCAAGATCGACGAGAGGCTCGCCGGAAAGATCGCCGCCATCGCCGAGGGCGGGGTCCCGTGCGGGGTGCTCACGCTCATGCACATCGACCCCACGAAGCCCATGCCCCTGCAATTCGGCCCCGAGGTTTACGAGCCCCACGGCTTCCCCCTCAGGTGGGACGGCACGCGCCTGGCCTTCCCCGACCCCGACTTCGCCGCGTACGGGCCGGAGCTGGACCCTCCGCTCCCCCCGGAATTCGCCACGGCGCAGATCCAGAAGGTTGGCAGCTCGTCGTCGATCGCCAAACGGGTGGAGGTGCCCTTCACCTACATCGCGCCCTCCGAGGAGGATTTCTGGAAGGAGGACAGCCGGGGAGGGATCGAGATCGCGCTGGGCAAGGCGGGCGCGACCAAGCGTCAGTTTCTGTCGCTGGGCAAGGGGACATCGCAGCATGTGCTGATCGCCGGGCGGACGGGCTCGGGCAAGTCCACGCTCATGCACGC
>JANOBY010000750.1:0-4729 GCA_031411935.1 Planctomycetales bacterium | reverse complement strand
GCGTCCATGCCCGAGTACTTCGTCACGAACCCGAGCGAGAGCATGGCGAGGATCGCCGCCATCGCGGGCCTCAAGCGCCAGATCGTCCCGCCCAGGAGGCGGAGCATCTCGGGCGGGCGTAGGCCCAGGTACAGGCCGCTGATCACGGCGGCGAGGAACACGGCCGTGCCCGTGGCCGATACGGGCACGATGTCCGCCACGGCCTTCTCGAAGAATTTGTCTTTGGCCTTCGCCTTCGCCTCGGGGGTCGCCGGGCCGGTCACGGCCTCCCCCTTGGCGATCTTGTAGTGGATGGCGGAGAGCTCGGGCTTGAAGGTGGTCGTGTCGTCGATCGCCTTCTTGATCGGAGGGACACCCCAGAGCAGGACCATCAGCGAGAGAATGGCGAACGGCGTCCACGCGCGCACGATCTGTCGGGTGGAGAGGCGCTCGGGCGGGGTAGCCGCGACGGCCTCGGCGTCCTCGGGGAATCGCCATTCCTCGGCGGGCTTCCAGATCTTGAGCACGATCACGCCCGCGACCAGGCTGGCCACGGCCGACACGATGTCCACCAGCTCGAACCCCACGAAGTTTGACCACCCGTATTGAGCCAGGGCGAATGTCCCGCCGATCGTGAGCAGGGCGGGCGACACGGCCAGGGTCTGTCGCCAGGTGGTCATCGTCTTCACGAGCCAGAACGGGATCAGGATCGACATGAACGGTAGGATCCGCCCCGAGGTGGCGCTGAGATGCTCCACGTTCAGGCCGGTCACGCTGGATAGGGTGCGGATCGGGATGCCCACCGAGCCCCACGCCACGGGCGCGGTATTGGCGATCAGGCAGAGGACTGCAGCCTGGAACGGGCGGAACCCCAGCCCCACGAGGAACGCGGCCGAGATCGCCACCGGGGCACCAAAACCCGCCGCGCCCTCGATGAACGCGCCGAAGCTGAAGGCGATGAGCACCGCCTGCAACCGGCGGTCGGCCGTGAGCCCGGCGATTGACCGCTTCATGATGTCGAACTGCCCGGTCCTCACGGCGATGTCGTAGAGGAACACCGCCGCCACGATCAGCCAGAGGATGCGGAAGGTGGCGAACACCACCCCGTAGCCCGCCGCGGCCAGCGCCATGTTCGCGGGCATCCCGAACACGCCCACGGCCAGCCCCATGGCCGCGATCAGCCCGATGAGGGCCGACTGCCAGGCACCCACCCTCTCGGTGATGAGCAGGCCCAGCAGCAGGGCGATGGGCACGGAGGCCACCAGGGTCGAGAGCACCCAGTGGCCCAGGGGGTCATAATTCTGCGTCCACATGATCGATCGGCCTCGGGACCCGTCGGACCTGACCTCAGCTTGGGGGGGAAGGAGGTCCACAGGATACGAGGCGCCGGGGCCTCACGATAGAGAGTCGCGGGCGAGGCCGAGCGGGGCGATGGCAGACGCCCGTACGATCATTCCAGCGACAGGCTCACGTCGTAGGCGCCGCCCTCGCTCGTCTGGGGCTTGACCCGGATCGAATAGGTTTGGCCCGCCTCCACGTCGGTCGAGGTCACGAGGTTGGGGATGTCCGAGAAGATCGTCAGCTTGCGATTGCCCGAGGCGTCCAGCACGTCCACGATCACGCGGGCCGAGTTGCGGCTGGTGCCCACCGTGAGCCGTCCCGACCTGGGCACGACGAAGGTGTGGGTGTTCACGTCGCTGCCGTTGGCCAGGGTGCCGGAGAACTGGAGCTGCCCGTTGGCGTCGAACCCCGAGACCGGCGGCCCCACGGGCTCGGGCTTGGGCTTGGAGATGACCACGGGGGCATCGGGCTTGCTCGGCGACAGGTTCAGGAGATAAGGGGTCACGCGACCGTTCAGGCCCACGATCCTCACGGAGAGCGTGGTGCCGGCCTGGGCGGCGAGATTGGCCGTGGTCACCCCGCGCCTGGCGGCCCCGTTGAAGAGGGTCCGGCCCGCGTCGTCGGTGATCGTGAGCCCCACACGCGTCTTGCCCCGGACCTGGAACAGCACGTCGATGTTGCCGGTCTGGGAGACGGGCACCACGAAGAAGTCGCGGTCACTGGCGCTGGTCTTGCCCTTGACCGAGACCTGGCTGTCCTCGAGCTTGACCACGTCGGCGCGGCCGGGCCGGCTGTTCGGCTCGGATTCCGCGATCATGGTGGAGAGCAAGGCTCGGCCTTCGAGCGATTCCGAGACGGGACGGAAGGTGCGGGCCATGGGTCAATCCTCATCGCGGCGACGGGTGAGAAGGTCAGTCCGGCCCAATGAGGTGCGAACGCCATGCCAAGGCAAAAATCTAGGAGTGCAGTTTCATCCATTTGACCATAAGGTCAAGCGATCATCCATCCTCCGTGCCCGGCGTGAGGTTCCGGGATCGAAGCGAAGTGGCCCTAAACCTCGTCCCACCGGCAGCGGACGGTCGCGACCAGGCCGAACGCGGCCGAGAAGCCAAGCAGCGCAGCGACCCCGGGCAGGCTCTCGGCGAAGGTGAACCCTCGTGAGAGCACGCCGTCGAATCCGTCGATCGCCCAGCGCGTGGGGATCGCCGGCGTGAGGTCCTGGAGCCATTGCGGGAACAGGAAGCTGGGGATCCAGCCCCCGCCCAAAAGCACCATCACGAGCACCGCCAGGATCGCCACCGAACGAGCGGCCTGCGGGGTACGGCCGAGCGACGCGACCATCAGGCCGAAGGTCGAGGCCGTGAAACTATAGGCGGCGGCCATCGCCAGGAATCCCGCGGGCGAGCCCCGCAGCCTCACACCGAAGGTCAGGGCCCCGAAGCCGAAGACCACCAGCGTGATCAGCCCCGAAACGATCGCGCAGCCGAGGACCTTGCTGGCCACCAGCGTCCCGCACGAGACCGGGGCCGACCTCAGACGCTTCCACAACCCCTTGCGGCGCTCGTTGATCAGCCCCACGCCCCACTCGATCGCCGAGAAGAGCACGAACTGCACGACCATCCCCGCGAACGCGTGCCCGGCCAGCGCGGATCGCTCCCCCTGGTCGCCGCCCGACGTGATGGAGACCTCCCGGCTCTCATAAGGGAGGGTGAACCCGGGGTTCTCGGCCTTCTCCGTCGGGGCCGAGAGCGTCAATGGCGAGGGGACCGAGGTGCCCTCGTCATCAAGCAAGTCGGCCAGGCCGGGCAGGCTCTGGGCGAGGGCCTCGCGCGTGGACTGCCGGTCCAGTTCGTCGGCGTTCGGATCCTTCAGGAGGTCGAGGAATTCGGCCTCGCCCGCGTTCTGACTGGGAAGGAGGCCGGGATCGGACTCGGCCATGGCCTGGACGAGCGCGTCGTCCTGCGTGCCCTCCAGGCTGTCGGCGGTCACGCTTTCGAGGATGATCCGCGTGAGCAGGCCTCGCACCAGGCTCAGGTCGCTCTGCCGCGTGGGGTCGTGCAGGAACGTGAGCTCGGGGCGGTCGGGATCGCCCAGCACGCTCTCGCTCGCGGCCTCGCCGAACCCTTCGGGGAGGATCAGCGCCACCACCGCCCTGCCCTTGCGGACGTCGGCCGTGGCCCCGTCCCGGTCGCTCCGAACGGGGTCGAGCAGCTCGTCGCCGCGGGCCTTGTCCCAGATGCGCCGGGTGGCGGGGCTTTTGTCCTCGTCCACGATCCGGATCGGGATCTTCGAGGGGGGCGCCTTGCCCGCCCCGCCAAAGATCGCCGCCATGAAGCTCGCCAGGCAGATGGGCGCGAGGAACGACAGGACCACCGCGTGGCGGTCGGTCAGGAAGACCGCCAGGTCCTTGCGGATGAGCGCGAGCAGGGGACGCCACGGGATCCTCATGAGTCGCGCAAGGTCCTTCCCGTGAGGTGCAGGAACACCGTGCCCAGGTCGGCCTTCTCGGTCGCGAAGTGGCGGATCGCCCCGCCCGCGAGGTAAATCGCCTCGAGCACGCGGGGCGCGGCGATCAGGTCGTCCAGGTCCACGTCCAGGCCGCCCTCGGTGGGGGTCACGGATCGCACGCCCGCGATGGGCCGCAAGCGATCCGGCCACGAGGCCTGCTCGCCGGAGTGCGCCAGATCGACCCTCAGGCGGGTCCTCGCGGTGCACCGGGCCGAGAGGTTGCCCAGCACGTCGTCGGCGACCACCTTGCCGTGATCCAGGATCACGATCCGGTCGCAGAGGCGCTCGGCCTCTTCCATATAATGAGTGGTGTAGATCAGGGACTTGCCCTTCGCCTTGAGCGCCTCGAGCCCCTCAAAAATGGCGTTGCGACTCTGCGGGTCCACGCCCACCGTCGGCTCATCCAGGAGGAGGATCTGCGGGTCATGCAGGAGGGCCGCCGCGAGGTTGAGGCGGCGCTTCATCCCCCCGCTGTAGTCGCGGACAGGGTCCCCCGCGCGGTCGGCCAGCCCCACGACCTCCAGGGCCGAGGCGATCGCCGCGTCCAGGGGCTTGCCGCCCATGTCCTGCAGCGCTCCGAAGAACTTGAGGTTGCCCAGTCCGGTCAGCTCCTCGACCAGCGCCAGCTCCTGGGGCACCAGTCCGAGCTTCCGCTTGAGCGGGTCGGAGGCGCCTCGGATGGCCCGCCCGCCGAACAGGACGGTGCCGGAGTCGGGGGGCAGGAGCCCCGAGATCATGGCCACGGTGGTCGTCTTGCCCGCGCCGTTGGGTCCGAGCAGGCCCACGACCTCGCCGCGATCGACGACGAACGAAACGCCGTCGACCGCCACGAAACCGCCGAACCGCTTGACCAGGTTCTCGACAGCGAGCATCAGGGCGTCTCGCGGGCCTGGGGATCCCC
>JANOBY010000749.1:0-27172 GCA_031411935.1 Planctomycetales bacterium | reverse complement strand
CCCCTCGGAGCCCAGGATCGTGATCGGAGTGGAGAGGTGATATTCCAGGCCGTCGATCTCGTAGCCCAGGTCGTAGAAGGCGGCGAGAAACTCGCCCGGGTTCGGCGCGATGGGGACCGACAGACTCTTGTGGCCGTCGTTCGCCTGGCCCGAGGTGGCGACCTCGGCGTTCCACACCGACTCGCGGAAATCCTTCGTGGAGGAACGGGCGACCCAGAGCTTGAGTGATCTCGGAGCCGGGGACGCATCGACCGTGACCCGGCCCCCGGCGTTCTTCAGCGTGATCGTCGGCATGGGACGTCCCTGCGCCACATGGCGGAAGAGAGCCCCCACTCCGTTCACGGCGTAGTCCCGATGCTGATTCATGTCGTGCCCGGCGTTGGGCAGATAGACCACGTGGCTCGGCCCCTTCAGGTCGGCCCAGTACAGGTTCATCGAGTCGAGCGTCCAGTAGCGGTCGTTCGTGCCGTTGATCTGGAGCTTGGGCATGGTCAGGCGGTCACGATACGTGTATGGGTCGATCAGCCGCCACAGGTTCGCCCCGTCGGGCTCCTCGATCTTCTCCATGAGGCCGCGACGCACGTAATCGTCGATCTGCTCGGAGTACTTGCCCCAGGTGGCGATCTGGTGCTTGTTCTGGGCCTTCATGTTGAGCGTGGGGATGACCATGGGGGCGATCCCGGCCACTCTCGGGTCGACGGCGCCGGTCAGCCAGGTCGTCCAGCCTCGCTTGGAGGCCCCCGAGACCACGAACCGGGCCGGGACCACGCGACCCTCGGCCTTCGACCATTCCTGGACGGCGTCCATCGCCTTCACGGCGCTCTTGACCATCGGCTGCAAGAGCGGCAGGTCCTCGTTCTTCGTTTTGAGATAGCGGACGAAGGTCTCGGCGATCAGGTCGTCCTCGACCTTCCCGTCCCAGAGCGGCTGGTTCGGGACCTGCGGCAGGAAGGCGACCCTCGCGCCGCAGGCCGCAGCCAGGGCGAAACCGTCCTTCAGGTGGCGGAGGTTGGCCTGGCCGGGGCGGTTGGCCCCCCCGCTGATGAAGAGGAGCATCACGTCGGGGTGCTTGACCTCGGCGGGCTCGAAGATCTGGAGGTCGTGATTCCAGGGCAGACCATCCCACGTCTGCGACGTGAGCGCGAGCTGGGTCGCCTTGCCCTCGGCAACGTCGCGAGATTCGACGACCTTCCAGCCGAAGGAGGCGTCGGGCCGCTTCACGTAGCCATCGAGGTCCGCACGCGTCACGGCCGGCAGGACGAGAAGGCTGAGGACCAGCGGGGACGCGGATCGCAGGCTCATGAAGGGGCCCTTGCTCGGAAGATGCCGGTCGCGGCGGGTTCGGGGCGTGTCAGGTGGGCTGGGCGGCGAAGGCTTCCACGTCGTCGATGGCGTTCTGGATCGTCTCGCGTCGCCAGATCGTGAGGGCCGAGTCCAGGGCCCGCGAGAGCTGATTGATCAATTGCTGGGCGGCGTCGGAGGGCGAGGCCCCCTCGGCGCGAATCTCGGGGAAGTCGCGATGGTGGACCGAACTCCCACCGGCCGTGGCCCCACCGATCGTCACGAGGATCCGGCTCTTGTCAGCGGACATGGTTGCGCCTCGCTGTTCTGTTCGGGATCGGGAACTCCACCAGGCATGGTAACCCGATCCCGCCTCGCGACGAAATCCAGATGCTCAAAACTGGTTGAGAAAACGGACATCGTTCTGGTAGAGCAGCCGGATATCGCGGATCCCGTGCCTTCTCATGCACAGACGCTCGATCCCGAGCCCGAACGCGAAGCCGGTGACCTCCTCGGGGTCGTAGCCCACGGCCAGGAACACGTTGGGGTCCACCATCCCCGCGCCCCCCATCTCGACCCAGCGGTTGCCGCCGTGCCAGCGCATGTCGACCTCCACGCTGGGCTCGGTGAAGGGGAAGAAGCTGGGGCGGAAGCGGATCTCCACGTCCTCGCCGAGATAGCTCTGGGCGAACATGCGCAGGGTGGTCTTGAGGTGAGCCATGGTCACTCCCTTGTCCACCATGAGCCCCTCGACCTGGTGGAACATGAAGGAGTGGGTGGCGTCGACCTCGTCGGGCCGATACACGCGCCCGATGGCGATCACGCGGACCGGCGGGGGCTGATTCTTCATCACGCGGATCTGCACCGTGCTCGTCTGCGAGCGGAGCAGGGTCGAGTCGCCCAGGTAGAAGTTGTCGGCCGGGTCGCGGGCCGGGTGCGACTCGGGGATGTTCAGCGCTTCGAAATTGTGATACGTGTCCTCGACCTCGGGCCCGCGAGCCACCGAAAACCCGAACCGGCCGAAGAGGTCGATCAGCTCCTCGGTGGTCTGCGTGAGCGGATGGCGTGTCCCGAGATGGGGAAGGGGGGTCCCGGGCCTCGTGACGTCGATCCCTCCGGCCTGGAGCGTGGGCCGGGTCACGCGACGCCTGGCCGCCTCGCAGGCCGATTCCAGGGCCGTCTTCACGCCGTTGAATCGCTGCCCGTAGGCGCGTTTGGCGTCGGCGGGGATGGCCTTGAGGCGTTCCTGCGCAGCCTTGATCTTGCCTTGCTTCTGGCCGAGGAACTCGATCCGCAACTCCTCGACCGCGGCCTGGGTGTCGGCCTGCTCGAAGGCGGAGAGCCCCGAGGCTTCCAGGGCGTCGAGCGCGGCGAGGGGATCGTCGGACATGGGCCGGGCTTCCGCAATGGCTAGGGGGAGTCATCCGCGTCGATACGAAAAAAGGCACCGGGGGCGACACGAAGGGGAGCGAGGTCTCCTTCGTGACACTCCGGGTGCCCCTGGATCCAGAGCAAGCTGGGCAAGGCGAGGTTCGCGGCGATCGATCAGGCGGTGCGGGCCGCGACCTTGGCGTCGGCCTTCTCGATCTCGGCGCGGACCAGCGAGGTGATCGAGTCGAACGTCTCGGGATCGTGGATGGCGATCTCCGACAGGCTCTTGCGGTCCAGGGCGATGTTCGCCTGGTGCAGGCCGAAGATGAACCGGCTGTAGCGGAGGCCTCGCATCTCGGCGGCGGCTCCGAGCCGGACGATCCACAACTTGCGGAATTCACGCTTCTTGGCGCGACGATCGCGGAAGGCGAACATCCCCGCACGAAGCAGGGTCTCCTTGGCGGACTTCAGGAGCCGTCGACGTCCGCCGACGAACCCCTTGGCCCTCTTGAAGATCCGCTTCTTCCGCCAATTTCTTGCCGCGCCACTCTTCGCACGCATCGGTCACTCGCTCTCTCGGAAAACAAATCGTGGAGTCATCAGGCCTGGGGCGCGGCGGCGTCGGCTGCCGGCAGGGTCGTCTCGTCGAGCTCATCGCCGGGGCGACGGATCAGCTCCTTGCCCAGGTTGCTCAGGCCAAGCTGGTTCTCGCGGGACCGCATGGCGTGACGCAGGCGACGCGCCTCGGCCCCGATCTTCACGACCGACTTCTTCCGCAGCTTGCGGATCTGGCTTCCGCTCTTGTGGCTGTTCAAGTGCGACGAGCCACAGCGCTTGTGCGAAACCTTGCCGTTGGCCGAAACCTTGAAGCGCTTCTTCGTCCCCTTGTGGGACTTCATCTTGATCGACGGCATGTCTTCACCAACGCCTTAGGTTCGGGCGATCGATTCGAGACCAATTTGGTGCCCAGCAGTCCGGGTCCGACCCGGTTCTCGGGCGAGTCGCATAATGTAACAAACTGCCACACGGTCGCCAAGGGGTTTTTTTCGACTCCCGCGATCAGCGCGTTTCCGTCACCGGCGGAGGGGCCGGCGGGGGAAACTCGACCTTCGAATAGATCTCTTTCAGCCGGACCTCGCAGCCGAGGGACTCCAGTGGTACCAGGCTTTCCGGATCGGTGTGCGCGCTCAGGAGCCATTGATCCCCCTGACGGGAGAAGACCTCGACCATCAGCGAATCCTGGGCGACCATCACATATTCACGCAGCGAGGGGAGGGTCCGGTACTGGGCGAATTTTCTCCCCCGGTCATACGATTCGGTCGAAGGGGAGAGTACTTCGACGATCAGGGTCGGATTGAGCAGAGTATCGACCTCTCGGTCCTCGAACCGCGGCTCGCCGCAGGCCACGACCACGTCCGGATAGGTGTAGAGCCCGGTCGCCTCGACGAGGACCCTCATGTCGGCAACGTACGCTTCGCAGGGCCGGTCGAGAAGTTGATTTCGCAGGATGCTAGCGAGATTCAAAGAAATCAGATTGTGCTCGCGGCTGGCTCCCGCCATCGCGAACATCTCGCCCCGAAAAAATTGGTGCTTGATGTCGGATTTGCGTTCGATCGCAAGGTACTGGCTCGGGGTAAGAAGCGGGTGCCGCGCGGCCGAGGACATGAGCCTTCCCCTCTCGTCGTAAGCCTTCATTCGCCTTCAGCCAGCATAGCCTGGAGCAAGCGACCTGGCGAATCCCCATCTCGTTCATTCAGATCCAGCCCAGAGCCAGAGCGATGGACCCGCCCAGGATCACGATCACCACGGATGAAGCGAAGACGATCCCGAAAACCTGGATGGCCCGCACGAGGTGTCCGCCCGCGCCGTCGAGCACCCCCGTGAGCCACCGAGGCGCAAAGACGGCCCAGATCAAGTTGGCGAGCGCGTAGACGGCCAGGGCGAAGATGACCTCGTCCAGGATCAAGCCGACCGCGAAGTCGAACCAGCCTCCGCCGTCGAGGAAGGTCCAGACGATCCAGCCCATCCATGCCGCCATCACGCCCAGGATCGTCGCGAAAACGCCCATGCTCAGGCGGGACCCGAGGTCCGCGGGATCGTAAGCGAAGGTCGGGCGGGGGGGCGGCTCGGGCATCTCAGGGAACCTTGAGGGCATCGCCCCGGATGGGGAGGCGATGCCCCCGTCGTCAGGGCCCGGCCAGGTGATTCACGCCCTGGGCGCGACGATCGCGGTCATGCGTTTGCCTTCCATCGCCGGGGTCTTCTCGACCTTGGCCACGTCGTCGAGGGCGGCAAGCACCTCGTTCATCACGCGGCGTCCCTCGTCGATGTGGGCGAGTTCTCGGCCTCGGAACAGGACGTTGACCAGCACCTTGTCCTTGTGTTCCAGGAACTCGCGGGCGCGCTTGACCTTGACCTCGATGTCGTGGTCGCCGGTTTTGGGCCTTACGCGGATTTCCTTGACCTGGACCTGGTGGGTCTTCTGCTTGCTCGTGCGCTTCTTCTGCTCGTACTTGAACTTCCCATAGTCCATGATTTTGCAGACGGGCGGGCGCTCATTGGGCGCCACCTCGACGAGGTCGAGGCCGAGTTCGCGGGCGCTTTCCATGGCCTTGCCCGTGGGCATGACGCCGAGCATGGCGCCGTCGGCTCCGATCACGCGGACGGGGGAAATGCGGATTTGTTCATTGATCCGTTGACCCCGGTCGGCGTTCTGCTGAGTGCGGTCTTGCGGTCCGATGGCGTCCTCCCCAGGACGATTGCAGGATGATGGCCTCTCGCCGGAGAGGAAGAGGGCCGCGAAAGGGCCCGGCGCACGGGGCCTGCGTCCCCTCCCCTCGAAACGAAGACCGCACCCATGTGCGATCTAGCCGTTTCTTGCGAAGGCAATCTCCGAACATAAGCACACGGTCGGTGCATGTCAAGCAACGCTGATTGACGAACTTCCGCACCTAGCCTACTTCCCGGTGGTCACGCTCCCGCTTCAGGGCGTGCGGCTCCTCCCTGGGGCCTTCGGGCCATGGCTCAGTGGGATGGGCGGGAGCACGCACGAGCCGGATCGGAAGGGGCCCGATCCGATTCGTGCGAGGTCCGGCTCGGGCGAAGCTCAGTAGGCGAACCGCTCCGACGAGGTTTCGGGCTCGGGCGGAGGGGCGGGCGTCGCGGTCTGGCGGATGGTCCGGGCGTCGCTCTCGGCCTTGATCTGGGCCACGGCCGCTTCGAGCGTCATGGTGCCGAGGTCGCCTTCGAGGCGATCGCGATACGAAACCGCGCCGGATTCGGCCTCCTTGGCCCCCACGACGAGCATGACAGGGATCTTCTCGAGTTGGGCGTCGCGGATCTTGGCTCCAATCTTCTCGGGGCGGGAGTCCATCTCGGCACGCAGGCCCACGCCTCGGAGCGCTTCGAGCACCTTCGCGGCGTACTCGGCCACCTTGTCGGAGATGGGCAGCACGCGAACCTGCTCGGGCGAGAGCCACAGCGGGAACGCCCCGGCGAAGTGCTCGATGAGGATGCCCATGAACCGCTCCATCGACCCGAACGGGGCGCGGTGGATCATGACCGGCCGGTGCGGCTGGTTGTCGGCCCCGGTGTACTCCAGCCCGAACCGCTCGGGCAGGACGTAATCCACCTGCACCGTGCCCAGTTGCCACTGGCGTCCGATGCAGTCTCGCACGAGGAAGTCGGCCTTGGGCCCGTAGAACGCGGCCTCGCCGTCGGCCTCCTCGAACGGCAGGCCCATCTCCAGGAGCACGGCGCGGATGTCTTCCTCGGCCCGCCTCCAGGTATCCCCCTCGGCGCCGGCGAACTTGGGGTCGGCGGGGTCGTGCTTGGAGAGCCTCACGCGATAGTCGGTCAACCCCAGGCTCCCCAGGACAAACTGGGTCAGCTCCATGGTGGCGCGGAACTCGCCCCGGACCTGGTCCTCGGTGCAGAACAGGTGGGCGTCGTCCTGGGTGAAGCCTCGCACGCGGGTCATGCCCGAGAGCTCGCCCGACTTCTCGTACCGATAGACCGTCCCGAACTCGGCGAGCCTCACGGGAAGGTCGCGATACGATCGCGGCTGGGCGGCGTAGATCTGGATGTGATGGGGGCAATTCATGGGCTTGAGCAGGTACTCCTCGCTCACGCCGTTGGTCGCGACGAAGTGGAGCCGGCCCGCGGAATTGAGATCGAAGTATTTCACCGGCTCCTGGCCGGGGCCGAGCGGGGCGACCTCGGGGATGGCGGCATTTTGCAGCAACTCCCTCTGCGCCGGGTCATCAAGGGTCTCCTTCTCGAGCCCCTCCACCAGCGCCATGGCGGCGTCGCTGAGCAAGCGGATCGGCGGGAATTGCGATTCCTTGTAGTACGGGTAATGCCCGCTGGTCTTGTAGAGGTCGATCTTGCCGATGTTCGGGGTGTAGACCGGCGAGTAGCCGCGCTTCATCAGCTCATGCTGGAGGAAGTCCTGGAGGACCCCGCGCACGATCGCGCCCTTGGGCATCCAGAGCACCAGGCCCGAGCCCACGAGCGGGCTGATCGTGAACAGGTGCAGGTCCTTGCCGATGCGGCGGTGGTCGCGCTTCTTGGCCTCCTCCACCTGGGCGAGGTGCGCGTCCATCTCCTTCTTGTCGAAGAACGCGGTGCCGTAAACGCGCTGGAGGGTCGGGCCGTCGGCTCGCCCTTTCCAGTAGGCCCCGGCGATCGAGAGGAGCTTGAACGCGCCCACCTTGCCCGCGTGGGGGATGTGCGGCCCGCGGCAGAGGTCCACGAACTCCCCCTGGCGATAGAAGGAGAGGATGCCGAACTTGTGCAGCTCCTCGTCGATGTGCTCGGTCTTGTAGCCCTGGCCGAGTTCCTCGACGAACTCGCGGGCCGCCGGGACGGGCAGCGTGAACCGCTCGAAGGGCTCCTTGTCGTTCACGACCTTGGCCATCTCGGCCTCGATCGCGGCGAAGTCGTCCTCGGTCAGGCGACGCCCGGGGATGTCCACGTCGTAATAGAAGCCGTTGGTCGTGGTCGGGCCGAAGGCCAGCTTGGCGCCGGGGAAGAGCCTCATGATCGCGCGGGCCATCACGTGCGCGGTCGAGTGCCGCAGGACGTCCAGCGCCTCGCGGTCGCGAGGGGTGAGGACGCGGAACGAGACCGCCCGGCCGGGCGTGGTGTCCATCGGGCGATCGAGATCGACGATCGTCCCGTCCACTACGGCGGCGATGGCGGCATCGGCCAGCCGCTTGCCGATCCCTTCGGCCACCTCGCGAGGACGCACGCCCTCGGGATAATCCTTCACCGACCCGTCCGGCAGAGTGATCTGAACCATCGATCCGCAGTCCTTCAGCACGAGAACGCCCACCCCCTCCGACACACAACGCCGGCTCGGGGTGGGCAAGACCCCAGAGTACTCGACGCGGGCCCCCTCGCCTAGGTTCGGACGAACCGCGAGGCGAGATGCGCAGGTGCCCCGTGGCCTGGATGCCGCACCTCTCGGGCGACGCCCCTCGCCGGGCTGGCCATGCTCCCTGATCCGGGGGGCGAGCCGCGGGGACGAATGTTCGGCGTGCCCCTCGCGGCTATCTCGTCGGCTCGATCCACGTGAAATTGGCGAAGAGATCGTTCATCCGTGCGTCGATCTTGCCCCAGACCAGCTTGCAGCTCGGGCACATGAACTTGTCGTCGATCTTTCGGACGTCGATGTTGAGCTTGACGTAGACCTTGAGCTTCTTCGGGTCGAACGCCCCGTTCGTCCAGAATTGCTGGTCCCTCCACTCCTGGCACCCGAAATTGTGCCCCTTCGCCTTCGCGGCGAGCGTCGTCAGGAACGCTTCGAGCTGGGCGCCGACGACCGCCTCCGCGTGGACCTGGCCCTTGCCCTGTGACTTCACGAGTTGGGGCCCATACGTGACGCTGACGACCTTCTTCTCCGTGCCGGTCATGGTCGAGACCATGTTGCACCCGGACGCGACCACATACTCGACGAGCTCCGCGTTCGGCGGCGAGGTCTTCCCCTTGACGGGGGTCGCCGCGTGCTCGTAACGCAGCAGGGCCACGAGGGCGCAGTGGAGGAGCGAGTTCTTGTAACTCCCCTGGAAGGACGCCTTGATGTTGTCCCATTGGTCGTCGCCGATCACCATCCCGTCGATCGCGGCCTTGACGATATTGGCCTCGTGCGTGGCGGGGCTGACCCCGACGGCGGGGGGCGGGATGGTGCCGATGGCCTTGCTCACGGCCTCGACCGTCGACCCGAAGTCATTCGGCCCGACGAGCACCGCTTCCTGGAGCCGGAACGGTTCCGCCGGGAACTTGCCCGATTCTCCCGCCCGCTCGACGGTGAAGCCCCTCGCCGCGAGCGGGTCGTCGACGGCTTTCCCCTCCGGGATGTACGTGATGGGTGAGTCCGGCCACGTGATGCTGGTCCCGAAGATTGAGAGCGCCATCAGAAACGCCTCCAGGCCCTTATCGCCGCGGGGAGAAAGGAGTCACGCCGGGACGTCCGCGACCCGCCCCGGACGCGCGTTCCTCCAGGAACGGGTCGAGTCTCCCATGCCAGAAAGCCCGGATCAAGAGATCACGATTCGAGACCGTCCTCGGAGGCGCTTGCCAATCGGGTCGCCCGGTCGATAGGCTCAGAGGCCGCAATCATCGCGCATGTCACCGCAGGAGCACCGACCATGCCGCCCGACGAGCCACCCACGGATGGACCTCCGAACGAAGACAGCGATATCGCGGTGTTCCTGGCGAGGATCTCGGCCGGCGACGATCAGGCCGCGCGCGAGCTGCTCACCCGTTATGAGGCCGAAGTCCGCCTCGTGGTGCGCAGGCAGCTTCCTCGGCTGTTGCGGTCGCGGTTCGACTCGCTGGACTTCCTCCAGTCGGTCTGGGGCAGCTTCTTCCAGAGGATCCGCGGCAAACCGGCCGAGTTCGAGGACTCTCGCCATCTGGTCGCCTTCCTGGCCCGCGCCGCCAAGAACAAGGTGATCGACGAGTACCGACGCGCCGGCAGCCAGAAGGGCGACATGCATCGCGAGGAGGCCCTGTGGACCGAGGGGGACAGGCCCCGCGACCTGCCCTCGCCCGGCGAGACGGCGAGCCAGGTGGCCGAGGCCCGTGAGACCTTCGGCCGCCTGCGGGATCTCTTGCCCGAGGACCGGCATACGCTCCTGGAGCTGAAGGCCCAGGGGCTTTCGAGCCGCGAGATCGGCGAACGCCTGGGCATCAGCGAGAGGACGGTCCAGCGCGTCCTGGAGGACCTTCGCCGCCGGGTCGAGGCCGGGGCCGGGGCGGACGGGGAGGGCTAGACGATGACGATTCCCAGCTCCACCCCCCGCGCCTGGGACGAGGTCTCGGGCATGGCCAGCGACGAACCCGTGCGCCGGTTCGAGGCCGCCTGGAAGGCCAGTCGCCCCGGACATCGCCCCGACCCCGATGATTTCGTGGGCGACGGCCCCACCTCCGTGAGGCTCGCGGTCTTCCGCGCGGACCTCGGACTCCGCTGGGAGGCCGGCGAGCGGACGGGCGTGGAGGTCTACCGCGGCCGGGGCCTGCCCGAGGACGCGATGATCGCCCTGGCTTACGAGGAGTTCTGCCTCCGCGAGGACTTCGGCGAGACGCCCACCGCGTCGGGCTTCTACCGGAGGTTCCCCGAGATCGCCGCGGGATTGAAACGGGTGCTCGAGATCCACGACCTGGTCGGCTCGGGACGGACGAACTCCACCGCATCGTTGGGCTTCCGCGGCCGACCCAGCACCGCCGCGAGCTTCCCCGACGCGGGCCAGACGATCGCGGGCTTCCACCTCGTCGAGGAACTGGGCCGCGGAGGCTTTGCCCGGGTGTTCCTGGCCAAGGAGCGGCAGCTTGCCGACCGTCTGGTCGCCCTGAAGGTCGCCCGCGCCGGCTCTCGCGAGCCCCAAACGCTGGCCCGGCTCCAGCACACGCACATCGTCCCGGTCCACTCGTATCGGATCGACCCGGCCACCGGGCTGCATCTGCTGTGCATGCCGTTCTTCGGGCGGGTCACGCTGGCGCATGTGCTGGGCGATCCGCAGGTGAAGGAGGCGCGGTCCGGGGCCCAGATCGTCGAGGCCCTGGACCGCCTGGACCCCGAGGGCATGGCGTCGGCGTCGGCCCGACCCGTGGGGCGTGAGTCCCTGAAGGATCGGCCCTTCGCCCGCGCGATCGCCTGGTGGGGGGCCCGCCTTGCGGAGGCCTTGCAGCATGCCCACGACCGGGGCGTTCTGCACCGCGACGTGAAGCCCTCGAACGTGCTGGTCACGGCCGACGGCATGCCCATGCTCCTGGACTTCAACCTCGCCCACGAGCCGCTGATGGACGAGGATTCGCAGGAGATCCCCGCGGCGCTCGGGGGGACGGTCGCCTACATGTCGCCCGAGCATCTGGAGGCCCTCGCCGACGGCCGCTCCGACGGGGTCGATGGCCGCTCCGACGTGTACGCCCTGGGCGTGGTGCTCTTCGAGGCGATGGGCGAACGCCCCTTCGGGCCTCCCCCCCAGGCGAGATCCGTCCGCGAGGCGCTCCTGCGTGCGGCCGAGGAGCGGCGAGGGGCCCAGCCCGACCTGCGCGAGGTGTTCCCCGAGGTGCCCGCCGCCCTGGCCACCGTGGTCGGGAAGTGTCTGGCCGCGGACCCTCGCGACCGTTACTCGACCGCCTCCGAGCTTGCCGCGGACCTGCAAGCCGTGGCCGACGACTTCCCGTTGATCCATGCCCGCGAGCCGTTCAAGGTCAGGATCCTGAGCAAGGTCCGGCGGCATAGTCGCGCGATGATCGCCACCGCGGCCGTCCTGGTGGCGATCGGGGTGTCGGCATTCGCCACGCTGGGGGCTTACCATGCCGCCGAGCGAGAGCTCGAACAGGTGAGCGGGTTCATCGAAAAGGCTGTGCAGGCCGAGCAGCTTGGCCGTTACGACCTGGCGGCCCAGGGGTTCGAGACGGCGGCCAACCTCGGCCTCGCCTCGTCCTCGCGTGAGGTACGGGATGTGGGCCATCGGGCCGGGACGCGGGGCCGGATCAACCGCCGCGCGGCGACCACGGTGGACGCGGCCGACAAGTTCTTCCAGCAGGCCGAATCGTTGAGGTGGGCCCTGCTCGGCTTTCACGACGAACCCGAGAAGTCCGTGCCCGCGCTCGACGAGGTCCTCAAGCCGTTTGGCGTGTACGACGCCCCCGACTGGGCCGATCGCGCGGACCTGGATATCCTGGGCGAACGCCGCCGCAGGCAACTGGAGAGCGAGGTCCACGAGCTCCTCTTCCTCGGGGCCCTGGCCACCGCCGCGACCGACCGGCCCGAAGACTGGAAGACCTCGCAGACGATCTGCGACTGGGCCCGTCAGATCCGCGAGAGCCTGGAGAAGTCCGGGGACCGCGACGCGGTTCGCACCCTCCCGCCCGGCCCCTGGAAGGCGCTGGCCCTCTACGGGAAGGCCCGTATCCAGGGGAGCCCTCCGCCGCGATTGTCGCCGCCGTTGCCCGCATCCATCGCCTCCCCCTGGGAGTGTTATCAGTGGGGGAGGCTGGTCCTGCTCGAGGATCGGCCCGACCCCCGACGCGCGGCGAACTGGCTGATCCGGGCGGCCCAGAGGGACAACGGCCGGTTCTGGCTCGAATTTGACGCCGCCTACCAGGCCGATCGTGCGGGAAGGCCCGAGACGGCGCTCGAGCATTACAACGCGGCCGTCGAGCTCCGCCCGGACTCGGCCCGGGCGCTTGAGAATCGGGCCCGCCTTGAGCGCAAGAAGGGCGCCTGGGAGCGGGCACGCGAGGACCTGGAGCGAGCCCTGGCCCGATCCCCGAGTCTCGTCGATGCCCGGCTCGAACTCGGCCTCGTTCACCAGGCGCTCGGCGACAAGCCCGCGGCCCGGGCCTGCTTCGATGCCGTGATCAAGGCCCCGAATGCCGGGCCTCTGCGTCGCGCGGCCATGCTCAACCTGGCCATGACCGACTTCGAGATGGGCAACGAGGCCGCGGCCCGGTCGCTCGTCGATCAGATGATCGCCGCCGACCCCGAGGACCAGTCCGCGCGTCTGGGACGTGCCCAGATCTCGCTCCGTCAGGGCCGCCTTTCGGAGGCCGAAAGCGATCTGGACGCGGCCCTGATCCGGCATCCCGATGAGGCCGAGATCCTCGCCCTTCGGACGCTCGTCTCCCTGGGGCAAGGCCGGCCCGCCGAGGCCCTGGCTTCGGCCGAGAAGGCTTCCCGGATCGCCCCTTCGCTCCAGCTCGATCGCCTCGTGATCCGCTCGCGGCTGGCGACCCGCTCGGAGAGCGTCCCTCCGCTCGAAGACCCGGCCGAGGTGCGGCTCTTGCCTGCGGGCGGGCCTTCGCTCGTGTCCGACCTGCTCGCGGCCTCGGAACGCCTTGCCGGCGAGACCTCTCCGGCCTCGGTCTCCACCCGCGCGGTGATCCTTGCCACCCTGGGCCGGGCCCAAGCCGCCGAGCAAGAGGCGAGCCGGGCCTTGATGCTGGCCCCGAAGTCCCCCCGAGCCCGCCTGATCCGGGCACGAATCCGGGCGGAGCGGGGCGACCCTCGCCTCGCCCTCGACGACGTGGTCTGCGGCCTGGAGCTGGAACCCGACGACCCGAGATTCCTCCAGCTTCGCGGCCAGATCCGGCTCGCCCTGGGCGATCCGGCGCTCGCCCTGGTGGATCTTGACCGGGCCCTGAGGCTCGGCGCGGGGGCCTCGGCCTCCCGGGGGCGGGCCCAGGTCCTGGCCCGGCTGGGTCGGCACCGCGAGGCCCTGGACGGCTGGAATCGGGTGATCGCCGCCGACCCGAACGACGCCCAGGCCTACCTCGGTCGGGCCCGCGCCTTCCTGGCGATCGCCCGGTGGGACCAGGCGCTCGCGGATCTGGAGCATGCCTCGGGATTGGCGGGAGATCGCCGCGACCTGCTCGGGGCGATCGCCTGGTCGTATCTCGGCTACCTCAGGCAAGAGCCGTCGCGATGGCCTCGCGTGGTGGCTCTGGCCGGACGAGCCATTTGGCCCTGAAACGACGTTGGCTTCAGGATCGGGGCTTTCGGAAAGCCCGCAGGCGCGGACGTCGCGGAGAGACCGGCGTGAGGGCCGTCACCAGGTCGGGCAGGTAAAGGCCGAACGAAAGGGCGGCCGCCATGCTCAGTCCGAGTCCCCACGACGGACGCCTTGCCGTGCCTGCCTCTCGCCCCGGCGACTCCTCCGCGTCCGAGGGCCGGGCCGGGCTCTCGAGTAACGCCGGTGCGGCGATCGCCACGGAGCCGACCCGGGACGCGGCGGACTCGGCTTGCGATCGGATCGAGGGGCGGGCCTGCGCCAGCAAGGGAAGGCCCCCGGCCTGCGGCACGGTTTCCAGCTCGCTCGCCTCGTCGTCGGCCACCGGGCGATGGTCCAGGTCGATCAGCGCCAGGTCGATCACGAGACCGTCCATGCGTCCGACCCGCGGCGTGGGGCGTCCATCGGCCAGGACCCCGGCCGAGGGGCCCGTGGCCAGCGCCGGCAGGGGACCGGGGGTCGTCATGCCGATCTCAGGCGTGATCGAGATCGCCGTGGTGAAGCTCACGGTCGCGATCGGCCCCGTGGTGCCTCCCATCCCGCCCGACCCCGAATCGCTGGGTATCGAAGGAGGAGTGTCGGCTTCCGGGCTGGTCGGGCGAGGCACGGTGATGGGCGAGGGGAGGTCGGGCGAGGTGCTCGTGGTGCCCTTGTCGTGCCGACCGATCCGCAGGTGATAGCTCGTGTCGTCGGGCGGAGGCGTGTCGGATCCGAGGTCGTCGCGAGAGATCCCCAGGATCAAACCCGAGGGCGGGTTCTCGTCGTCGGCGGTCACGGTGACATCCACCTTCCCGCCCGGACCGGGGATCGGCCAGTGGCCCAGGACCTGGCCCTCACCGCTCAGGATCCAGAACCGTTCCGAGGCCGACGAGGAGCTTTCCGGCACCTGGATCTCGACGCGGACCGTCATCGTGTCGGGCGAGACCGGGACGTGGAAGAACTGCAACGTGTCGGCCGAGGGGAAGATCCCGTCCAGCTCGATCAGGTCGAGGTCGGGAAGCCTGACGACGGAGGATGGGACGGCCGGTGCCAGAGGGTCGCTCTTGGCCGGGGGGGCGTTCCCTTCCGGGCCCTTGCCGGTGACGATCACCGATCCCAGCGACCAGCCGTCCAGGGGCGATGTGGGTTCGGTGTCGACCGGCGGCGCGACGGGCATGACCTGGGCCCAGGGGGACGGAACCGGCAAGGTCTCGTCCGCCAGGGACAGCAGGACGCGCGATTCCAGGGTCTCGACCCGAGGAGGGACGCGGCCGGAGATCGCTCTCCGGCGGAGGCGTGCCGAGGGCCCGGCGTTTCGGGAAGCTGCGGTCATCCCTGAAGCCCGTCAGTGGGTGATCCTGGCGAGGCGCAGAGCCATTCCGTCGTCGCTCGAGCGCCCGATCTCACACAACTCATCCTAACAAATCACCGTCACGTTGTCCCCTGTCTTCTGGGCATGTTGGGACGCAGGATCTGTGCGGGCGTCCCGCACGCGTTGAGGGAGCCTGCTTCGGAGCGGGAATCCCCGGCAAATGGGTTCGTTCTCGCTCCGAAATGCCCGAAAATTGGCTTCGTTTTGGCTTCGTTTGGGTTCGTTTTCCCGTTGGAATGCCCGGCTGTTCTCCTCGATGGCGAAACTTAAACGATTTGAAGACAAAGAATTACGTCGTAACTTGCCCTCGGTCCGGTGGGCGGAAATGGGTTCGTTATGCAAATTTTCCTTTTCGCGAAACGCCGATTCCTCGTGTGGTCGGGCCAGGCCCGTCGCGAGGGTCCGGATTGTCAAGGAGCCGGGGTGGAGTGCGGAAGACTATCCCCTTTCGATACTATCGAAGGGCCTCCGCCCCTCGATCGTGGTGGATCCGGACGGATCCCAGGAATCGGCCTTTTTGCGCCGTCGTCGGGTTCTTGAGACTCGCCCCGGTCCCGGCTATAACCGGGAGGGCATCGTCTCACGACCTCCTGCGCCCTCTCCGAAGGCTTCCCATGACAACTCGATTTCGCCGGATCCTGGCCCTTTGCGGGCTTCTTGCGGCCGTGGCCTTTGCGACCTCGGCGATGGCCGGCAAGAAGGAAGAAAAGCGCGTGTTCGAGATGCGGACCTACATCACGCATCCCGGCCGTCTCGACGCCCTGAACAAGCGATTCCGTGAGCACACCTGTGCCCTTTTCAAGAAGCATGGGATGGACCTTGTGGGTTTCTGGACCCCGCAGAGCGCCGAGCAGGGCAAGGACAACACCCTGGTTTACGTCCTGGCCTACCCCAGCCGCGAGGCCGCGAAGGCGTCCTGGGACGCGTTCCAGGCCGATCCCGAATGGACCAAGGCCCGCAACGCGAGCGAGGAAGATGGCAAGATCGTCGCCAAGGTCATCTCGGTCTACATGGATCCCACCGACTACAGCGCGGTCCAGTAATTCGCGAGGTCCGGCTCCCTGGCCCCGCAACGGGCCCGGGGCCGGACGCGTTTCTTTCCAGGGAGGGTTCGTTGACGATCGCTCTTGAGGACATCCAGGAAGCCGCCCACCGGCTCGCGCCCTGGGCGCATCGCACGCCCGTGCTCACGTCGCGGACGCTGGACAAGATGTGCGGCGGGTCGATCTTCCTGAAGTGCGAGAACTTCCAGCGCGTGGGGGCCTTCAAGTTCCGCGGCGCGATGAACGCGGTGCTCCAGCTCTCGGACGAGGAGCGGTCGCGCGGGGTGGTCACGCACTCCTCGGGCAACCACGGACAGGCGCTCTCCCTGGCCGGCAAGCTCGCGGGCGTGCCCGTTTGCGTGGTCATGCCCAGGACGGCCCCGGCGATCAAGAAGGCCGCGACCGAGGGCTACGGGGCCCGCGTGGTCACGTGCGAGCCCACGCTCGCCGATCGCGAGGCCACCGTGGCGAGTCTCGTCGCCGAGGATGGGTACTCGCTCGTCCATCCCTACGACGACTGGCGGGTCATCGCCGGTCAGGGCACCGCCGCCCTCGAACTGATGGAGCAGGCCCGGCCCCTGGACATGGTGGTGGCCCCTTGCGGAGGGGGCGGGCTGCTGTCGGGCTCGGCCATCGCGGTGAAGGGGACCTCGCCCTCGGCCCTGGTCTACGGCGCGGAGCCCAAGAATGCCGACGACGCCCGGCAGTCGCTGGAAGCCGGGACGATCATCCCCTCGGGCGACCCGAAGACGGTCTCGGACGGGCTGCGGACCTCGCTGGGCGAGCGCAATTTCTCGGTCATCCGCGACAAGGTGGACGGGATCGCCACGGCGACCGAGCGCGAGACCCTGGACGCCATGCGCTTCGTGTGGGAGCGATTCAAGATGGTGATCGAGCCGTCGTGCGCGGTGCCCGTGGCGGCGATCCTCAATGGGCAGATCCCCGTGATGGGCCGCCGCGTGGGCGTGATCATCACGGGGGGCAACGTCGATCTCGACCCTATGTTCAACGCCCTGGCCGAGAAGTGGCTGACCTGAGCGGGGTCACTCCAGGCCGAGGATCCAGTCGCCCACGAGCTTCAGGGCGTCGGGGCTGAAGGTTTCCTCGATGCGGCCGTACTCGCTCGGGGCGCCCGTCTTGGTGGTCTGGAACAGGTGGTTGAGGCCCGGCAGCTCCTTGATCGTGACCTGGGCGTTTCCGTTCGAGCGGATCGCCCTCTCGATCTCGGGCAGGTTCTGCTGCGGGGGGACTTGCAGGTCTTTTTCGCCGTTGATGGCGAGGACCGGGCACTTGACCTTCGCGAGCGTGGGACGCGGGTCGTATGTCAGGAAGTAGCGAAACCAGGGCGTTTGCAGGGGCTTCATCTGCGCTAGGGCCGTCTTCTCGGGGTCGTCGCCCAGCTCCTTGCGTTCGGCGTCGGTCATCCTCGCGAGGGAGTCCTTGACGATCTCGGCGAGTCGGGCGCCGGCCTTCGCGTCGTCCTTCTCGGTCTTGATCACGTCGTACATCTTCTTCGCGTCGGCCAGATCCTTTTCCGGCGAGGCCGATTCCTTGCCCATGGCCTTCAGGATGAGCGCCGATTGCTCCATCAGGATCTCGTCGCCCGGGACGCCGGGGCCGGCGAGCATGACCACGAAGGCCACGCCCTCGGGGTCCTTCGCGGCGACCATCGGGGCGATCAGCCCGCCCTCGCTGTGCCCCATGAGGCCGATCTTCTTCGGGTTCACGTCGTCGCGGGTCTTGAGGTAGGCCACGCCCGCCTCGATGTCGGTGGCGAAGTCGGCGCTCGTGGCCGTGCTGTGGTCCCCGGTGGACCCGCCCACCCCGCGGTCGTCGGCCCGGAGAACGCCGATTCCTCTCCGCGTGAGATAGTCGGCCAGAACGAGGAAGGGCTTGTGGCCCAGTAGGGTCTCGTCGCGATCCTGCGCCCCCGATCCCGAGATGAGGACGACCACGGGGAACGGCCCCTTGCCCTCGGGCAGGGTGAGGGTGCCGGCGAGCGAGTGGCCGGCCTCCTTGTTGGGGTAGGTCACGGCGGTCGCCTTGTAGGGGAAGGGGGCCTGGGGCAGTTGCGGCCGACGGACCTCAGAGACCTTGTCGGTCTTCTTCAGGGTCAGCGGCATCTTGTTGCCGGCCTGGGTCCACGTCCCCTTGGCGGTCGTCCCGGCCTCGTCGAGCTCGCCCGAGAATTCGCCCATGATGGCCTTGATGGCGAATTTCAGGGACTTCTTGTCCAGCGACACGCTGTCGGCCTTGATCCCCTTGGCGCCCTGGTCGGGGCTGTCCATCGTGGCGGTGAACTCGCCCGGCTTGTCGGGATTCTTGTAGAGATTCACGACCAGCCGAAGCTCGATCCCGCCGTTGACCGAGAGCGTCCCCTCCCAGAGCTGGTCGGGCGCGACCGCGGCCTTCGCCGGCTTGAGGACCAGCGGGAAGTCCATCCCGCCCTGGGTCCAGGTGCCGTCGATGGAGGATCCGTCAGCCGCAATTTTGCCCTTGTACTCGCCCCGGAGGGCTTTCATGACCAGGACCACGGTGTCCTTCTCCTGCGAGACCGAATCCACGGCGATCCCGCCGGCGCCCTGGTCGGGGCTGTCGAACGTGGCCGAGAGCTTGCCGTCGCTCTTCTTGATGTGGAACACCATGCGCAGGGAGGCCTGCGGGGTGACCTTCATGGTGCCTTCCCAGTCCCCCTCGATCTTGGGATCTTCGGCCCTGGCGGACGGCATGACCAGGCCAAGGGCGATGGCCATCGCGAACAGCATCCTCATCATCGAAGCCTCTCCCGGTGGCAAACACCGCCCTCTGCGCACCTTCGGCACGCACTCCGGGCGGATTTGTTAGAATGAATTCGTCGCCTCTCATTTACTATTCAAGCCGGCCGAAGTTTTTCACGCCGGCCCGAGTTTGCGGAGCTGCTGAGCCGTGGCCGACTCTCATTCGTTCGACATCGTGAGCGAGATCAATCACGCCGAGCTGCACAACGCCGTGGTCCAGGCCCAGCACGAGATCGCCGTGCGTTACGACTTCAAGGGCACGAAGGCGTCGATCGAGCACAACAAGAAGGACGGCGAGATCACGCTCCTTGCCGACCACAAGGGGCAGCTGGACGCCGTGGTCCAGGTCCTGAAAGAGAAGATGGCCAAGCGGGGCATCGCCGTCAATGCCCTGAAGCGGGGGAAGCTCGAAGAGGCCTCCCACGATTCCGTGCGCGAAACGATGACCTTCCACAACGGGATCGACAAGGATGCGGCCCGCGAGATGGTCAAGGCCATCAAGGGCCTGTCGGTGAAGGTCCAGGCGCAGATCATGGATGAGAAGGTCCGCGTGACGGGCAAGAAGAAGGACGAGCTCCAGGTCGTCATGGCGTACTTCAAGGAAACCAAGCCGCCGGAATTCCCGATCCAGTTCAACAACTTTACCTGACCGGCAGGGTTTCGCCCGTCGGAGCCTCGTCCGCCCGACTCGCGAATCGCGCCCCCGAAACCGTCCAGAGACCCGCGCCCCGGGCCGATGATAGGGGGGATCGAACCGAAGATCCGCACGCAGAGGGCCGCCCTCGGCGCGATTTTCGGGCTCGGATTCTCAGGTCTTTCGGCGAAGGAGTGCCACAGATGGGCTTCGTGAACGGCAGGGTGACGTACGTGAGATACCGGGTCGGCGGCGAGAGCCCTCTCCCGTTCGGCGAGGAAGTCCTGAGCCAGGTCGAGGCCCACGCCATCGGGAAGCACGGCCTGGGCGACGCCGCCGACGGCGTGACCTTCGGCTGGGCGGGCGGTAATCACGTGCTCGACGTGAATTTCGACGCCGAGAAGAATTTCCTGAACGACGCGCTGCACCTCTCCATCCGGATCGACACCGACAAGATCCCCGGCGACCTCCTGCGGGCCTACACCCGCATCGAGACCGACGCCCGCGCCCAGCTCAACCCGACCGGCTTCGCCAACAAGGCGCAGAAGGAAGAGGCCAAGGAGGCCGCCAAGGCCCGCGCCGAGAGCGAGGCCGCCGACGGCCGATTCCGCCGCCGCAAGCATGTGCCCGTCCTGTGGGACGGACAGACGAACGTCCTCTACGCCGGGACGAACAGCGCCGCGGTGCTCGACCGCTTGCAGGGCCTGTTCCGCGAGACCTTCGACCGCCAGCTCGAGCCGATCACCTCGGGGTCGCTCGCGGCCTCGCAGGCCGAGACCCGCGGCTTCGCCCGCGTGTTCGAGGCGTGCGCCCCGGTCACCTTCATCGGCGACAACGCCGACGCCGTGGGCCAGGTCGCCTGGGCGCAGAACGACCCCGCGAGGCCCGATTACTGGGGCAACGAGTTCCTCCTCTGGCTCTGGCACACCCTGCAAATCGACGGCGACACGATCGACCTGGCCGACGGCTCGGACGTGACCGTCATGATGACCAAGACCCTCACGCTCGACTGCCCTCGCGGGATGACAGGCAGCGACAGCCTGAAGGACGAAGGGCCGTCGCGCCTGCCCGAGGCCTTCCGCGCGATCCAGTCGGGCAAGCTCCCGCGCAAGGCGGGGCTGATCCTCGTCCGCCACGGGAGCCAGTACGAATTGACGCTCCAGGCCGAGACCATGGCGGTTTCGGGGCTCGCCCTGCCGAAGCCCGAAGGCGTAAGCGGCCCCGAGGCCCAGCTCGCCCGGATCGACAGCCTACGTCATCTGGTCGAAACCCTGGACCTCCTGTACGATGCCTACGGCCAGAGGCGGACCGGGGCCGACTGGGCGAGCGACCTCGGCCGGATCCGCAAGTGGCTGAACGCGGCCTGAGCCGTCAGGATGGATGGACCGGGGGCGGGCCGCCTCGATCAAGGCAGCCTGCTTCCGGACCCCTCGAATCGTCCCAAGGACGCCCAGGATGGGCAACTATCGCCAGCACCTGACCTTCGCCACGGGCCTGGGCGTGTTCTACGCCTCGGGCGTGTACGTGCTCTCCGGCGTGCACTGGGTGTACGGGACGGTGGCGGCGATGTTGACGTCGCTGGGCGGCCTCCTGCCGGATCTTGACCATCCCACAGGCACCCAGCTCAAGGGCTTCACGGGAATTCTCGCGGTGCTCGCCTCGGTCGCGGTCTGGCACAAGCTCGCCGCGAAGACCCCCGACCTCCCCTTCGAACTGCACCTGATCGCCGTCGTGATCGTCTACATCTTTGTACGCCACTGGATGCGCGACGTGCTGGCCCGCACAATGGTCCACCGGGGCATCATGCACAGCTTCCCGTGCTGTGCCGTGTGGGGAGCCGCCACTTACCTTTATTACCCCTCCGACAGCCAGCTCATCCGCCTGATCATGTGCACGTCGGTCACGTTGGGGTTCCTCTCGCACCTTGTGCTCGACGAGATGTTTAGCGTGGACATCAGCAACACGAGAATCAAGCGATCGTTCGGGTCGGCTATGAAGTTCTGGGCCCCCTCGCTGTCGGCCACCTTCGCCATGTACGTGCTCCTGAGCGTGGTCACGTATCGGGTCGTTCAGGTCTGGCCCGAGACCCCGATCGAAGACATCCTCGCCGAGAAAGTCCCCACGATCGTGATCCCCTGGCCGCCCAAGCCCAACGAACGGTCCACGCCCCGGGAAGTCCTCGCCCCGGTTCGTCCCCGAAGGACGGCGGCCCAGGAGAACCCGCCCACACGCCTTTCGACAGCCAGGCGGACAGCTCGATAATGGCGTTTACACCCGTTGAGCGATCAAAGCTCCGGACGATTCCCAATGACTGGGGCGGGGTCGTTGAGGCCCCGTCGCTACTCCAGCGTCGCATCGGGTCGCGGCGGCTTGACTGCACCGGTGATCACCCGGGATTCTCGGCTGAACAGAACCCATAAGCCGTAGCCACCGATCAGGGTGCCAACGGGCCACAGGAAGAGTACCAAACACGAGAGCAACCTCGTCAGATAGATCGACCAAGGCTTGCGCCTGCGCAGGCCCCAACCGCCGAGGGCCACCGGCAATGCGATGAGCATGTAGATCACGGCGAAGACGAAGACCAGCCCCACGCCGGGGTCCGCCCGTGCCGCCTGTTCGTCTGTGCGAAAAGCTAACACCAGGACCACGAGCACGGGCAGGCTCAGGGCGTAGAGCAGACCCATGCATCCGATCAGGTAGAATATCCAGCCCAGTATGGTCACATGCGGCTGCATTTTCATGGGGAGTATCCTCAGCGAGGAAGTGCCGCCTCGCCCGCGGCTGTAGCCGTGTCGACTCCTCCTCCGGCGGGCCCGCGGCCCCCTTGGCGACGGCCGGCGGCCCGGGTCGAACTCCAACGGGTCCTGCCCTCGGCCTCCCGGTCGCCATACACAGGAAGCGGTATGATGCTTTGAGGGATCAAGACGTGCCGAACGTCGCCTCCGATCTCGCCCCCGACCCTCATCATCCCGCGATGTTGTCCCGTAGTCCAGTCGCAAGGGCGGACGTGCGGCAGATAGGTAGACGTTCCTAACCTGGTTCGACAGGCCCGATTTCAAAACGTGCCCTCACACTTTTGACACGACGTAGGACCTCTGATGGAGGAGGAGAATCCGCCGATCTGTCCGGAGGGTCGATCCATTGCACGTTTTCGAAGCGTCGAATGCATGTCCTGATGAGGATCTGACGCCGCGTGGGCTCCGTCGAGAGTCAGGATGTCGTTGGTTGGATTCCTGATCCTCGACTCGCCGTGTACGTCCCTGCTTTACTGGAAAATCAGGACACCTTGAACGGGAACTTGTCGATCGTGTACTGGCTGATCTTGCCGCTCACGCTTCGGCGAGAGAGCCCGCAGAGCTCGGCGCATCGTCCGACGTTGCCTCGGGTTTTTTCGAGGGCCTTGAGGATGTATTCGCGCTCGATCTCCTCGGTGGCGAGCTTGAGGTAGTGGGGTAGGGGGTGCGAGAGGTCGATCTCGAACTTGGGCTTTTCGAGGCTGCTTGTGCCGACGACCTGGGAAGGCAGGTTCTCGAAGTTGATCACGTCGCCGACCGTGGTCACGGCCGCCCGCTCGATCGCGTTTTCGAGCTGGCGGATGTTGCCCGGCCACTTGTAGTTGAGCATGCGGTCCATGGCCTCGGGCGACACGCGCTTGGGGGCCTCGTTGGGACGGGCGTACTTTTCGAGGAAGTGGCTGATGAGCAGCGGGATGTCCTCGGGGCGTTCCCTGAGCGGAGGCAACTCGATCTTGATCACGTTGAGGCGGTAGAAGAGGTCCTCGCGGAACTTGTTCTGCGAGACCTCGCGTTCCAGGCTCTTGTTCGTGGCGGCCACCACGCGGAGGTCCACGTTGATGCTCTCGTGGCCCCCTACGCGCTCGAAGCGCTTCTCCTGGAGCACCCGCAGGAGCTTGGCCTGCATGGCGGGGGAGATGTCGCCGATCTCGTCGAGAAAGATCGTTCCCTGATCGGCAAGCTCGAACCGCCCCTTGCGCCGCGAGTCGGCCGAGGTGAAGGCCCCGCGCTCGTGCCCGAAGAGCTCGGATTCGAGCAAGGACTCGGGCAACGCCGCGCAGTTCACGGCAACCAGATTCCCACGAGACTCCGCCGCGTAGTGGATCGCCTTCGCGATCAGTTCCTTGCCCGTGCCGGTTTCCCCCTCGATCAGCACCGTGGACTTGGTGCCGGCGATGTGGCGGATGAGCTCGAAGAGCTCGTGCATCCGCTTGTTCTTGGAGATGATCGAGTGGAAGGCGAAGTTCTCCTTGAGCCTCTGCCTCAGGGAGAGGACCTCGTCCTGGAGCTCGCGCTTCTTCAGGGCCCGATCCATCACGAGCTTGAGGTAGGTCGGGTCGATCGGCTTGGTCAGGAAGTCGTAGGCGCCCAGGCGCATGGCCTCGACCACGCGGTCGATCGAGCCGAAGGCGGTCGTGACGATCACCGTGACCATGAGCCGGCGGTTGGAGATCTCCCTCAGGAGGTCCATGCCGCCCATGCCGGGCATGCGCAGGTCGGTGATCAGGACGCTGTAGTCCTCGCTGGCGAGGGCCGCAAGCGCATCCTGACCCCCCTCGACCACGTCCACGCTGACCTCCTGCGACTCCAGGAGTTTGCGAAGCTGGCTGCTGCTGTAGGCGTCGTCGTCGACAATGAGGAGCTTTTTACGCATCCGTGGGCACCTGGGGTGATAGGGCAAGGATCGTCCGGGCGGAAGTCCGATGCTTCTCAAGCGGCAAGATGCTCAGCCTTGAGCAAATCGGATACCATGTCCGTTGTGGTTGCGTATCCTAGACGAAATGAAAATTTCGAGCAGATCGATGCCCTCGCTGTGAGCAATATAATGCACATCGGATCGATGAGACATCTCTTTAAAGTTTGCTCGGGAACGGCGAAGCGAGGTGGAGGCACAAGAAGTGCGTGTCAATTTGCTCAGTCTTGTCCTTGTGCCTCGCCTCTTTGAGGGGGGGGCCGGGTCTTGCAAGTCGCTTTAGTCTGATTGACGGAGCGTGGGTGGCCGAATCGCCTGGCTCCGCCTTTTCCCCTGCGGGTCAGTGGTGGGATGTCGGCCCGCGATGATATTTTGGCGATCGAAGTGCGATTGCCGGAAATTCGCGGGCTGGTTTAATTCCATGGCTGGCCTAAGTAGCCGAAGAGGATTTCGTGGGCCATGGTGAAGGTCGAGAGCTGGCGGGACCGCTTTGGTGATCCGCCGTAGGTGAGTCGTGCCCGGGACGTTGTTCATGACGATTTTCTCCAGCGATCGTTACCAGGAGGTCGTGGTCCACGACCTCCGGACCCC
The DNA here is from genome assembly GCA_031411935.1 of Planctomycetales bacterium. GTDB lineage: Bacteria > Planctomycetota > Planctomycetia > Isosphaerales > Isosphaeraceae > JAQGHR01. The sequence continues at coordinate 2,396 of JANOBY010000749.1, read as the reverse complement.
CTTGAACGTGATCCAGCTCGCGCTCCGGATGCTCGACGATTCGGAATGTACGAAGAACGACGCCGCGGCCGAGGACCTGGCGATGATCCGCGCCAACGCCCTGGAGCTTGAGCGGATGCTCGTGCATCTGGTGGATTACTCGCGCCTGCCCGAGTCTTCCGGGGAGCTCCACCCCGAGCGATTCGACCCGCGGGCCCTGCTGGAGGAGGTCGTCCACGAGGTCCAGAGCCGGTCCTCGAGCCCGATCGAGGTCGAGGACCAGGCCCGCCCCGGGCAGGTCACGCTCGACATGGCCAGGAGCCGCATGGCCCTCCAGAAGAGCCTCCTCAATGCGGTTGCGGCGTCGGGCGGGAGCCCGGTCCGGGTCGCCATGGAAGATCGCGAGGATCGCTGCGTGAGCACGTTCCGGGTGGATGTCCCGCCTCGCGACTCGGTTTATTCGCATGAGATCGACAGGCTGCACTTCGAGCGGTTGCTGGGGACCGCGGCCGAACGTCGGGGGCTCGACCTGGCGATCGCGTCACGGATCTCGACGCTCTTCGGCGGTTCTGCACGCCTGGAGGCGATCCGGGGCAAGGGGACTCGCCTGATCCTGGACTGGCCCAGGCAGATGAATTTCGACCTCGCCTGAGGCGGCACCGGGGTTGCTATGGAGAGGTTCGTGGCCCGGCCGCGAGGGGAATTCCGCCTCGGGCCCGGCCGATCCGCTCGATCTCGAACCCGGTGGCGACCATGGCGACTTCCACGAAGAGCAGTCAAGACACGTCCTCGACGGCGACGACCCAGCGCGACTGGATCGCCTCGGAGTTCTCCAAGGGGATCCACGCCGAGCACGACATGGCCGCGGAGGCCAGGGCGAGGGCCGGCAGCCCGCCCGAGGCCGCCCTGGGCGTGCTCTACACGCAGATCGCGGAGGCCGACGAGCGGCATTGCGGGGTGGTGGAGACCGTGGCGGTGCGCTACGGCCACACGCCCGCCAGGGGCATGGGCGGGGGGATCGGCGAGACCCTCTCCAAGCTCAAGGACAAGGTCACGTCGATGGGCTCGACTCCGCTCGACAGCGTGAGCCACGACCTCGCGGCCAAGGCCAACGCGATCCACTGGTACGACGCGTGGGTCCACACGTTCACCGAGATCGGTGACTCGGAGAGCGCCCGCGAGATGGCGGCGATCCTGACCGAGGAGCGGTCGCACCGCGACGCCCTGCAGGAAGTCCTCAACCGCCTGGTGGCCAAGGGGGCCCGCGGCGGAGAGAACGTGGCCACCAAATCCTGATTGCGTCCTCGGATCGATTGGCGTGGATGGATCGTGGCATACTTCTTGCAGTTCCAGCCCGCCAATCAACCCGGATCTGGCGTGACGAAGGGGGAGCGAACGTGGCGACCGCGACAATCAACGAGGTGGACAGCATCCGCCGAGAGATGGCCCAGATCCGTCAGCGGCTGCATCAAGATATGCAGGGGGTCGTCGCGGGGGCCGAGGCCGCCTCGGACTGGAGGCATTACGTCCGGCTCTACCCGTGGGCGGCCCTGGGCGTGGCGGCGGTGGCCGGGTTCGTGGTGGTGCCTCGCAAGCGACGGTCCGTGACCCAGGCGGCCGAGAAGGCGGCCGAGGCCGCGGTCTCCAAGATCGCCGACGTGGTGGAGTCCAACGGGATCAAAAAAACCCGCGAGTCGATCGCCGAGGCCGTGGAGCCCAAGGAGGCCAAGAAAAAGGGATGGATCGGCGGGCTGATCGCCCTGGCCGCACCGATGGCCCTTCGCGCGGTCCAGGGTTACGCACTCAGTTACGTCGAAAACTGGATCGCCCAGCAGCAACAGGCCGCCGCGGGCGGGCCGGCTGATGGTCCCTCCGCGGGCCCGGTCCCTCCGGGGGCACCGCCCTGGATGGGGCGATGAGATCTGTGTTCGTCTCGCCTCAACTTCGGAAGGGAGGGTCATCATGATCGACCGCATCCGGGAACAGGATTTCGGAATGAACGCCGAAGTGGCCAAGGAGAAGGCACTGGAGCTCGCGGCCACGGCCCGCGAGCGCGTGACCCAGGGAGGCAACGCGATCCGCTCTTACACGATCGAACAACCCGCCAAGGCCCTTGGCCTGGCGCTTGGCATGGGGGTGCTCCTGGGATGGCTGATCAAGCGACGATGAACGGCGGCCAGAAGGTGAAGATCAACTCACCCCTGAGCGAGGGCGTGATCGGCAACCTCGCCGAATTCGCGGGGGATGTGTCCACGCTCGCCGAGCTCCAGGCGAAGCTCGCGGCGACCGACCTCAAGAATGCGATTGGCCAGGCCCTGGTCCCCGCGGCGATGATCGCGGCGGGGCTCGCCCTTCTGCTCGCGGCCCTGCCCGTGGCGCTGATCGGTGCCTCGGAATTGACGGCCGAGGCGCTCGGG
>JANOBY010000748.1:0-26344 GCA_031411935.1 Planctomycetales bacterium | reverse complement strand
GACGTGTTCCAGAAGGATAAGCCCAAGGCCGACCCCGCCAGGATCAACCCGGCCCTGCCCGACGTGTTCAGCTCCGACCCCTTCAAGAACGACACCAAGCCGACCCCTGCGCCCGGCCCCGAAACGCCCAAGTAACGGCGGGCCCGTGTCCGGTGGCCGATCGCCCCTCGCTTTACGACCCCGCCTTCGTCAAATCCCTGTTTGACGAGATGGCGGGGACGTACGGGCTCGTGAGCCGGCTTCACACTCCTGTGACCCCGGAAGTGCGCATGGGCGAGCCCGCTTCAGCCCGGCGACCGCGTTTGCAACCTCATGACGGGCATGGGCGAGCCGATTCCCGTCCACCCGTCGCTCATCGGTGCCCCGCCGACGCTCCGGGGCATCGACATCCTGGCCCGCAAGAGCGAACAGACCCGCCTTCGTTGGGCCGATCTCCACGCCGGTGGGTTTGAGGCGATCGAGGCCAGCGCCCCTCTCTCGTCTCTGGAACTTGCCGAGGGATCGGCCCACGCCGTGGTCTCCACCTTCGACCTGAAGGCCTTCCACAACATGGGCAGGGCGGTTGCACACATCCGGCGCTATGGGGATCTTTCGCCTACGGCGTTACAATGACTCCTCTCGCCCCTCGCGGCGACGGCCCCTGGCCCTCAGAAGGAACGAATCGCCGCGCCCGGCGTTTCCACCATGCCGCCCGAACTTTCCTCCACGCCCACCGAGTTCCAGGTCAAGGCCCGCATGGTGGGCAAGCGGATCGATGCCTACCTGGCGCATCGGTACCCGGACTACTCGCGCAGCATCATCCAGAAGGTCATCGACGCGAACGCCGTGCTGATCAACGGTCAGCCTGTGAAGGCCTCAGCGAAGGTCCGCCTGGACGACCTGATCACCGTATGGCTTCCCGAGCTGGCCGACCACACCCCCGTGGGCGAAGACATCCCGATCCCGATCGTCTTCGAGGACGAGACCTTCGTGGTCGTGAACAAGCCGCCCGGCATGGTCACGCATCCGGCCAAGGGGAACTGGTCGGGAACGCTGGTCCACGCATTGCAGTTCCACTTCGACACGCTCTCGACCGTCGGCGGGACGCATCGGCCGGGGATCGTCCATCGACTTGACCGCGACACATCGGGGCTTTTGATCGTCGCCAAGGACGACCGCGTCCATAAGCATCTCGCCGCGCAGTTCGAGGGGCGCACAATCCGAAAGGAATACGTGGCCATTGTCAAGGGCGAGCCCTCGCGAGACAGCGACTACATCGAGAAGCCCATCGGCCCCCACCCCACCGACCGAGAGCGGATGGCGATCCGCGCGATTGAGGACGGCGCGAAAGAGGCCACCACCTTCTATGAGGTGCTCGAACGCCTGGGCGGATTCTCGATCGTTCGCTGCTTCCCGAAGACGGGACGGACGCACCAGATCCGGATCCATCTCACGCACATAGGCCACCCGATCGTGGCCGACAAGCTCTATTCCGGGCGTTCCAAGCTCACCCTCGGGGACGTCCGGGGGCACGACACGCCCGAGGCCGAGACCCTGCTGATCGAGCGCCAGGCGTTGCACGCACACCGCCTGGAGTTCGACCATCCCCGCACCGGTGAGCGGCTGCGCCTGGAGGCGCCCCTGCCCGAGGACATGACCGGCCTGCTCCTGGCGTTGCGATCCGCGCTGCTCGACGCCACCGCGCCCGCCGGGCCTCGGCCCGCGATTCGCTCGGACGAGACTCCGGGACGCTAGACGCTTGTCATTTCCCGCCTAAACGTGCTATAGACGTATGGCGGAACGTTTTGCGCCGATGAAGCCTCGGGAGCCCTCTTGATGGATCGCCTCGCGCTGTCGGTAGTGATCCCCTGCTACAACGAGCAAGAAGTCCTCCCCGAGCTTCAGAGCAGGCTCTCGAGGGTGATGGATGCGCAGGGGATGTCGTACGAGATCGTTCTCGTGAACGACGGCTCCAAGGATCGGACCTGGCCGATCCTGTGCGAGCTTAGCGCGAAGGATCCGCACATCGTGGCCGTGAATCTGTCGCGCAACCACGGGCACCAGCTCGCCCTCACCGCCGGCCTCTCCGTCTGCCAGGGGCAGCGCATCCTGATCATCGACGCCGACCTTCAGGACCCGCCCGAACTCCTGCCCGCCATGATGAAAATGATGGATGGTGGGGTCGATGTGGTCTATGGCCAGAGGCAAAAGCGCGAGGGCGAGACCGCCACCAAGCTCCTGACCGCGAACCTGTTCTACCGCCTGATCGCCAAGCTGACCGACGTGCCCATACCCCGCGACACCGGTGACTTCCGGCTCATGAGCCGCAGATCGCTGGACGTCCTGCTGGCCATGCCCGAGCGGCATCGGTTCATCCGGGGCATGGTCAGCTGGATCGGGTTCCGTCAGGAGCCGCTCCTTTACGACCGGCAGGCGCGATTCGCGGGCGAGACCAAGTATCCGTTCCGCAAGATGCTGAAATTCGCGCTCGATGCCATCACGGCCTTCTCGGTCAAGCCGCTTGCCCTGGCTAGCTACGTGGGCATGATCATGGGCCTGTTCTCGCTGGCGCTTCTGGGCTACTCGATCGGGTCGTGGCTCGGGCTCTTCGGGAGCCGACTCGAGAGGGGCTGGACCAGCTTGATGTCGGTCATGGCCTTGCTTGGCAGCGTGCAGCTGCTTGTGCTCGGTATCATCGGCGAGTATCTCGGCCGGATGTACGAGCAGATGAAGGGCCGCCCCCTGTTCATCATCCAGGAGATCAAGAAGGCCGACTCCGGGCCGGGCGTGAACGGGGCTTCACGGACAACCCTCGAGCCGGCTGGCGCCGACTCGCCCGGTACGGCCTGAGCGCGAAGGCGCCTCGCCCGTGCAGCCTACCTCTTCACCTGGAAGTGCGAGAGGATCTCTCGCTCCTGGTCCTTCGCCACGGCGAGCATGTCGTGGCTCGTGGACTCGATCCCCTCCGCGTGCTTGTAGGGCACCAGCCTGAGCGAGACGAGGCGCTTGGGGATGCTGTAGAAGGAGTAACCCAGGTCGGCGAGCAGGGCGACCACCGGGTCCTTCTGCCCCTGGCCCGATCCCTCGTTCGATTCGAACACGATCGCACCCGGGGGACTGCTCCGGAGCCAGGGGAGGGCCCCTTTGAAGACCTCCGACTCGAAGCCCTCCACGTCGATCTTCAGCAACCGCACCGGGTCGAACTGGAACTCCGAGGCGAGTGCGGCGAGCGTCCTGACGGGCACCTTGACACTGGTCCAACCCTCCTGGGGACGGGTCGAGGTCAGCGTCCCCTGACCGGCGTTGCTCTCGGGGAAGTTGAGGGTCAAGGTGTCCCCGTCCTGGGAACCCAAGGCGCAGGTGTGGAGTCGCACGTGCTTGTACTTGTTGCGCTCAAGCGACTGACTGAGCAGCGAGTGCATGGCCGGGTTGGGCTCGAACGAGTCGACCCGCCCCCCCCCGCCCACGAGCCGGGCCATCTGAAGCGTGACCAGCCCGAGGTTCGCGCCGATGTCGAGGACATGATCTCCCGGCCGGACGATCCTTCGGATGACCTCGGTGATCTTGCGGTCGAGATCTCCCACGAAGAAGGCCGACCTGCCGACGTAGTCATTCAGAGGGACGAGGATCTCTGAACCCGAGGGCAGGCGGGCCCAGGCCTGTCCCCCTCCGCTGCCCGAGAGGACCTTCACAAGCTTGCAGTTGGCGAGGGTCCCGCAACCTGACAGAAAGGGGTAATTCCTCGTGATCAAAGCTGTGAGATTCTGTCGGAGCATGGCCATCGGATTTCTCTCGGCTTCGTGGGAAGAACGGACTCGGGCAGGGCGGCTTTTCTGGACTCAATCGGTCAGAGGCATCCCATAATCGGGGCGATCCGGGCGTTCGCCGATGACCCACCGATAGACTTCGACGATTTGACCCGCCTTCGCCTCCCAGGTGAAACTGCGGCCGATGCGGAGTCGGGCGGCCTGGCTCTTGCGATCGAGCTGCTGGGGGTCGTCGGCAATCCCTTTCAGGACGTGACCCAGGCGATCGACAATCTCCGTGCGCGTGCCCAGGGGCACCAGGAAACCCGTCTCTTCGGTGGCCAGCTCGCCCGGCCCTCCGTAATCGACGACCACCGGCACGAGCCCCGCGGCCATGGCCTCGACAACCACCCCACCGCCGAACTCCCGGATGCTGGGGAACGCGAAGAGGTCATAGTCCGCGAGTTGTTTGGCGACCTGACCGTGGTCCACCCAGCCGAGGAGCCTCACGCTGGACTCGAGCCCTTCGCGGCGCACGATCTCAACCAGGTCGGGCATCTGCGGGCCATCGCCGATGATGTCGAGCGTGAGCCCTCCGCCTCGGAGCAGGGGGGCCGCCGCCTCGAGCAGCATGTCGGCCCCCTTGTAGGGGACCAGGCGTCCGACGAATACGGCGCGGACCGGTCGCGTGGCCTGTCCGGTCCGAATCTCGGGGAACCGCGACATGTCCACGGCATTTTCAGGGATGTAGACCTTTTTCTCGTCGTACTTGCTGGGGATCTCGTCCCAGGTGCTTCGTGATCCGACGATGATCGCCTTCGCGTTTCGCCAGGTGGCCGAGTGCCCCGGCAGGAGTGCATGCATCGATCGGACGTACGAGAGCCACTCCTTCTCCTGGCGACGCACGTGATCGAAGTCCTTGGGCCAGGGCAGCCCTCCGTTGAGGGGACCCACGACGAAGGGGACCCCAACGCGCCGGCACTTGCCCGCGATCAGACTCTTGCTGGTCGGCGTGAGCGGTGTGATCCTGTGAACGAGGTCGAACTCGCGATTCGCGATCCGCTTGCCGAACTGCCGCCAGACGAGCCACTCAAAATAGGGATAGGCCAGGCTCGACAGGGCCGTGATCGTGGTCCAGCCCTTGCCTTGCCCCCCGCGGAGCTTCTGGCCGACTGCGTGCACCGCGCCGGCCACCGCTTCGGAATCGATGGCCGTGAAGTCGCGACCCTCGACCAGCCCCGCTCTGAGGATCGCCTCGCGGTTGCGGATCTGAGTCACGAGGTGCGCGTCCGTCTGCCGAGCGAGGGCCGCCGCGCTGGACCATCCCACCAGCGGAACGCTGACGAATTCCGGATTGGCAGCCTCGGCAAGCAGAAGCGTTTTCAAGAGCGGCCTCGTACCGAGGAAGTCAAGTCCTGCGAACCGACGGTTGGTTCGGCAGTGGCCCGCCTCAGAGAAAGAGGCCCCTGGGGGCAAAGCGCCGATGCCGAAGGCCTGCCCGGACGCCCTTTGAGGACGAAGCCCTGGGGCAGGTCGTGAATCGAGTCTAACGAGACGGGAGGGGTCCAGGCAAGGCCCTGGCCCGCGAGCTCGCGGCCCCCCGGATGGGCCTGCTCTCAGCCGAAATCCCGATATGTACAGGGGATCGGACGAGCCCGTTGGACTCCGCCTGGCAGCGAGACGCCCCGGCGGGAGAGCCTCTGGTCGGAGCCGCGGGGCGGGAACTCAGCCGCGTTTGCGCCGCCCTCGACGTGTCGGCTTTGCCTCGCTGTCGCCGTTTTCTTCGTTGTCGCGGAGGTGGCGTCCTGTCAGCGAGACGAACACGTCCTCCAGGCTCACCTGACGGGTGGTCAGCCTCGCGAGCGGGTGCCCGGTCTGGGCCAGGCGGTCGAGCAGGGCGGGGATGGCCAGGTGGGGCTCTCCCACGGTCAAAGCGAAGCCATCGGCCTCGGCGCGCGACGCGGACACCGTGGGCAGGTCGGCGAAGGTCTCGGCCTGGAGCGGGGCCCCCTCGGCCTTCACGGCGAACTCGACCACGTGCTCGCCGCCGATCCGCGAGATCAGATCGGCGGGGGGGCCGATGGCGATCACCTTGCCCTGATCCACGATCGCCACGCGGTCGCAGAGGCGTTCGGCCTCGTCCATGTAGTGCGTGGTCAGAAGGGTGGTCCGGCCTCGCCCCTGGAGGTCGCGGATCACGTCCCAGAGCTGCCTTCGCGACTGCGGGTCGAGGCCGGTGGTCGGCTCGTCGAGGAACAGAAGCTCTGGGTCGCCTACCAACGCCAGGGCCACGGCCAGGCGTTGCCTCTGGCCCCCCGAGAGCGTCTCCACGAAGGCATTCGACTTGGAGTCCAGAGCCACGCGTTCGAGCGCCTGCGCGGGGGTGATCCCATCGTGGAAGAAGCTGCGGAAGAGCCGGGTCATCTCGAAAACGGTGGCCTTCTCGGGGAATCGGGTCTCCTGCAGGGTCACGCCAATCCGCTCGCGGATCGCGACCTCGTTGGTTTCCCACTTCATGCCCAGGACCTCGACCGAGCCCGAGGTGGGCGTGTCCAGCCCCTCGAGGATCTCGACCGTGGTCGTCTTGCCCGCGCCGTTGGGGCCGAGCAGGCCGAAGCACTCGCCGCGGGGGACCTCCAGGGTGAGGCCGTTGACGGCTAGGACGGGCGCGTCGCGACCCGGGTAGCGTTTGTGGAGGTCGTCCACCCGAATTGCCCAGTCGCCCATCGTTGCGAATCCTCCGCCCAGTCCCAGAGCCAACTTAACGTCACCAACCCAAGTCAACGGATTGTACGCGCCGGGGCTTGCGGTGCCCAGCCATGGGACGCGTGGGCTCAAGGCGGTGCGTGCGGAGTACCGATAACAGCTTGGTGAAGGGTCGGAGACCGACCGGCAGGTAGACCACGGCCGAAGGATGAGGACGTGAAGATCATGGCGAAGGATCGAGAACCAGCCGCGGCCCACCCATCGTCCCGAATCGCCGTGCCCAGCCGCCTCGCCGCGATCTCGGCCTGCCGGGACGCACTGGACCGGGGCCCCGTGCTGCTGACCGGCGCCGCGGGCGTAGGCAAGACCACGCTTCTGGAGGGCCTCACCTCCTCGGGCCGGATCTCGTGGATCTCGGTGGACGCGGGTCCGGGGATGACGATCCACGAATTCTCGCTCTCGATCCTGATGGCCCTCGGCGAAACGGCCCCGAGCGGGCCACTCCGCATGGCCCTGGGCCGGGCCCTGGCGGAGCGATCAGGCGATGGTCGCCGATTCGGCCTGATCGTGGACGAGGCCCACGGCGCCTCCGACGAGATCCTTGAGGAGGTCCGCCTGCTGACCAACCGCCTGGGCAAGCCCGACGGGGTCGCGGCCCTGATCCTGTGCGGCCAGACCCCGCTGGCCCGTCGGCTGGAGTCCCGCGCCCTGGAAGGGCTCGAATCACGTCTTGCGGCCCGAGTGCACCTGTTGCCGCTCGACGAGCGTGAGGCTCGCCTTTGGGCCGAGTGCCGCAGGGACGGGCGGACGCTCTCGGACGACGAGGTCGAGGACCTGGTCCGCGAGTCGGGCGGGATCCCGGCGAGGATCGACCGGATCCTCCAGCGTCTGGCCCCGCCCAGGCCAGCGGCCAAGGAGCCCGCCTCGCTTGCGGCCGAACCGTTCCGTCGGGAAACCGTCGCGTCCCGGGTCGAGGCCCCTCCCATCCTCCCGGCCAAGCCGCCCCTGCTTGTCGAGGACGGGATGATCGAGGTCGGCTGGGATTCGGACGTGGACCTCGAGCCCGGTATTGACGACGACGACCCGGCCGACTCGATCGTGACGGTGGAGGGGGCCGAGGAACCGGTCGACGACCACTACGCCGCGCTCCAGGCCTGGGACGAGTGGGTCAAGAACCAGGGGCGATCCCCGTCGCCTCCGTCCACGGTCAAGGCATCCGAGGCGGCGATGGAAGACGAAGAAGAGACCCTGGACGAGGAACCCGAGGCTTCGGCGCTCGACGCCCTGCCGGGTACCTGGGCCGATGGCAAGCACGGATTCGGCCCCTACAGCCAGCTCTTCGCTCGCGCCCGGGCGGTCAAGGGCAGCGAGTGACTCGCGATCCGGCCGGGATCGAGCGTGAGGATCGCGACGGATCCGCGGATCCGATCGTGTCGCTTCGCGCGGAATTCCTGCCGGGAGGCCGCGAGTGTGCCCGAGAGATCATGGCTAGATTAGAGCAAATGGACTCGCGTGACACGGCGAGATCTGCCGATAGAGCAAGCTTAGTGGCCCGTGGTGTCGTCATCGGCGCCGGGGGCCGCCGCCGTGATTCTCTTGAAGAGCAGGTGCCGTCTCGTTCCGTACTGGTGCTCCCAGTGGCCTCTCCCTCCCGAGAGGGGCCGAAACGGCGGCGGCCTTCGTCTCGCGAGGTCCCGAACTTCGAGACTTCCGGGTCGGGCGCCACCGAAGGACGGCACCTGCTCCTCTCTCCTGCCGGACGCTGAACTTCACCTGGAATGATCCCGTCCACCTGGGCCACAGCACCGCACCAATCGAGCCCATCTTGGCGCCTCGCTCCCGCTGGGTTACATTCAACCCGTTACAGGATTTATTCCCCGGTCTGGTCCGAGGGACACAACATGGACGTGACGACCCTGCCGACCCGTACGGCCAAGACGGTTCTCATGAAGAGTCCGCGCCTAATCGTCTCGCTGGCGACCTACAACGAGGCCGACAACATCCGCGATCTCGTCGCCGAGATCCACGAGTTCGCGCCCCACGCGACCGTGTTGATCATCGACGACAATTCGCCCGACGGCACCGGAGACTTGGCCGACGACCTGCGGGCCTCCACCGACCATGTGGAGGTGATCCACCGCAGCGGGAAGCTCGGCCTGGGTACGGCCATCCTCGAGGGCATGCGCTTCGCCATCGAGAACAACTACGACTACTTCCTGAACATGGACGCCGACGGCAGCCATCCGCCCCGTTTCATCCCCGCGATCCTCGACGGGATGCGCGACAAGGACGTGATGATCGGCTCGCGTTACATCCCCGGCGGCGGCGTGGAAGGGGAGTTCAACCTCAAGCGCAAGCTCATGAGCACGGGAATCAACCTGTATGCCCGCATGTTCCTGGGGCTGAAGACCAAGGACAACAGCGGCTCATTCCGCTGCTACCGCGTGTCCAAGCTCGCCAAGATCGACTTCGACCGTGTGCTGTCGCGCGGGTACTCGTTCATGGAAGAGATCCTCTTCTGGTGCCGCCAGGTCGGCTGCACGTTCGGCGAGACGCCGATCATCTTCGAGAACCGCCGCGCCGGCCTCTCCAAGATCAACAAGATGGAAGCCGTGAAGGCCCTGGAGATCATCGCCCGCCTCGGCGTGGCGCGGGCCTTCGGTGGGGCCCGGATGGGAAACACGGCCTCCTGACTTGGTCACCGACGGGGCAGCAGCCATCTTCAACAAGACGACTGATCCTCGCGCGGGTGTACGTCACGTCTTTCAAGATCGTACACCCGCACGTTTCCGACGGATTGTGTCTCCGTGGAGGCCGGGATTCTCGGTGCTCCGAACACGAGCTTGAGACAGGCTTCGCCATGGCGAAGGATAGCGGATCGCTCCATCCCGCTGGACGACCCGCTTCGATGTTTTTCAGATCACGTCAAACTCGCGTACCGTCACGTACACTTCTTGACATGTCTCGGCGATGCGGTCGCCCAGCCCTTGGTGCTTGTTCTCCATCTGATTGGAGTACATGCTGAGGATCTTGCCCAGGAAGGCCGCCTGGCTGGAGTCGGGCTCCACGGCAAGCTGGCCCAGCGCGTCCTCGATCTGGTCGGCCAGATAGAGTAGGAACTGCGCCTGGCCCTTGACCTCGGCAAGCGAGCGCAGGAGTTCGGGCGCGATCGTGCGGTTGCGGGCGGAGGGGGCCGCCTGGGGCGTGTCGCGGCCCATGGGGCCCGACACGCATCCCAGCAGCGTGGCCCCGGTGACGCCCTGAGAGCGGGTCGCGGCACTCATGCGGCGTCTCCGTTGCGAAGGGTGGTCAGCGACGACGAGTACGCGCTGGGCGGCGATACCACGCTCTCCAGCGAGCCGCAGAGCTCGCCGAGCATCCGCATATTCTCGCATTCGACCGACAGGTTGGTCGCATGCATTTCGATCAATTGCTTGAGGAAGATCCGGGTGCCGGCGTCGTGCTCGCCTTCGTAGCGGTCGACGTCGGCCATGGCCGCGCGGACGAGGTAGTCCATGAACTGGAGCTTGCCCCGGATCGACGCGCACAACTTGTCTAGATGCTGACGCTCCGGACCCGTGTGTGAGGGCGCAGTGCCTGTCGCGAATTGTGACATCCGTATCCCCCCGACCTTCCCGGTCGGTGCGAGAAAGTCTCCCTCGCAGGTTCCAACCTGCGAAGCGCCCCGGATCCGACCGGCGAGGGAGAGCAGAGAGGGGGGTCGGATCTCGTGGCGTCCTGAGTACGATCAATCTAACCAGGCACGTTCCCGTTTCGCAAGCGACAAAATGTTTATCTTTGCAAGGTTCCATGCCGACAGGCCTGTCGCCGTCGGCCTGGAGTGACTGTGCCGATATTTTCGGGGAACCCGGGTGATTCCCCGCCAGGTGGCGGTTACGATGCACCTGAACCCTCGGCGGGGCGTCCCCCATTTTCGTGTGAGGGCGTCCCACCCCTCCTCCGCCTTCAGGGCGCTCGAACCGATCTCCAGGGAGAATCGATCGATGGCAATGAACCGCCGCCAGATGCTTCTGGCCACAGGCGCCGCCTTGGCCGGCACCTCGGCCCTGGGCCGCGTGGCCTTCGCCGACGACAAGGCCCCGAAGAAGGTCCTCTTCTTCACCAAGAGCCAGACCTTCCAGCACGACCCGATCGCCCGCAAAGACGGCGAACTGGGCCAGGCCGAGAAGCTCATGGTCGAGCTGGGCAAGAAGGCCGGCTTCGAGGTCGTGCCCTCGAAAGACGGCACCATGTTCGACCCCGACAAGATCGGCCAGTGGGATGCGTTCATGTTCTACACCACCGGGGACCTGACCAAGGACGGGCCGCACCACGACGGGCCTCCCATGTCCCCCGAGGGCAAAAAAGCCTTCCTGGACGCCATCAAGGGCGGCAAGGGCTTCGTCGGCGTGCACTCCGCCACCGACACCTTCCACAGCAAGGGCTCGGAGATCGACCCGTTCGTCGAGATGATCGGCGGCGAGTTCATCTCCCACGGCGACCAGCAGAAGGTCACCCTGAACGTCACCGACCCGAAGTTCCCGGGCGTTGACGGCTTCGGCACCTCCTCGTTCGAGATCATCGACGAGTGGTACGCGCAGAAGAACCAGCCCGACGACCTGCACGTGATCATCGCGCACGACACGTCGACATTCCCCAAGAAGACCGGCGGCAACAAGGTCTACGACCGCCCCAACTTCCCCCAGACCTGGACCCGCACGCACGGCAAAGGCAAGGTCTTCTACACGTCGATGGGCCACCGCGGCGACGTGTGGGACAATCCCAGCTACCAGAAGCTCGTGATCGGGGCGCTGAAGTACGTGACCGGAGGCGCCGAGGCTGACGCCAAGCCCAACGCCATCGTGGTCACGCCCAGCTTCAAGACGCTCCACAAGGATTGAGCCAGGTCAATAATCAGCAGGAGGGGCGAACGGCGAACTCGGTTCGCAACGGTTAGTCCCTCCTGCTTGCCCCCTTAACCATTACTCACTTCTCGCCCTATTTCTTCTTCTCCAACTCGCTGATCCGCTTGGTAATCAAGTCATTGACGATGAGGACATCCCCGTCCTTCTCTTTATCGATCTTCAAGAGCAGCGTCCGCTTCCCCTTGTACTTGAAGAAGACCTCCTGCCCCTGTCTCAAAGTCACTCCGCTCTTGCTCTTGGGCGAAAGATTCGGGTTCATAACACCGGGAATCTGGAGCGGAATGCTCTCCGTCGATTGATTCTCGAAGGTCAGCTTGGCTTCACCGGGAAGCAAGCAGAAACCCGCGAGAACCACGGTAAGGATCATGCTTCGCATCATGGCAACTCCTTGGTGATCAGATTTCTCTACATAGACTGTATGCGGCAGGCGGGCAATTTAAAGGGCCAGGTACTTTTTAAGAATTGTCCTTATTTCAATAGCAGTTTCCTTGAATTTCTTGATTCGATCCCCGACCCCTTCTATGCCAGTTCAGCCACCGAGCTCCTCGGTCCCATCCCCGTGCCTTCGATCCACTTCGCGAATCGCGGGAGAAAACGTATTGTAGGCCAGCGTGAGGAGGACCGAGTAAGCCGCCGCCGTGAGTCCCATCATCACGTTGTAATAGGGGGGAGCGGTCAGCGCCAGCCGAATCAGGATTGTGGCCACCGCGAAAGCCGAGTTGCGGAAGACCACGCGGAAGGTGGTGGTGTAGCGGATCGAAATCAAGACGACCAGCACGTCGCAGAAGATCAGCAGCGTGAAGAACGCCTCGAAGAACAGGAACGGCTTGCCCTTGAACAGGAGCAGCCAGATACCCCCGACCCCAATGATGACGTAGCCGACCAGAAGGCCGAGCGCGAGCACCTTCTTGGCGGCGACGAACGAGGCGCGGTCGCTCACGTCTTCGCTGATCGGCTGGTGCCTTTGCATCCTATAGAACACGCCTAGCAACACGAACACACCCAGAGCGCCGACGGCGTCGGAGATCAGGTGCAAGACTGGGTTGTCCACCAGCTTGCCGACAAACTGCTCCCACTGAACGGGCTCTTCGAAGTGGATCAACTCCTCGAACGAGCTGCGCAAGAGGATGAGAGCCAGGATCTCCAGCTGCAAGCCCAGCGCATTGGCCACCGAACGTGCCAGGCCAAACACAAGGCCGGTGATCTCGAACAGCAGGAGGGCTCCAAAGGCAACCTGGATCGCGTAAAAATGCTTGATCGGGATCGAGCCTGCAAGCCACGAGGGAAACCACCCCTGCCGGTTCATTTCGATCACAAGCACAGCCAGCACGAACAGAATCACCAGCGATCGTTCGGCCCACCGCCGAACCGCAGGGCTCGACCAGGAGGCTTCGAGCGTATCGTAAATCCGGGTCAACCCGTAAGTAACAAGCCTGACAGGAGCACCTGGCGTCGTCAAAGAGACTCTCGCATCGCTCATTTTGGAGACGTAGGCAGAGGTGCCACACCTTGAAAGAGGAGGCGGAAAGTGTACGGAAGGGATGATTTCGACCGTGAATCTCGATCCGTTCTCTGAAGGATGCCCTCCGACCCTTTTTCCAACCACCATCTCCGCGACACCAAGCCGATGTCGCTCGTGGTCACGCCCAACGACAAGCCTGGGCACAGGCATTGACGGGGAAATTGGCCGAGGGCGAACGGCTCGCGGCTGTCGCGGCCATTCGCCCCCTGACTCGTCGTGAGACCGGACCGCGGATCGGCCCGGCTCCTCGGCTCACACGTTTGCGGTGACCAGGCGGTCTGAGACAACCTTGTCGATGCTGTAGTTCTCGTCCTCGGACTTGGCCCGGGCCATGAAGTAGATCAGCAGGCCGTAGCCGGCCTTGGCGGTGATGTCGGCGATCGTGTAACCGACCTGCAGAGCCACCTGTCCGGACGGGCTCTTTACGCCCGTGACGGTGATGATGGCGTACGCGATCGGATAGAACGACCACGTGAGCAGCAGGACCACGCGAGCCAGGCTGACCAGGCTACGGACGGACTCAGGCTGGGTCTTCAAGGACGTCGTCAGCTGGCTGAACAGCACGGCGAGCAGATAGACGAAGGGGACCATGCTCAGGCCCCAGAACAACCAGCGCGTGTTCGTATCGCTGGAGATCTCGCCCGGGTAACCGAGGCCAATCATCAGAGCGGCGGCGATCACCAACTTGGTCAGGAGACTTCGCGCCTGGCCCTTGGGCAGGGCCAACACGGCGATCAGCTCGACCATCAGCAGGGGAACGGTCAGGATCCAGTCCGCGTAGCGATAGGCGTCGTTGAAGGGGATGGCGGTTGCCTTGAAGACGTCTCCGGTCAGGGCGTAGGCCAGGTGCCAGCTCTCATAGATCCGGAAGTAGTGGTAGCAGGCGATCGACACCACCAGCCCCGACACCAGCAGGGCGGGCCGGTACCTGGGTGCGACCGACGACCGCGACAGGAAGAAGAAGAGCGCTGAGGCGCCCATCGTCGCGATCGTGAACGAGAACATGTTCGAGACGATCCCAAACTGCGCAACGCTGAGTTCCACGGCCAAGCTCCTTTGTCCTTCGCCACGCCGATGACCGGGCATGCAACGCGACTACGCCTCACATACGCGTCCGGCGCATGCCGGAAAGAGCCTCGCGAGCGAGTTTTGTCGTGCAAGTCATCGATCACTTGAATGAACCCGAATCACGCTGGGCCTGACGGCCCGGCAACGATTCGATTGAGAGCCTCGGGAGACGATCGCTCCCGAAATCGGCAAGCTCATATTGTTCCTCATGGCGGCGGATGAAGATTGGAGTACGCGTCTCGGGATGGGTGGTCAAGGGGAAGGCTCGCGATTCACGGCGATCGCAGGTCGAAACCGCGACTTGCGCATTCGGTCGCCCAGGGCTCGCCGTCAGGCACCGAAGGGATACAGTCGATGAAGATGACTTTGATCGACCGCTCTTTCGGTGGTCTCAACGCCGGAGGCTTGGCAATGGCCGCCGATCGGCTGGTTCAAACTGTAGGACGCATTGGCCAATTGAGCTGCCTCGGGGCGACCGCTCTGGCTTGGCAATCGCCGGGAATCGCTCGACTGCCGTCGGTGCAGTGGGCTCCGTGGCTCGCGGGGCTGCTGGTCCTTGGGATACCCCACGGGGCCCTGGACCACCGGGTTGGTGAAGGGCTTGGCCGGGACGACCGGGCCGTTGGTCCGGGCTTCTACGCAGCGTACCTCGCGGCCGGCTTCGTGGTCCTGGTTTGCTGGTTTGTGTCGCCCAGGATCGCCTCGGCCGGGTTTCTCGCGGTCGCCGCCCTCCACTTCGGCCAGGGTGACGTGTACTGGAGCCGGGTTGCGGGACTGGGCGCATCGACCCGATCGGTAGGTTATCGGTTCTCGTTGATCCTCACTCGAGGCGCGTTGCCCATCGTCCTCCCGCTGATCGCCTTCCCGACCGAGTTTACGGGCGAGGTCGAGGTGATGGCCCAGACGTTCTTCGGCCGATCCGGGTGGATTCTGCCCGAAACGGTAATAGCCCGGGGAATCGCGGGGTTGGTGGCCTGCGTGACGGTCCAGGTCTCCTGGGCGGCGTGGATCGGCCTGAAGGGTGATTCCACGCACCGACGAGCCGCGGTCTTGGACATCTCGGAAACGATCCTGCTGGCGGCCATGTTCTCTTCGGTCCCGCCGGTGCTTGCGTTGGGCGTCTACTTCAATGCGTGGCACTCCCTGAGACACGTAGCCCGGCTCATGGATGTCTCCGGGCCAACCCGGACGCTGATCGAAGACGGCCAGACGGCCAGAGCGATCGCACGCTTCGCCCGCCAGGCCCTGCCCATGACCGGCGCGGCGGCGGCCCTCACGATGGCGATGGGCCTGGCCCTGGGGCGTTTCGGGCTCTCCACCGCAAACCTCGGGCTTCTGGCCCTGGTCATGCTCAGCGCCCTCACGCTTCCGCATGTGCTTGTGGTGGCCTGGATGGACTGGCGGCAGGGGATCTGGTCGAGGTCATTGGCCCCCAGAGCGGAGGAGACCGATCATGTCCGCATCTAGCAAGACGAGGCCAAACCTCGCGAGGACGCCCGTCCCTCGGCGGCTTCAACAATCCAGCACGACATTCCCCTACGTGATCCTGGGGGCCGGTTGCTCGGGCCTGAGCCTGGCCTGGAACCTGGTCGAGATGGGGGTCACGGATCCGATCCTGCTGGTGGATCGCCGCGTCCGTTTCGCGAATGATCGGACCTGGTGCTTCTGGGATGTCGAACCCACGCCGTTCTCGGATCTGGCGACCCATTCCTGGAAGCGCTGGCGAATCCACGACGGCGACGACGAGGTGGTCCGGGGGGCCACCGACCTTCCCTACCTGAGGCTCCGAGCGATCGACGTCTACCGGAGGATCCTCGACCGTCTGGCCGACGCCCCCAACGTGACGGTGGCCCTGGGCCGGCCGATCCTCTCCGTCCGGGAGGGGCGGCGAGGGGTGACGGTTGCCACGCCCGATCGGGAATACCTCGCCGGTCGCGTGTTCGACAGCTCGCGGCTGGCCATGAAACCGCCCTCTGCGCAAAGGGGCGTCTGCCTTTTGCAGCACTTCGTCGGCCAGACCATCAGGGCGAACCGGCCAGTCTTCGACCCGTCGTGCCCCACGCTGATGGACTTCAGAACCGATCAGGGCGACGGGCCCCACTTCGTCTATGTGCTCCCGCTCTCCCGGACCGAAGGGCTGGTCGAGAACACGTATCTGTATCCCTTCGAACCGGGCACGCCCCGGCATCGTCGGGAGATCGCCGACTATCTGCGCGTCCGACACGGATTGGGCCGCGACGACTATACGGTGACCGAGGAGGAGTCGGGGGCCATTCCCATGGCCGTGGGCACGGACCCGTCGCGCGAAGGCTCGCGCATCTCCCCGATCGGCCTGGCCGGGGGCGCGGCAAGGCCGTCCAGCGGCTATGCCTTCCTGAGGATCCAGCGGCAGGCGAAGCGGTTTGCCTCGGCCATCGCCGCCGGAGAGGACATGCCGATCGGCCCGCTCGCCTCGCGCAAGTATGACCTCCTCGACTCCATCTTCCTGAAGGTCCTGGCCGACCGACCGGCCCTCGTCCCAGGCATCTTCGGCCGGATGTTCGCGGGGTCCGATCCGTCGTCCGTGGTCCGCTTCCTGAGCGAGACAAGCTCTCTGGCCGATGACCTGAAGATCGTGGCCTCGCTGCCCAAATGGCCCTTCCTCGCCGCCGCGGCAGGCACAGCCTCCGCATGGCGACCCGGGATCTCACACCATGCGAACGGCGATCAACGGACGTGAGGACCGTGCGGCTCGCCATGACAGGAACGATCACCAAAGACAAGTGGGGTCAAGTCCTCTTTCCCACAAGGTCGGACGGGACCTGGGACGTTGCGGATCGCTTGAAAACGGTTCCCGACCCCGTTTTGGCGGTCGGACGATGCTGCGATTGTGGGAGGTTGCGGACCCGGTCGCGGAGGGTCTGGTAGCGGTCGTTCCAGGTGTAGCCGTGGGCGACCTTCTTCTTTCCGCAGGCGCCGAGCTGGGGGCCGAGGTTGGGCTCGTCGCGGAGTCGGCCGAGGGACCTCGTGAGCCCGGCCACGTCTCCGAACGGGACGAGCAGGCCGTCTCGCCCGTCGTCCACGACTTCCACCACCGCGCCCGCCGAGGCCGCGACCACGGGCAGGGCGTTGGCCCAGGCTTCGAGAAACACGATCCCGTAGGAGTCGGTACGCGAGGGCATGGCGAACACGTTGAGCGCCGCATAGAAGTCGGGGCGGCCGTTGTCGGGCAGGGGTCCGATCCTGTGCAGCCATCGCGAGGAGAGGGCCGGCAGGGAGGCCGCGAACGCCTCGAACTCGGGCGTCGAGGTTCCCGCCAGGATCAGGTGCACGGGCGATTGCCCGGGGTCCCGATTCAGGGCCATGGCGGCCTTCACCAGGTCGGTCGTGCCCTTGTTCGTGCTGAGCGTGGCGAGGTGCCCGATCACGTGATGGTGGCCGGCAATCCTGAGGCGGTCGCGGAGCGTGCGAGGGTCGCCGCCCGTGACCCCGTCGTGGTCCACGCCCATGCCCAGCACCAGGATACGCGAACGGTCCACGCCGCGATCGACCACGGCCGAGGCCTCGACCGAAGTGGGGACGATGACCAGGTTTGCCGCCTGCAAGAGCTTCGCCTGATGAGGCCGGTTGTAGAGCCGATTCACCGGGTCGCCGGGCGTCGAGAGGTGCAGGAAGGGCGCGAGGATCAGCGGGGCTCCAGCCCGTCGCGAGGTCGCCCACGCGGCATGCGAGAAGATCGTATAGGGGAACCCGACGGCGAACACGGCGTCGTACGCACCCCCTACGCGGTCGATGCCGGGGATCAGGGGCATGAACGACTCGTACCGGCATTGCGAGGGCCAGTGCGGCAGGTAGCTCAGGAGCCGCCCGGCGTACTTCTGGCCGACTCGGTGGAGGACCGGGAACCGCCTCACGTGGGCCCCGTCGACCAGGGACTCGGCCGGGCTGTCCACCTTGCGGGCCTTGCGGCTGGTGAAGTACCGGAGGTCGTCGGCGTCGCTCGTGAACACGTCGGCATGATGACCGTCGGCCACGAACCGGCTCACGATCGCCCGGCCGAAATTCTCGGCCCCACTGATCACCGGATGATAGCGATGGGTGAACCAGGCGATCCGCATGGGGAGGTTCCCGGAACGACAGAAGACGTTTCACGCAGAGACGCCTTCAACCACGAGGCTCGACGGGCGGCTTGCCCGCCAGGTTCAACGGCTTCTCGAACACATACACGCGCGACTGTCCGGGCTGCGGGTCGGCGGGGAACTCGGCCACCGGTTCCAGACCGTTGACCAGCCCCTTGAGCTGTCGGCAATAGGTCCAGGGCCCCTTGAGGTGATTGTCTCGGATCACGAACCAGCGGAGGTTGGGGTCCTCCTCGGCGCGGTCGAGGTTGGCGAACGTGTAGCCGTCGCGGGCCCCGAAGAAGAGCGAGAGGCCGGTCACGTCCACCACCTTCGCCTCGCCCGGCACGTGCCCGGCGATCCACTCGCCGGCCTGCTTGTAGCCCTGTTTGGTGAAGTTGATGGGCTCCAGGGTCGGTCCCGAGGTCCACGCGAAGAACCCGCCGAGCACGGCGATCCAGACCACCGGCCCGGCGGCCACCTTCTCGCCCGAGGGCAGGCCCAGCCAGGCCGAAGGGATGGGAAGGGCCGTCAAGAGCCTCACCATCGCCGAGGCCGCCGCGGGCAGGAGCAGCGTGGCCAGCACCATCGCATGCCTCGGGCTGCAATAGCCCCCGGTCGCATGCAGGCGCACGAGCGCCAGGAGCGACACGCCGACGATGATCCCCAGGAACAGCCACACGCGAGCCCGATCCCGGAGCGTGCGGCGAAGGGCCCCCGCGAAGCCCAGCACGGCCAGGGGCAGGAGCGGGAGGGTCACGGCGTCGCGCACGGCCTCGAACACGCTCTTGGCGGCCTCGGCATAGGTGCGGGCCAGGGTCTGATTCGGGTCGAGCGGGCGCGACCTTTCCACGGCGTTGGGCGGGGACTTGGGCGCGGTGCCCAGCAGGCGCTGGACCGCGGGCTTGGTCCCGATCCCGCCCTTCATGGCGATGTACGGCCCCACGATCAGCGCCGGGCCGATCACCAGGAAGCCCACCGCGGCCCACCACCTCGGCCAGTTCAGCCGGGTCGATCCCATCAAGGGCACCATGCCCAGCGTGGCCACCATGGCCGCCGGCAGGAGCATCCCCTCGGGCCGGCTCAGGTAGGCGAACGCCCCGCCCAGGATCATCAACGGGAGCCAGAAGAAGCGCCCCTCGCGCAGGAACCGCAGGGCCGCGTACAGGCCCCAGGTCCAGAACAGGAGGAAGGTCCCCTCGCTCAGGACGTCGGCCAGGACGTGACCCGTGAGCGGCACGGCATAGGTCAGCACCACGCCCAGCCACGCGGCCCTCGCCCCGAACAGCTCCAGGGCCACGAGGTACAGGGGGATCACCAGCAGGACGCCCATGACCACCGACGCCGCCTGCGCCGCGTTCTGCCAGGACTGCGGGGTGTCTCCGCCGAGCCCGCGATGGGCCAGCGCGATCGCCGCGGGGTAGGCCGGATGGTCCACGGCATTCAGCAGGCCCTGGCCGATCGACCCGCGGGCCAGCCCCTGCGCCTGGCCGATGTAGCGGATCCCGTCGTCGAAGAAGACCGCCGTGTGCCGCGACATCCAGCCCAGGAGGACCGCCGCCAGCACCATCAGCACACCGATTCTCACGCCATGATGGGTCGTCGGCACCTCGGTCCCTCCCGTGGACGGTCGCCGCGGGCATCTTGCCCGCCGTCATCTCCCTGAACTATCTGGAATCGTTGCGGATGTTATCGGAAATTCCCCCCCGCGTTGACCCCGATTTTCGAGAAACCCCATGACGCCCGCCTCAAGATCCGCCAGAATGCCTGGACGACCGGGGACCGCCCGGCCCCCCGGTGCTCGTTGGGAAGAGGCTCCGCCCATGTCCGATCTCGTCCGGTTCAGCGTGTCGCTCGAGGCCGACCTCCTCGAAGAGTTCGAGAAATACTGCCACGAGCGCAGCATCGCCACCCGAAGCGAGGCGATCCGCCAGCTCATCCACGGGGCCCTGACCGAGGACGCCTGGTCCAGGGGCGCCGAGCACGCCGTGGCCACCCTCACCATCGTGTACGACCACCACCGCCCCGGCATGATGGAGCAGCTGACCGAGGTCCAGCACGGACGCACCGACATGGTCGTCTCCACCATGCACGTGCACCTGGACCACCACAACTGCCTGGAGATCATCGTCCTGAGGGGCAAGGCCATCGACCTCAGCGACCTCGCCTCAAGGCTCCGGGGGATCAAGGGAGTCCGGTGCGGCGACCTCGTCGTGGCCCACGCCCCGGCCCCGGACGCAGGTTGACCGATCATCGCGCCGAAATTGGCTTCGTTTTGGCTTCGTTTTGGCTTCGTTTGCCCCTAAATTGGGTTCGTTTGCCGGGCGTTATGAGCGTCTCTTCTCCGGTGAAACCTCTCCGAAATGCTTCGATATCAACAAGTTGCGCCGATGGTTGTCTGGGGTGCGGGGTGCCCCGATTGGGTTCGTTTTGCAAATTCACTGTTTTGAGTTCCTCCCGCCTGCCCCCATCAACCTTCGTTGTCTCGCGGCGCAGGCCGGCCCTTCGCCCGATCGTGGCGGGGGCGTCCCCAGGTCGGGCGTCACACCTCGGCGACGATGAGCGGACGTGCAGACCTCTCCATCCCCTCATTATCGGGATCGGCGATCGGACCGATCGCGCGTCCTCGCGCAACGAGCGATTCCGCCAGCCCTCAGGGCCGGTTGGCCTTTCGGCGAGGGCGTGCGGCGCGGGGCCCGATCGTCGCGGGGTGATCCCGCCTGACCCCCTCGGGCGTGACCGTGGAGTCGGCCAGGGCCAGGACCTCGCGTCCGCGGATCTCGGCGCCGGCCCTCATGCCGCGGGCCATCCTCGCGATGGCGGCCCAGGATCGGGCCTCGTCCGGGTCGCTCGACCGGGCGGCCTGGAGCCGGGCCTCGATCGCGACCACCCGGGCCAGCGCCAGGAACTGCCAGCGGGGCAGATGCTTGCGGAAGTAGAGGAGCTTGCTGTGGCGGGTGATCACCCTCATCCGGGGCGACACCGGGCGGTCCTGCAACGGCCTCAGGTGGACGATCGACACGCTGTCGTCGAACTCCACGCGACGGCCGAGCTTTCGCGCCGACTGGCAGAGCGCGACTTCCTCGTAATAGAGGAAGAAATCCTCGTCCATCCCGCCGAGTTCCCGCATCACGCCTGCATCGATGAGCATGCAGGCGCCCGTGACCCACGCCACGGGGCCGGGCCTCGTCCTCGCTTGCCCCTCGTACTTGCGCCGGGACCGGGGAAGGAACTGGCCCCGCAGGCTGCGGAACAGGCCGATCGGGGCGCCGACCGAGGGCTGCCGCGACCCGTCCTCGTTCTTCAGGAGAAACCCCACGATCGCCGCGGGGCCCTCCGGGCGCGATTCCTGGTGGTCGATCCTGGCGAACACGCGGGCCAGGAGGCCGGCCTCGACGACCACGTCGGGGTTGAGCACCAGCAACCAGGGGGACCGGCACGAGGCGAACCCCGCGTTCACGCCCACCGAGAATCCGCCGTTGTCGGAGCGCAGGATCACGCGGACCGCGTCCGAGGACCTCGCCAGGGTCTGCGGGACCGGGCCGTCCGAGGCGTTGTCCACGACCACGACCTCGCACTCGCCCGAGCGGGCTTCGGGCTCGTCTGCCAGCGTGGAGGCCAGGCGCGCCACGTCGTCCCAGCCGTTGTAGTTGACGATCACGACCGTCAATCGCGGCGTGCGAGGCGTGGGCGGGGCGTGTGCGGCGAGGGTAGGGGCGCTCACGTGCGGAAGTTACTCGGGACGCTTCCGGCCCTCAAGGCCGAGTTTTACGGAATTACTGATATGGAGGGTCGGTCCGGCCGATGGTAGAGCTTGAAGGATTCTGTTCCCTCGGGCAGGGGGGCGACCTCCGGCGAGGGGCGGGGTCCACGGAGAGAGGAAATCTGCGGGCCCGGCAAACTGATCTTCCGGGGAAACCGGGGATGGGTTAAGCCGTCACTGTTTGTGCCGCTTGCCAAGGATGGCGGGTGGACAGAGGTGAGGCGGTTCGCAGGATTCTCCGGCCTTGCGGCGGCCTCCGCCGAGAGTCTCGGGAAGGCGATCCGGGCGTGGGCCCCGGACGCAGGACCAACCCGAGCGAGTCACCGATGGATCGGTGCAAACCTCATGACAGCAACCTCCGACAACTTTGATCCGTCACGGCCCCGCCCCGCGGGTCCGAATGGCCGCCTGCTGCTGGTCGGTGGGCGTCGGCGGGTCCGCCTGCTGGCCCGCTGCCTGGGCCAGGGCCGATTCTCGGGCGTGCCGGTCGTGGGGTTCGTGGACCTCTCGGGCCGGGGGCGGCAGCTGGTCGTCCACCCGAGGAATGAGCCGGTCCCGATCCTGGGCTCGGTGGAGAACCTCGCCGAGCTGGTGGACCGATCGCGGGCGACCGACCTGGTCGTGGCGCTCTCGGGCCGGCCCGCGCATCGGCTCCGCCCCGCGCTCTCGGACCTGTCCACCGCCGACGCCGAGGTCCGCGTCCACTGGGTCGAGGACGTGCTCGCCCCCTCGGGCCTGGACGCGATGGACGTCGACCCGCTCTGGACCGTCCAGAGAAGGTCGTGGCCCGAGCGCCTGGGACGCCTGGCCAAGCGGATCACCGACATCGTGGGCTCGGCCATCGGGCTCCTCCTGCTCGCCCCGTTGTTCCTGATCACCGCCGTCCTCATCCGCGCCACCTCGGGCGGCCCCGTGTTCTACACGCAGGAGAGGATCGGGCAGGGGGGCCGGCGGTTCCGGATCATCAAGTTCCGGAGCATGAGGCTCGACGCCGAGACCAAGACCGGCCCCATCTGGGCCGAGAACCACGACAACCGCTGCACCCGGGTGGGCGAGTGGCTGCGGCACACGAACATCGACGAGCTCCCCCAGCTCTTCAACGTCCTGGTCGGCGACATGAGCCTCGTGGGACCACGGCCCGAACGCCCCGTGTTCGTCGAGAAGTTCCTCGCCGAGGTGCCCGACTACGAGTTCCGCCACGCCGTGCCCGTGGGGATGACCGGCTGGGCCCAGGTCCACGGATGGAGGGGCCGCACCAGCCTCCGCAAGCGGGTGCAGTACGACCTGGACTACATCGGCCGCTGGTCGTTCTGGCTCGACTTGCGCGTCCTGCTCATGACCGTGCAGCACGTGGTCTACGGCAAGACGAGCTGGACGAATTCGACCCGCTCGCGGAGGAAGACGCCTTGAGCCGCCCTCCGCTGCTCTCGGTCGTGATCCCCACCTACAACGGGCTCGCCCTCCTGCGGACATGCCTGGCCAGCATCGAGCGCCATCGCCCGTCGGCCCCGATCGAGATCCTCGTTTCCGACGACGCCTCGACGGACGGAACGTCCCAATGGCTCGCGGACGCCTACCCCGACGTTCGCGTCCTGCGTAAAGAGCGTAACGAAGGGTTCTGCGGGGCCGCGAACGCGGGCATCGCCGCCGCGAGGGCCCCGTTCGTCCAGCTCCTCAACAACGACACCGAGGTCTGCGCGGGGTGGGTCGAGGCGGGGCTGAGGGCGTTCGCCGACCCGGTCGTGGGCTCGGTCGCGCCCCTCGTGCTCGTGAGGTCCGACCCGTCGCGCGTGGACTCGGCCGGGGACCAGTACTCGTTCGTAGGTTGGCCGAGCAAGCGAGGGCACGGCGAGCCTGCGGCGAGGTGGAGCGACCGACCCGCCGACTCGGTGTTCGGGGCCAGCGGGTCGAGCGCCATCTATCGGGCCGAGGCGCTGGCGAAGGTCGGCGGGTACGACCCCGCGTTCGGCTCGTACTATGAGGACATCGACCTGGCCTTCCGCCTGCGATGGGCGGGCTACTCGTGCGTGTACGAGCCCTCGTGCCGGATCCTGCACGAGGTCTCGGCCTCGTACGACCACACGCGGCCGGACCTCCAGAGGCGCATGGCGCGCAACGCCGAGATCCTCTTCTGGACGAACCTGCCCGCCCCCTGGCTGATCGCGGCGGTGGGGCCGCACGTGGCGTTCACCCTGGCCCAGGCCGCATGGAGGCTGGCGAGGGGCCGCCTCACGCCGTTCGCCCAGGGGAAGCTCGACGCCCTGAACGCCCTGCGGAGCTTCCGAGCCCGCCGCGACGAACGCGTGAAGCTCGCACGATCGGCAATCGCCCGCCCGCACTTCCCGATGGGCGTCCCCTCGCTCCTCGACGCGCGCAACCACCTCAGGCGCCCCCCCGAGGCATCGCGCCCGTCCTGACGAGCGTCGCGGGATCAGGTTCGTTTCGCCGCCGAGGCGCCTTCGCGAAGGAGGTCGCGGATCTCGGTCAGCAGCGCCTCCTGTTTGGTGGGCGGGATCGGAGCGGCGGCCCCGCTCCTGGATTTCATGATCCAGCCCAGCAGCTTCACGATGAAGAAGAAGAGGGCCGCGGCCACGATCAGGAAGTTGACCACCTCGCCCACGAACAGGCCATAAGGGATGGGCTTGCCCCGGATCGTCCAGGCCCAGTCGGCATACTTCTGCTCGCCCGGCAGGATCACGCTGACGGAGGGCATGATGATGTTCTTGACCAGCGACTCGACGATCCGGCCGAAGGCGCCGCCGATGATCACGCCCACAGCCAGGTCGATCACGTTGCCCTTGAACGCGAAGGCCTTGAACTCCTCGAGCAAGGACAGGGTCCTGGCCTTCGGGTCCAGTTGAGAGAGACGTTCGAGAGGGTCCATGCGCAGGCCTCGACGAAGGATTTCGGGCGGAGGGAAGGGTCCGAATGGCCTCCACGGTCGCGGACATGTGGTCGCCCGTCGCGAGGGCCTGTTCGCCAACCTTCCGCATCAACACGGTATGACTCTTGCACGTTTCCCGCCGAGCGCGGCCCGATTCACTCTTCCGCCCGGCCGCGAAGATCTCCGGCAGAGAGGCTCACGTGGCGACCACGAAAAAATCCGCCTCCGCACGCAAGGACCCCGAGGGGGGCCTCACCGAGCAGGGCCGCGCCTACTTCAAGAAGACCGAAGGCGCCAACCTGAAGCCCGGCGTGAAGAAGCCCCTGAAGGATATGACGCCCGAGGAGATGAAACGCAAGGGGTCGTTCCTGCGCCGCCATTTCGCGAACCTGCGCGGGCCGCTCGTGGACGAGGACGGCAAGCCGACCCGCCTCGCGCTCCAGGCCCACGCCTGGGGCGAACCCGTGCCGAAGACGCCCGAGGCCGCCAGCACGCTCGCGGAGAAGGGCACGCGGCTGCTCGAACGGTACAAGAAGCTCAAGCCGAAGGCCGGCTCCGACGCCTGATCCCGGTCAGAGGTCGAGGTCGCGGTCCCACAACGACGTCGGCTCGCCGCGGGAGGGCCCCGACGGGACGTCGGCCGGGGGCGCTTCCACGGGCGGGGCCTTCGCGGGAAATGCTTCTCGCCAGGCCCATCGGAAGGGCATGGCGATGACCTCGCCGAGCAACTCACCGATCAGCGTGCAGAGGAAATCGGCGACCATGGCGCCTCCCCGTGTTTCGTGGTGGCTTCCAGGGTACCAGGATCGCGATCGCGGGCGAATCAGCGGCGGACCACGCCCGAGTCGGCGCGGGCGGCGATCACGCGGTCGAGCTTGATCATCGTGGAGGCCTCCGCACCGGTGCCCCTCCAGAGGATCACGCCTTTGCGATCGAGCAGGATCATGGTGGGGTAGGCCTGCACGTGCAGGGCCTGCTGCAGGGGGCAGGGCTTGCCGTCGAGGCTGCTCATGAGCAGGGGATAGTTGATGCCCATCGACCGGGCAACCTCGTCCACCAAGCGGACCTGGGACTCGGGCGAGGTCCCCGCCGCCTCGGAGGCGATGCCCACCACGCGCAGGGTCTTGGGTCCGTAGCGGGTCTGGATCTCGACGAGCTTGGGGATCGACTCGCGGCAGGGCTTGCACCAGGTGCCCCAGAAGTCCAGAAGGACGTAGTCGGCGTCGAAGTCGCGGAGGCTCACCAGCTTGCCGTCGAGGTCGGGCAGGCGGAAATCCACCACGGTCTGCCTCTTGGCGTCGAAGTCGCAGGAGGAGGCCGGGATCGCCGGGGCCTCGCCGTCGGCTGGCTCGTCACGCCCCTTGCCGCCGAGCAGTCCGAAGACCCGCGACGATCGGGACGCGGGGGCCGACGCGGGCTTGACCGGGAGCCTCCGGGTGGAGATGGGGATCGTGGAGGCCACCTGGGCAGGAGCCGGGGCCGGGGCCGCCTGGGTCATGACCTCGCCCCACGTGGGCTTGCGTCGCGGGGCCATCTGCGCCGAGATCCCGACCGGATCGCCCGGCTTGACCTCGGCGGGCGACGCCGGAGGAGAGGTGTCGGCCGGGGGGCTCGCGGGCGAAGGCGAAGGCTCGGTCCGGGGCTCGGCCGGGAC
>JANOBY010000747.1:0-4715 GCA_031411935.1 Planctomycetales bacterium | reverse complement strand
GGGCATCCGCTCGGTGCTGTGGGCCGCTGCCACCAGCTTGCCCCGCTGATGATGCATCACGACCTGAAGCAGCTCGTCGGCGTCCAGGCCCGACGCACGCACCACGCGCAGGATCATCCGCTCATCCTCGGTGAGAGCGGGGGCGGGCGGCTCGTCCAGCTCGTCGTCGGCCAGATAGTCCAGCGATACGCCAAGTAATCGAGCGAGCGTCAAACCTTGATCAAGGTACGGACGCCTTCGACCCTGTGTCATCGCGCTGATCGTGCTCTGACCAAAACCGGATTCCCGACCCAGTTTCGACTGGTTCGTCCCGCAACTATCGATCAGGGCCGTGAGTTTCGCAGCGAAGTTCATAGAACTATTAGCGTGGCTTTTAATCTCTAACGCAACGTCTGGCGAAACCTCTGGCGAGAAATATTTCTCTGGTGATTGACAACTAGTACTGACGATGTTAGAAATAGTCGTGTAGGGACGAGACACGTTTGTCACTCCGAGGGAGGCCCATGACGATCACCCTTTACACGCTGGGGCAGGCTGCCAAGCGGTTGGGGCTGAACCGAACGTTGGTGACGTTTCTGGTCAATGACCGGGACATCCAGACGCACGGGATCGGATCTGCCCGCGCTCTCGATGAGGCGGGCTTGGAGCGGCTGAGGTTGGCCGCTGCCGACTACCGCTCGAAAACCACCGCAACTGCATCGTAAGCAGTGACCGGGCCCCGACGACGGGGCCACCCGTCACAATCGCACGAATCAACACATCCGTCGCATTTACCCATCACGCAGAGCGTGCCGGATCGCGGCACGCGCCGAGGAGACCCCACGCATGTCCCGGAACGAGACCCTTCACGGCGTTTTGTACGACCTCGACAGGCTCCAGAAGCAGGACGCGAGCCTGGCCGAGCGGCAGGCCCTCCTGGACGAGGAGCGCAAGGCCCTGGCCCCCGAGATCGCCCGGCTCAACGGCGAGGCCCGGATGGCCTTCAAGATCCTCAAGCCCGGCACCGTGGTCCGCATGGACGACGGCCACTTCCAGCTCGACCCCGAGACCCGCCGGATCGTCCGCGTGGATGTCGAGTTCGCCATCCAGATCGCCATGCCGGGCGAGGAGTCCTCCGCCGCCGAGCAGGAGCAGGCCGCACGGTTCGCCCGGTTCGACGAGGCCGCGAACTCCATCGAGGTCGGCATCCCCGACGACGAGCTGTCGTTCGCCCCGGCCACCTGAGACCACCCCGTGCCCGGTGTACGAGACGCCGGGCTTTCGCGCCCCCGAGCATTCGAGGAGAGACCACGGTGGATAGCCCGACGACAGCCATCCGGCCGACGACGCTTCGCCAAGCATTCGCGAGCGAGGCCGTATGGCAGGAGCGAGAGAAGCTTTTCGACCTGGCGACGGCGTTTGCCCGCCAGGACCATCCCGAGGTCGTCCGCCTCGGCGACCTGGATTACATGCGGAACACGCAGAGGTCCCTCTGCGACGCCAAGCGACGTCACGTGATGACCCTGGCGGGCCTAAGCCCATCGGACCTGCTGGCCTTCGGGATCGACCTCCGCAGCCGCACCGGCTACGTCCCCGCCGCCGAGGCCGTGGTGGACCTGGGCGAGATCGACGACCACGAGCCGGCCGCGGCGGCTTTGGCGGTGGCCGGATGAATCGCGCCCGAGTCACCACGCCCTGGCTCGAATATCTCGAGCACGAGCTGAAGACCTACGACCAGCTCTGCAAGGCCGAGGAAAGGGCCCGCGAGCTGGGGGGCCCGAAGCGGGCCTGCCACCTCACCTTCGCCCGCCAGGTCAAGGCTAGCGGCCTGCGCCGCCTGATCGAGTCCTACGGACCGGAAGCCGAGGAGATCGCCGCCCGCTACCACTTCCGACGGGGGGGGCTCCTTCAGTGATCTTCATCACCCTGCCGATCGACATGCCCATCACCGTAATCGACGGGGCCCAGACCCTCCGGATGCACCGGGGCCACCGCCGCCACCACATCGTCTTCGAGACCGAATGCGAGGGCTTATCGCTCAACGGCAAGCCGCTGTCTCCGGCCGACCCCTCCGAGGTGGACGTGGCCGCGGGCTGTGTCCTGGTCGAGACCGCCGCCCATAGCTTCCGCTTGGAGGTCGTCGAGAAAGAGGGACGCGCCTTCAAGTTCGGCCTCGCCGCCCCACTCGCCGTCCGCTTCTTCAAGGACGACGACCGGCCCCTGTTCGAACCCAGGAGGGCGAGCTAGATGTCCACCGCCTTCGCCGGCCTGGTCGTATGGGTCTCCGGTTTCATCGTCGGGATGGCCGTCACGCGGTGCCGGGTGGTGACCGTCACCAAAACCCACTACGTCGGCCACCGCTTCCGGCGGATGTACGACGAGGAATCCCTCTGCAATTAGGAGAAGTCGATGGCACTGCTTGCAGGAGGGGGACGGGCCTCGACCCGGTCCCAGGAATCGCCGACGCCGCAGCAGGAGGCGTTCTACGGGGCGCTCCGCGACGCGGACTCCCACCTGGTCCTGGAGGCCAGGGCGGGCACGGGCAAGAGCACCAGCTGCGCCGAGGGCATGCACCGCGTGTCCCGGCGTGCCGACCTGCTGTACTGCGCCTTCAACAAGCACATCGCGGGGGAGTTCGGGCCCAGGGCCCCGGGCAACTGCCGCGCGGCCACCATGCACAGCTTCGGCTTCCGCATGCTGAAGGACGCCGTGGGGAAGGTCACTCTCTCCGACGACAAGACCGAGGAGCTGGCCGAGCGGTACTTCCCCGCGAGGTGGGACGACCGGCCCGCCCGGTCCGCCGCCGCCAAGCTGGTCTCGCTCTGCAAGAACCTGCTGGAGGACGGCACCGACCCCGCGAGGCTCCGCCAGCTCGCGGCCGACTACGACGTGGCCCTCGACCGCCAGGCCGAGGACGTGATCGCGATCGTGCCCGAGCTGCTGGCGGAGAGCCGCGAGCTGACGGCGACGATCGACTTCGACGACATGATCTGGCTGCCGGTGGTGCTGGGCCTGGAGGCCTCCCGCCCCGCGGACTTCGCCTTCCTGGACGAGGCCCAGGACACCAACCCCTGCCAGGTCGCCCTGCTCGACCGGCTCTGCCCCTCCGGCCGGAAGGTCGTCGTGGGGGACCCGCACCAGGCGATCTACGCCTTCCGCGGGGCCGACTCCGACGCGATGGGCAACATCGGGGGCGACCTGGCCGGGACAGCCCGGGGGCTCGCCCGCTACCCCCTGACCGTCACCTGGCGGTGCCCGCGGTCGCACGTGCACCTCGCCAACGGGATCGTGCCCGACCTGGAGGCCGCTCCGGGGGCCGAGGAGGGGGAGGTGCTCGAGCTGCCCGAGCCCCAGGCCCTGGCGAGGCTGGAGGCCGGCGAGATGGTCCTCTGCCGCACGAACGCCCCGCTGATCTCCGCGTGCTACCGGCTCATCCGGTCCGGCCGCAAGGCGGTGGTGAGGGGGCGGGACATCGGCAAGGGGCTCTTAACTCTCCTGGCCCGGATGCGTGCGAAGGACGTGCAGCACCTGGTGGGGAGGCTCGACGACTACCGGGTGTCCGAGGCCCGGAAGCTCTCCGAGCTGAGGAACCCGACCCCGGCGCTCATGGCGCTGAACGACCGCGTGGGCTGCCTGCTCGCCCTGTGCGACGGGCTGTCGGCGATCGACGACGTGAAGGCCCGGATCGGGCGGCTGTTCTCCGACGACGACGAGCGCGGGGCCGTCGTCTTCAGCTCGATCCACAAGGCCAAGGGGCTGGAACGCGACTCGATCACGATCCTCTGCCCCGAGCTGCTGCCCCACCCCGCCGCCGACTCCGCCGTGGGACTGACCCAGGAGCACAACCTCGCCTACGTCGCCGCGACGAGGTCGAGGCACCGCCTGGTCTTCGCCGGCAGCATCCCCTTGATCTACGACAACGACGACTCCCGACCCCTCATCTTCCCAGGAGCATGACGACGATGCCCATCACGGCGAACAAGGCGAAGACGCGCGAGCTGATCAAGGCGAAGCGTTACAAGGCGACCCTGATCGGGATCTACGACCTCGGCCACCGCACGGGGCAGTACGGGCCCTATCACCAGCTCGTGTTCAGCTACGAGCTGCACGACCGCAAGGGGGTCTGCAAGGACGCCTCGGGCGAGCCGCTGGTGATCAGCGACTTCCTGGACGTTGTCCTCACGAAGAAGGGCAAGGCCAGCCCCCTGGCCATGCACCTCTCCGCCCTGCTGGGAAAGCAGGTCAACGAGGAGACTTTCGCGATCGACGACAGCCTCCTGGAGAAGGGCGTCGAGCTGACGGTCGTGCACGAGCCCAACAGCAAGGGGGAGATCCGCGACAAGATCGGGACGGTGATCGCCCTGGAGGAGGACGACAAGGCGCCCGAGCCGGTCTCCGACGCGACCTTCTATGAGATCCCCCGCGACCCCAAGTCCAAGGCCAAGGTCCCGCCGGCCACCTCGCAGCACCTGCCCAAGGAGCTGCCGGAGTGGGTCCAGAACCAGATCAAGAACTCGCTCGAGTTCGGCGGCAAGGGCGGGGTCAAGCCCGACAAGCCCCAGGCCCCGAGGGCCGAAGACGGTGACGACGACAGCGACCCGCCCTACTGAGCCGGGAAACGTCGCGGGGCGGGGCCCCGCGTTTGTTGGCCGGGCCCCCAGGGTCAAAACCCCATGGACCGGCGGCGGAGGATGTCCTTCGCCCCGGCGGCGCGGCAGGCCGGGTCGATGAGGAGT
>JANOBY010000746.1:0-5343 GCA_031411935.1 Planctomycetales bacterium | reverse complement strand
GAGGACCGCGGTCCGCGTGACCTGGCCCGAATCCTGGCGGAAGGACCACTCCGCCCAGTCGGCCATCGCTCCGCTGGAGTAGAGGAGACGCCGGGGGGCCGGGCGAGTCCCTTCCTCAAGTCCCCAGGACGGTCCGAGGAGTGTCCTGCCGTGGGCCTGGAGTTCGACGGCTGTTCGCGCCCCTCGGTGCCGATGGTCGATCGCCACGAAGTCGCCCTGAGCGGTCCAGTCGGCACGCAGCATGGCTAAAGGCCGGTCCGAGGCGCCGAAGGAGGGCAAGGGCGGGGGGGCATGTTCGAGCCTCGCGCCCCGTCGACCGAACCACCAGCGGGAGACTCGCCCCAGGGCCGGGTCGTCCAGGGCCTCGGCCCACCGTCGAAAAACCGCGGCTCGCTCCTTCGGCACCGGTTCCGAGGTGAGTATGCCCGCACCATCGGGACGGCTGAACCGGATCGTCGCCAGGATCAGCCCGCGGATCTGCTCCCGAAGCTCCTCGGGCCAGGGGTCCCGTCCCAATATCCGCACGCGGTCCAGTTCAACCACCAGCGGCCACCATTGCTCCACGGAGAGCCTGCGAGGCACCCCGCGGTCGTCGAGGAGCTTGCCCAGGACCTTCGCCAGTTCGGCGGGATGGGAGGGGAGGGGAGCGGCGGAGAAGATCGTGGGCGACGGGGCATCCATCACGAGCAGAACTCCGCTTTCTTCTGAAAGAAACACTCCAAAACCTGCCGTTACGGTACCACGGATTCAGGATCGCTTCGGACGAACTGACGAAACCGGCGAGTTTGCCTAATCCCAGGGCGGTCCTGCTTGAACTTTCGTCAGCGAATTGGCCTCAGACGTCCGGCTTGGGGTGACGAACAAATTGTAGAGAAAATTTATGCAGAATTGACCTCGGTCCTAAATCCCGACAATTTCATGACTTATCAATCGGTCCATGTCGCCCGATGAGGCATCTTTTGGAATTTTTGGAGCGACGGAATCGAGTGGCACTCTGCTTGCTTTAGTTATCTCTCGTCAGGTAGGAACAAGCGAGTCAAGAGCTTGAAACCAGCCGAAAAGCAAACACCGCAAGGTTGATTGATCCACCCCACCGGCGACGGTCGGCATCGGTTCTCCGGTGTCGGCTTACCGCCAAGGGGCGAACGGGTTGCCTCGCACGACCCCCCCGTTCGCCCCATCTCACACGCAGGGTCGGCCCTCGATCGGGTCGACCGTTGGAGCCTAGCCGGCCGTCAGACATTTCCGAGGGAGGACCATGGGAGAGGTGGTCCTTTTGAGGAGGATGTCTGTCGGCCGGCTTTTTTTCTTGCTCCTCGTTCGCCGCGCCGCTTGACGCGAACCGAAGGACGCCCGAAACTGGGGCTTGCGACGCCCCACGTCCTTTCCGGGCCAGCGGCATGGGTGCCTCGGCGGCGGTGAACAGACCCGGCGGGTTCAAGCGTTTGATCCGGCCCGCCGCGTGGGCGGTCGCCGCGATCGTCGGCTGGCTCGTCGTGCCCGACCTGCTCACGGCCTGGTGGCTCGACCTGGAACCGCCCACGAGGCTGGGGCTCACGACCGGATTTCTGAATTCGGTCCTCGTCGGCTATGGGGTGACCCTGGCCCTGGCGCTGATCGGGGTGCTTGTCGCGGGCGTGTGGCTGATCCGCTCACGACACATTCGCGGACGGAGGATCATCCCGGCGAGGATCCTCCTGCTGGGCATGTCGCTTCTGCTGAGCCTGGCGGCGGTCGAGGCCGGGGCCTGGGGCCTGGAATGGCAGAGGCGGTCGCTCGCGGTCTCGAACGTGAAGGCGGTCCCCGAGGTCGGCTCTCCCGCCGCCGGGAGCGTCTCGACCTCTCGCGGAGGCGACCTCGTGATGCTCGTCCTCGGCGAATCGAGCGCCGAGGGGCAGCCGTTCCAGGAGTGGACCTCGATCGGCCACATGGTGGCCTGGCAACTGGAGCGGGCCCGCCCGGGGCGTCGCGTGCGGGTGGTCATGAGGGCCACCGGCGGCGTGACCCTGTCCCACATGCTGCCCCTCCTGGAGCGGGAGACCGAGCGGCCCGACCTCGTCCTGCTCTATTCGGGCCACAACGAGTTCCAGGCCCGATGGGGCTGGACGCGCGTGGTGGACCATTATCGGGACGACTCCAGCCGACGGGCCCGCGACACCCTGATCGATCGGGTGGGGAGCTGGACCCCTCTGTGCCGGCTCGTGAGGGACGCGTTCGAGCATCAGAGGGTCGACTACGACCCGCCTCCGCGAGAGGTCCGCGCGGCGGCCGATCGGCCCGTGTGCGAGCCCGAGATCCGTGCCTCAATCCGCGACGAGTTCGAGAACGGCCTGGAGACCGTCGCCCGCTGGTGCGAACGGCGAGGAGCCTTGCCCGTGTTCTTCGTCCCGGCCGGCAACGACGCGGGGCTCGACCCCGACCGAACGGTCCTCTCGCCCGAGACGAGCCAATCGGATCGACAGCAGTTCGCCCACGATCTCCAGGAAACCCGGGCCGACGAGGCCGTCAACCCGGACCGCGCCCTGGCGGCCTACCGTCGTCTCCTCGAACGACAGCCCGGCGCGGCCGATGTCCATTACCGGATGGCGAGGCTCTTGCAGCAAGCAGGCCGGATCGACGAGGCGAGCGAGTCGTATGCCCGGGCACGGGACCTGGACGGCCTGCCCATGCGGTGCCCTTCCGAGTTCCAGGAGGCCTACCGATCGGTCGCCGCGCGGCACGATCTGGTCCTGGTCGAAAGCCCGAAGGTCCTGCGTGCGGTGTCGCCCTCGGGCCTGCTGGACGACAATGTGTTCCTGGACGCCCAGCACCCCACGTTCCGCGGCTACCTGGCGCTGGCGCAGGACGTGGTCTACCAACTCAAGCGTCGGGGCGAGATTGCCATGAGCGGCGATGCGCCCTCAAGCCTCGATCCCCAGGAGATCGCCCACCACTTCGGGATCGGCACCGCGCAATGGGCGACCGTGTGCCGTCGCTCGTCCCTGATCTGGCGGAGCCTCGCCAAACTTCGCTTCGAAGGAGCCCACCGGACGGCGCAGAGCGATCGCTTCTGGCGTGCGGCGGAACGGCTCGACGCGGGCGAGACGCCCGAATCCCTGCGTTTGCCGGGCCTGGGCACCCGTCCTCCCGGCTTTCGTTGAGGGGCGCGACCGGGCCTGTTATCTTCGGTCACGGAATTCGAGGGCGGGTGGATCGCTGTACGGATTCGGTCGATAGGCTAGACATAAAAAAGTACGCGACTCAAGGCGAGGGAGCCTCTTGGATGCCGGATACGCACAATAGTTATGATGAAGTTCCTTATGCAAGTGTGTCGCTCGTGGAGACCCATCCCGACCGCGCGGCGACCGTGGCCACGCTGTTCGGCCTCACCCCGCCGGATGTGGCGAGGAGCCGGGTGCTTGAGCTGGGATGCGCCGGGGGAGGGAACCTGGTGCCCATGGCCAGGATGATCCCCGAGGGCACCTTCGTGGGGGTGGACCTCTCGTCCCGCCAGATCGAGCAGGCGAAAGCTCTGGCGGCGCAGGTCGGCGTGACGAACATCACGTTCCACGCGATGAGCCTGACGGAGGTGGGCCGCGACCTGGGCGAGTTCGACTACATCATCTGCCACGGGGTCTATTCGTGGGTCCCTCCCGAGGTGCAGGCGGCGATCCTCAGGATCAGCTCCGAGAACCTCGCGCCCGACGGCGTGGCCTACGTGAGTTACAACACCTATCCGGGCTGGCACGTCCCCGGCATGATCCGCGAGATGATGCTCTTTCACGTCCGCAAGATCGAGGAGCCGGCCGCCCGCGTGAAGGCGGCCCGGGCGATCATCGACTTCCTGGCCGAGCACGCCCCCGAGAAGGAAGGGCACCACATCCGGGTCCTGCGCGACGAGGCCGCGCAGCTTCGCCCCCATGCCGACTCGTACGTCCTGCACGAGCACCTCGAAGCCATCAATGAGCCGATCTACTACCACGAGTTCGCCAGCCGGGCGGCCTCCTCGGGCCTGAAGGTGGTGGGGGATGCGCGGCACTGGACCTCGGCCTCGGCCACCCCGCCCGGCCTCTCGACGGTCCTGGACAAGGTCGCGCACGACCCCACCGATCGGGAGCAATATTTCGATTTCCTGACCAACCGCAGGTTCCGCCGCTCGTTGCTCTGTCATGCCGATCGGCCGAGTCTCGCGTCCCCCTCGGTCCTGGAACTCGGCAAGCTCCGGCTGTCGGCCCTCGTCTGGCCCGCGGGGAATTCCGTGGATCTCGGGCCTCGGGCCCCGGCCGATTTTCGCCTGCCCGACGGGACGGTGCGGATCTCGACGCAGGAGCCGATGCTCAAGGCGGGGCTGGCGATCCTGGCCGAGACCTACCCGCGATCGGTCCCATTCGAGGAGCTCTGGTCGATGGTCAAGTCGCGGCTCTCGCGATCGGGGATCGATCCCGGGGCGGGTTCCGGCCCGCTGGCCGAACGCATGCTCCAGGCCTACTCGGCCAACGCGGTGGAGCTGCACGCGTTCGAGCCGCAAATCGAGCTGACGATCTCCGCCCGCCCGAAGGCCTTCGAGCCCGCCCGGCTCGCCGCGGCGACCACGCGCAACCTGCCGAACCTCCGCCACAAGCAGGTGACCGTGAGCGAGTTCGACCGCCTGGTGGTCCGTCAGCTCGATGGCGAGTCCGACAGCGATCAGATCGTCCAGAAGTTGATCGCTGCCGTGGGGCGCGACGAGTTCACGATCGTGCAGAACGGCGCGAACCTGAAGGACCCGACCGTGATCGGCCCTCTGCTGAGGAAGTCGCTGGAGCCGAGCCTGCAAAGACTCCTCCGCGCGGCGTTGATGGTCGGATGAGACCGCCCGGGCCTCAGCCCCGGCCCGGGCCAGGGACGGAGACCTCGCCGGGTTCGGGGGCATCCTCGGGCTCGATCGGCCTCTTCCCGGGCTCGCGGCGGGTGATGTCCCCGGCCTTGGGCCGGAAGACGACCCAGCGAGACATCGAGAAGCTGATCCCCGTGGCGGCGACGATGCCGACCACGGCGGCGGCGAGCTTGTGGTCGTTGAAGAACGCCACCTTGCGGGGCAGGAGCAGGCGGAACCCCAGGCTCACGATCACGCCCAGCAGGTTGCTCGCCGCATACACGGCAAATTGCCGGGGGACCGAGCCGGTCCGGGCGTAGCTGAACGTGAGCCGGCGATTGAGCGAGAAATTCCAGACCAGGGCCACCGAAACCGCAAGAGCGGCGGCAATCGCCAGCGACAGCCTGACCTGGGTGGGCGGAACCACGTAGTCGGCCAGGGGGGTGCCCGACAGCAACTTGATGAACAGCGCGTAGAAGGTCAGATCCACGAACACGCCCGACGCGCCG
>JANOBY010000745.1:0-7285 GCA_031411935.1 Planctomycetales bacterium | reverse complement strand
CGGTCGGGTCGATCGGCGACACGCTCGAGAGCGCAAAGCCGGGAAGGTTCAACTGCTCGACCGGGATGTCGAACGCCTGCCCTCGGAGCCGGTTTCCGAAGGCCTGGAGGACGATCCGGGAGGTGAAGGCATTCAGAGCGGTGGCCTGGGCCTCATTATCTCCAATCGCATAGATGAGCGAGCGAGGGCCGGGGTCGAACCCCTCCACGCGGGCCTGGAGCTTCGGCGGGCCTCCCGCCGGGTTGGGGGTCACGTTCAGGGAGATGGAGAACTCGGCCTCGGGGGCATCCACGCGGTAGACCTTTGCGGGAGGAACACCCAGGCCCCCCTTCGCGGCGGCCGGGGGAGCGGGGACCTCGAGCTGGAAGTCGCGGACATGGGCCACGAGGAACCCGTTGCGATCCACCGAGAACTGCGGCGATCGCGCGGGGCGACGCACGCGGAGGGCCTGAACCTTCGGGTCGTTGGCGGCCTGCGCGGCCTCGACGGCCTTCTGGTATTCGGCAAACTCCACGTTCTGGCGGATCTCGGTCGCATCCTTCGGCGGAGTGCCCGGGGGGACGTTCCTGGTGACGACCATGATGTTCTGGACGCCCTGGACCTCCGGCGTCTGGAAGTATCCGGTGACCATGTTCGTGGCGAGCGAGGGCAAGTGCACGTCGGCCGATACGCCGCTGTTCGTTGTCAGGAATTGCGAGGGGCGGGGCTGGTCCGCGCCCGCCTGACCGGGGGCCCCTCGCCACCTTAGCAGTCCGTCCACGATGACGAACTGGGGACGCGAGCGGAGCTTCACTCCGTCCACCTCGAAGTTCTTCACCACCAGCGTCTCCGGCCCCACGAACACGTTGCGGAGCTGAGCATTGGTCTGCGCGGCCTTGACCGCCGAGCGCTCGGCGGCTTCCTGGCGAGAACCCTCGGCCGTCTGCTGGCGAATCTGAGGGATGGCCCCCTCCTGGACCTTCTGCGTGATCTTGTACTGGTTCTGGCCCAGCAGCGAGGCGATCCCTCGCATCAGGCCCTTGCCGGGCTGAGGGGCCGAGCCCACGGTGGCGTTCACATTGTGGGTGCTGTCGGGAAAGAGCTGCAGGCCGGTCGGGCGGAGCACGGCGATCACGGTGAGGACGGACTGGTCCGTCGAGGTCGCGTCAAACTGATACAACTTCGCCGCCCGACGCCCCTGCTGGTCCTGGGACACCTGCTGCTGGAAGCCGTTGATGGGGGTGATGCTGCTCAGGGCCTGACGGTTGAAGAACATGATCCCGTCGTCGCTGGCCATGAGCCCGAAGCCCATGTACGGACCGGCGGTCACATAGGCGGTCTGGCCGTTCCGGGTCACGGGGCCGGATTCGACCACGTAGTTCGCGAGCCGGGGGCTGACCACGTTGGCGTCGGCCGTCGCCTGGAAGTTCGGGTGCCGGAACAGGTCGTTGAGCGCGGAATGAAGCTCGTACGAAGGGCCCCAGGTCGTGGTCGTGCCGCCCTGTTAGAGGCTCGTCAGCGCGGCATGGACCTTGCCAGGGCTTGCTGGCGGTTACGCGTGTCGCTCGCGCCTTCGTAGCTGCTCAGGGCCGTGCCCAGATCATTCCCCACGAACTGGATCCAACGCTGTCGATTCTGCTGGGCACCGGCATCGGCGGTGGCGGGCAGGCCGTTGACCGACTCGACCAGCCGCTTTGAGGCCCAGGCGAGCATCACGCGGGGCCGGAGCCAGAGGCGAAGCTCGTTGCGAAGCTCGACGGCGGGGGCCCAGCCGGTCGCGTTCAGCGCGTTGGAAATCTGGTAGAGCCGACCCAGGGACTTCAGGCGGTCGTTCTCGGTCGTGGCCTTGGTGTAGGCGACCAGATCGCGACGGATGGCGTCGAACAGGAGGTTCCAGCCGGGGGCGTTGGGGTCCGGCGTGGCGCCGGGCTTGGCCCAGTTGGCCTGGACCCGTGCGATTGTGTTCTCGATCTGGATGTAAGTCGGGGTCGCGGGGGCGGCTCCCAGGCTCACCCCCAGCCAGCCGGCCATCAAGGCCAGGGCCCAGGCTCGGGACCGATTCATGAACGCTCCTCTCGGTAAGGCTTGTCTGCCTGTCCACATGGTGCGTGGAGTTGACGTTAGGATCGCCCGGAAGTCGGACGGCTCTTGACCGCAAATCTTGGCTAACATACCCATCCTCGCGGATCCTGCCGACTGTAGCGAAATCAATTCTCGGGCCGGTTCGCCGCATGACCGACCACGACCGGACTCCCAGAACCCCGCACCGTTCATGCCAACGACTTCCGGAAATCTCTCGCAAGCTCCCAATCTTAACGAGGATCGCGACGAATCGCAGTCGTTCGGCTTTGACCTCTGAACCGATCGCGAGCGATTTGCCGAGCGTCCGCATTAAGGCGTGAGGGCCGCCCGCCCTGCCTGAATCCGCTGAGTTCTCGCCCCAATCGAGCTATTGCAGATCGGACAGCCGCAGGAATCGAAATCCTACCCCCGACCAGACCGCCTCGTCGGACCATTCCTCGTTCACCCTGGCCAGCTTCTGCAACTTCGTGGTGGTTTCTCCCTCTGTCGCCAGAGCGACCTGTCGCGGGAGCCAGCTCCGAACCTCCTGAATCTCGGATTGCGACCAGCCAGGGCCCCGGCCGAACTGACCAGTGATCATTCGAAGTCGTTCCTCGAAGAGACGTTCCGCCGTAGTGGACCGGCTCACACGCCCCATGCTCGCGAGCAACTCCTCGCGGCTGAGCCACACGCCCCAGGATCCGTCTTCCACCTGCCCGGGTGTCAGCCAGCGTGTTTCCTTCAGCTCGATCCAGGGCGAAGCGTCTTCCCAGATCGCGATTCGAATAGCTCCCTCTGCGTTCCATTCGAGAACCGGGAGGCAGGGCGACCTGTTCGAACCCTTCAAGTCCGGAAGAAAGACCAGGCGAGTCCGCCAGTCGAGGACCTGGTCCGAAAGAATCCAGCCGATCGGTTTGCGATTTCCGACCCGCAGGTGGGTGCTCCTACCCAACGTCGGCCATTCGTCGTACACGTCCACGAATTGCCTCAGGCGAATCGTCTCGACCACGCGACCGCCGGGCCGATCCGTCGCTCCCAGGCCCCCCTCGCGGAGTAACGCCCTGCGCACCAGGGGGCCGATGAGCTTCCGCGGTGACGACGAAGACGGAACCGGAGGACCAGCCACGGCGCGGCGGATCCGGGTCTGCAAGGCCTCCCGCAAGGATCGCGTGGCGACCTCGCCCCTCCATGCGATCAATCCGCAGAGCGCCACGATGAGCATGGTGGGCAGAGGATATCGGACGGGCGGAGGATTCACGCGGGAAGTTTCCGACGGGACAGGGCGGGCCATGCCGCC
The DNA here is from genome assembly GCA_031411935.1 of Planctomycetales bacterium. Classification (GTDB taxonomy): domain Bacteria; phylum Planctomycetota; class Planctomycetia; order Isosphaerales; family Isosphaeraceae; genus JAQGHR01. Next base: position 3,948 of record JANOBY010000745.1, on the reverse strand, counting down.
AGCGCCACCAACCCGCCGGCCAGGGCCAGAAACAGCCACGACCAGCCTCCAGCCTGCACCACCATGCCGGGAATATAAACCCTGGCCTCCGCGACCTGCGTGCTCTTGCGAAAGAAGATTTTGATGGGTCGCAGGGTGCCGTCCTGAAGTTTGCGGTCGCTCAGGTAGGTAAGGCTGTAGCTCTGGCTGAGGCCTCGTGCGATTTCCTCGAAGATGGTTTTCAGACCATCCACGTCTCGCGTCGAGAACGCCATCCCGCGGGTCTCCTTGGCCAGGAAGCGCAGGGCCTCGGTCCGGATCTCGTCCTCGCTGCCCAGGCCCAGGGTGTGGACCGGCAGGCCCTCCTTTTGGGCCAGGCGGATCGTGGATTCGAGGCTGGCCTCCAGGCTGATGTTGTCTTCCCCGTCGGTCATGGCGAGCACCGCGCGACGGCCGGACTCTTCCGACAGGAGTTTGATGGCCAGCGAAACGGCGTCGTAGTATCGGGTGTTGCCCGAGGCGTCGAGGTCGTCCACGGCGTCGCGGATCCGGTTCGCGTCGGTCGTGAACGGACAGATCAGCTCGACCTCGGAACCGAACGCGACCACGGCCACGCGCGACCCTTCGGGCTGCTTGTCGAGGAAAGACCGCACGGCCCGCTTCAATCCAAGGATCCGGTTCTCCTTGTTCATGCTCCCGCTGCGGTCGAGCACAAGGACCACCGTGGTCGGGCGGAATTCCCGCGAGATCGGGCTCGAGAAACGCGTGACCTTCACGTCCTGGTCCGACTCAAGGACACGGAACTCCCCGCGTGTGGCGTCCAGGATCGGCTCGCCGGACTTCGCCTTCACCACGAAATCGAGCGTGATCTCGGGGAACTCCCGCTCGCTCGTGCTGCCGACGGTCACGGTCGCGCCGTCATCGTCCGGGGTAGGCGCGCTCGGTCGATCGGCGTCCTGGGCCATCGAAGCCGAGGCCACGACCAGGATCAGGAACGCACCCGCAAGGGGACCGAAGCGTGCGGTGTTCATGGGCCCTCTCCCGCGTTCCTGGCCCGAGGCGGGATCGTCCACACGCTCAGCCCTGCGAGCAGCAGCCCCCCCACGGCCCACATCGCCAGCGAGACGACCGCCCATCCGCCGCCGATCGGCTCGACCACCCTCGCCATGGCCACGAGGACCGCGGCGGCCATGAGGCCCACGACCGCACCCGTCAAGCCAGCCGCCGGAACGTCCCGCGGCTCGCCCCTGCGCCATGCAAACTCGATCCCGAGGACCGCCCCCAGCATCGCAAGAAGGCTCGACGCCCCGAGAAGTCCTGGTAACTCGCCCGTGACGGGGAGTACTCGATCGGCGAGCATCATGGCAAGCCGCCCGCCCAAAGCCGCCGCCGCAAACCCGACCATCCTCTGCCTCGCACTTAATGGGGCGAGCCGCTCCCGCAGCCCGAGCGACGGGGCGATCGGGGCCGGTTCCTGCTCGACCTGAGCGGCTTGAGCCTCGATGCGCACTTCCACCCTCTCGACGCCACCGTTGCTCTCCAGGACGAGGTAGGCCGTCACCGGGATGGGCGTCCCTTCCACGAGCACGACCTCGAAGTTGAGCTCGGTCGCGTCGATCGTGACGAGGGCCCCCTGCGCCGATCCCACGAGGCTTAACCAGGGCGTGTCGGGCGGCTCGACGCGTGCATTGACTCTGAGAAGACGATAGCCCGTGTTGCTGATCTGGACCTTCCGACGCGTGGAGCCTCCAACGGCCAGGGCGCGGACGACTATCGATTTTGGGTGGACGTCCAGCTCGGGCGACGACGATCGAGAAACTGGTAACGAGCCGATCCAGGCATCCAGGCGTTCGTCGGGGGATCCCGGACGGTTCGGGTCGGGGGCGAGGTCGGTACGGCCGACCGAGGCGAGGAATCCGGCGAGACGGCCCGAGGTCATCTCGTCGCGAAGATCCTGCCAGCGCTGCGCCGAGATGGTCAGGAAATCATCCCACGAACGACAGACCGCTCCGCACTTCATCGTGAACAGGAACGGGCGATTCGACGCCGAGGCGGACACGGGTTCGCCCCCCTTGACCACGCGAAGCTGGACCGACCCGAGCTGGATCAGGTCGCCGGCTTCGAGCTTGCGGTCATTGCCCGGCAGGAGCCGTTCGCGGTTGACGAACGTCCCGCCAGGGCTGCGGAGGTCGCGGATCGTGAGCGTGCCGTTGCTCGGCTCGATCTGCGCCTGCCTGGCGGCCATGCGTCGCGGGCTGTTCGCCTCCTGGTCGGCAAGCTCGATGCCGGGCGACCCGTTCAGGGCATTGCCCAGGACGTTCTCCCCGGCCTCGAGCGCGTACAGGCGTCCGGGCTCTTTGCCCTTCACGACCTCAAGCTTCCAGGGCGTTGCCGAACGGTGGGGAGTGGTCATCGCGAGGCCCGATCCCGGAACAGGAGGCGAGTCCCACCGAGGTCGATCCGATCTCCATTCTTGAGCGTGGTCGAGCCCTGCACGGGGCCCCCGTTCACAAGAGTACGGCCCTTGTTGTCGAGATCCACGAGCAGATGACCGCCCGCCGTCCGCTCGATCTGGACGTGTTTCCGGGCCACCGAGGGGTCACCGAACAGGCCCACTTCGGCGCGTTCGTCGAGCCCCACTGCCGAGACCCGGTTCGTGAGCAGATAGGTCCGGCCTTCCTGGCGTCCGTTGAGCACTTGCACCCAATCGCGGCCCAACACTCGCTCGACGAGAGCGAGGCAGACACCGAGACCGGCCCCGAGGATCGCCACCCCCAGGCCCTGGCTCATGTCGGGACGATCCGCCCAGCGGGCGCGGAGCGTCTCGAAGAGCAAGCCCCCCAGGAAGCCCCCTGCCCCTCCACCGATCAGGCCGAACCGGAGCCTTGCGACCGAGCGATACGCCAGCCCCTGGCTCACACCGATTCCCAGGCCCAGGATGGCCCAGGATACGGCCCGCCCCACCAGCCCGCCCTGGAATCCTCCGAGCACGATCTCGCCGACGATCAGGCCGATCGCCCCACCGACGGCCCCGGCCAGGGCTCCCCAGGACGCCGATCGTGAGAGCTTCCACCAGGCCCCCTCGCGGAAGGCGTCGGCGGCGTTGATCATGAACCCCACAAACCCGCCGATCAGCGCCCCGGCCAGCGCGTCGCGGAGAATCAGGTTGTCGGTCCTGACGATTTCCACGTATTCGTAGAGCCCGAACAACGCGCCGATAGCCCCCGCGATGCCCAGGTCGCGCGCCCGTCCTAGGCCCGAGAATCCTCGGATCGCGGGAGATGGGACGGAAGGTTGGGGGCTCGTCGCGGACATCATGGAGAGGCCTCAGAGTTGTCTCAGTCCGCGTCCGCCCTGGGCGATCACGCGGGCGATGTGTCCAAACGTCTGGACCAGCTCGCCCTGGCGGGCGAAGATCGAGCCTTCCTCGGTGCTGGCCAGTTGCCTCAGGTAATCGCGGTCGGCGTCGCCTATGCCGATGGCCACGATCTCCACGCCGGCCTCGCGGGCCGTCTTCGCCTGATGGATCGCGCTCTCCTTGGCGTCGGGATAGCCGTCGGTGAGGATGACCACGTATCGCCTGCGGTGGGGATCGAACAGGCGATCGTGGGCAAGCTCCAGGGCTTCATCGAGCCGGGTCGTGCCGTCGGCCTCAAGGCGGGCCAGGGCGGCGTTCACCTTGCGCGGGTTCGACGTGGCCTCGGCCTGCAAGACGACCTGATCCGAAAACGAGATCAGCCCCACTTCGGTCGTCGTGAAGTCGCACCGGTCGAGGAATGCCCGGGCCGCATTCTGGGCCTCTAGCAAGGGGTGCCCGGCCATGCTGGCCGAGCAATCGATCAGGAGGTAGATGGTCGAGGGCTCGGCCTCGTCCGTCGCGGCCGAGGACTCGGGCGGGCGGCCGAGCCAGGACAGGTCGTCGGGCACCGGCTCGATCGTCATGGCGAGGCCGTGCCCGGTGTCCTTCTG
>JANOBY010000744.1:0-14870 GCA_031411935.1 Planctomycetales bacterium | reverse complement strand
CCGGACCTGCGAGTACTACTACGTGATCGCCGACGGCAAATCGGGAAAGGCCGTGGGGATGGAAGCCCACTGGAACCGCTTCAACGTGATCCAGATGGGCGAGCCGCACCCCCGCCTCCCGCACGCCATGAAGGACGCCGTCCTCCTCTCGGCCGGCGACCGCTACGAGGAGCTGGCGAGGCGGGTCAAGGACGGTTACGGACAGTTCAACGCCACCTCGGCCCGCGAGCTCATGAGCCGCCCGGTGGCCATGAAGTCGAACCTCCACAGCGTCCTGTTCGTGACGAAGTCGACCCGGATGTGGGTCGCGAACGCCTCGAAGGACGGCCAGCCCGCATCCTCGCAGCCCTATCACGAGTTCGTGTTCCTGGACCTCCTGAAGCACGAGCCGTCAAGCGCGGCGACAACCTTCCCGGCCTCGGGTGCGGGGAGCCGTTGAGCGCCGGCGATGAGACGCCCGCTCCCATCGCTGAGGAATGGGTCGTCTCGCTTCTCATGGAAGCGCGAAAACTCTGGGAGCGGGAGGAGTTCGCTGAGTCGGAACTCTCGCTGCGCCGAGCCTTCGAACGGGCCGAGAAGGATCTGGGCCCGGAGCACCCGATCACGGCAGCGGCCCTTGAGCATTTCGGGTGGCTGGCCGCAACTCGTGGGCAGAAGGACGAGGCGATCCCCGCCTATCGGCGGGCCCTCGCGATCCGCGAGAAGGCCCTGGGGCCGGATCATCCCGGGACCCTCAGTGCCATGGAAGGCCTGGCCGCGGCCCTCTCCATCGACGACCCCTGCAACCGGGAGAGCCTGGAGCTTTTGGAAAGAGCGATCGAGGCTCACGTTGCGGCCGGAGGAGATGACGCGGCGCTCGCCGCAATGCTCACGGATGTCGGCAGGCGTCACTTCTGGATCAATCGCTATGAGCAGGCCGAGCGGTGGCTCCTCCGGTCGCTCTCGATGCGAGAAAGGCTTCTCGGCCCGGCCTCCCCCGAGACGGCCGAGACCGCGAGATGGATTGGGATGATCTACACCCGTGGCCGCCTATCGGGCAACGCGGAACGCTTCTTTCGTCAAGCCATGGACGCCTTCGAAGCGACCTACGGCCCCGACCACTCCGAAACCTTCACGACCCGGTTCCGCCTGGCCAGGTCCCTGCACGAAGCGGGGCGCGACGAGGAAGCGGCTCCCCACTTCGACACCCTGGCCTCGGCGATCGCGTCGGGACGAATGAAGGACCATCTGGAGGCGATCTCCTGGACGCTTGAAGGTATCTGCAAGCATCTTCGCAAAGCCGGCCGGATGGGCGAGGTCGAAGCGATCGAAGTCTTGCATGATTCCCTGAACTCGTTGGTAGGACAGGCTCGGGCCGAAGTCTCGCGGGCCGAGGTCGTTTTCGGTGCCGACTCGCGAGAACTGGCCGAGGCCTTGAGTGTCCTGGCCATGCACCTTGAATCCGAGGGGGCTGGCGAGGACGCGGAGGCGGCCTTGCGACGGTCCATCGCCATCCTGCAATCGCGGCATGATCCCGAGGATGCCACCCTGACCCAGGCGTGGGCCTGGCTGGCCAGGGTTCGCGAGGTCTCGGAAAGGAATCGCGAGATGGCGGAGAGCTACGCCGCCATTCGGGGTCTCCATCGTCTTGGCCTGGACGAGGATCGGATCTTCGATGGGTTCGATCGTCCCTGGCGAGCAGGGCAACGGCCCGACCTGATCCTCGCCTATCTCCAGGGCTGCCTTGGGAACGACCCGCAGGACCAGACGGGAGCGGCAATGGCGATCACCGCGCTCACGTTCTTCGAGGACGACCCCGACGTCCAGTGGAGCGTGATCCTTGACTTGGTCGCCGCGTCCCCTGATAACGACCAGGTCTTGCAAGCTATCGCCGCCGGTCCGCTCGAAGGTTTTCTCGCCAGGTTCGACGCGGAGGTGATCGACCGAGTGGAAGCCGAGGCCGATCGTGACCCGAAATTCCGGCGCGTCCTAAGCGGCGTGTGGAAGCTCACGATGACCGACCCGGTCTGGCTCCGCGTGCGTGCGATCCAGGCGACCGCGGAATCACCGTTGCCAGCGATGCGGCCTCGAAAGAGCAGCAAGGATTTCTGAATCGCCACACGACTTCGACCCTCACCCAATCGAGGATCCTTCCATGACGATCAAGGCCCAGGTTTCCGGGCTCGCCATGCTCGTGGCCGCCCTGTCGGCGACGGCCAACGGCCAGTCTCCCACCAAAATCGACCTTCGCACGAAGGCCGGGGTTGAGAAGGTCAAGGGGCAGTGGCGGTATCATGATGTGAAGATCATCGAGGTGGACGGGAAGGGGCCTCCTCCCGAGAACAAGCCGGTGAAGACTTATAACTTCGAGCCTCGCGCCGAGAAGACGGACTTCGATGATTCGAAGTGGGAGGTCCTCGACCCCACCACCCTGGGCGGGCGTCGGGCCAATGGGCAGCTTTGCTTCAACTGGTACCGGATCAAGATCACCGTGCCCGCCGAGGCCGAAGGCAAAACTATCTCGTTCGTGACCACCGTGGACGACTACGGCGAGGTCTGGGTGGACGGCAAGCTCAACTACAAGGCGGGCACGTCGGGGGGTTCGGTCGTGGCCGGGTTCAACACGCCGAACCGGGTGGTGTTGAAGGACGCGAAGCCCGGGCAGGAGGTGCAGATCGCGATTTTCGGGATCAACGGGCCGATCTCGGCCACGCCGGGCAACTGGATCTTCCTGGGCGATACGTTCCTGGAAGTGCGCGACGGGAAGTGAACGCGGGGGAGACTCGCCCGCGCGTTCGATCTTGTTGCGAGGGCCGAAATCGGTTAGATTGAGGCCCGCAATTGTCGCCGCGACAAGATGTTGCGTACACCGCTTCCTGCACTTTTCTTGGGGTGTTCTGATGCTCATTAAGGATCAGATCGCATCGGTCCGGACGATCGAGACCCCCGACGACTTCGCGGAGACCCGCCTCGAAGCCATCGGATATGTCTTTCACGGGGCCATCCCCAAGCCCGACGCCAAGAAGCCCGCGTCGCGAGCGGGCTCGAACCTCCTGCACTTCGCCCGCTGCGGCAAGCTCGACAAGGTGGGCGAGTCCGAGGGCAAGGTCTGGTTCCGGACCATCGTCAGCGCCAAGACCTTCCTCGACGAGCACTGCGGCCCCGGCAAGTGGAAGTGGTGCAAGGTCTGCGAGCGCGAGATCACCCAGAAGATCCTCAACGAGCAATAAGCTCTGCACGTTCCAGGCCAATTCCATCACGGGCGACGCATCCTTCTTCCGACGAAGGACGCGTCGCCCTGGTTCTGCGCGCCCTCTGGATCGATTCCTGTAGAAGGGCTTATGATCGGCCTCGTGCTCCGTGTTCATTGAGGGCGAAGCTTTCGAGGAGGATCACCAATGCGTCGTTTGTTCGCAACTGCGATGGGGTTCGTCGTCGTCCTGGCCGCTTCTCAATCGCTCGTGGCGCAGGATATCGACACGGTTACGGCCGGTTGGGCCTATCCCGGCGCGAGGGAGATCCTCGCGGCCGGAAAGCCCTCCCAGTTCGTGAGCGCCTTCGACTCCGCCGATTCGCCCAACACCATCTTGAAGTTCTACGCCAACCGGTTCGGCTTCGACCCGAAGGAGTTGGCCGACTCGGACGTGATCGGGGCCGCGACCGGGAAGCTCCCGGGCGGCGCATCCTGCATGATCATGAGGTCGGCTTCGGTGGAGACTCACCGAGTCGACGGGATTGTGGTCACGCACACGACCCCCGCGGCGGTCACTAGCGTGGTGATTCAGCGAGCCAGGGAGGAAACCGTCACGCGGGTCACGATCACCCGAGTCGAAATCCCCGGGAAATGATCTCGCCCGTGCCATTGAAGGGGCCTGCGGGCCATTCGCCGGGACGATCAGGCCGGATTCTCGGCATCCCTAACCACCGCGACGTTCGAGCTTCTTTTCGAGCCGCTTCGCCTTGCGTTCGGCGGGCGTGAGCGGCCGGGGCGCATTGGGGTCGCGGGGCTGGGTGAGGCGGAAGAGCATACTCGCGGCGCCCTGCGTGGCCCCCCTGAGGAGCATGTCGCGGCCCGTGTCCCTCATGGCCGCGCGGAAGGCGTCGCGGTCGATGCGCGGCTTGTCCAGGGTCCCGCCGATGGGCACGGTCACGCGGGTCCCGGCGATGAAGTCGCCCAGGATCCCGCCGTTGGGGAACATGGCGGGCGTGATGGGCATCGAGGCTTCCAGGTCCAGCACCTTGTCGAATCCCACCGTGCCCTCGATCGAGACCGCCGTCACGTCGCCGATCGGCACGTTGAAGCCCGTCTGATAGATCTTCCCCTCGGAGATCGAGAGCACCACGGGCTGGTCGATCTCCAGGGTCGTGTCGTCCCGGTTCAGGAGGGTGAGTAGCTCGCGGGTGAGCGGGCCGGGCGTGAACATGAGGTGGTCGAACACCACGTTGCCCTCGACCACCGCATCTTCCAGCCTCCCCGATCCGATGGGGAATTCGGCCTGTCCGATCGTCGCCGAGACCCGCCCGCTGGCCCGTGTTGCCCCTTCGAGGATCGGCGCCACGAAGGCGAGCACGCGCTGGGTGGCCCGCTCGTTGACCTCGGCGCTGACCAGCTCCGTCCCGGTCTTGAGCCGGAAGACGGGCGGTTCGCTCTTCAGGTCGAATTCGGGGACGACCCTCAGGGTTCCGCCGTTCAGGGAGGTGGCGATCGGGTCGATCAACAGCGATCCGGGCTCGTAATGGAGCTTGATCTGGGTGGGCCCCAGGTCCAGGCCGTCGCGCCTCGCCGAGGCCAGGTCCAGCGAGACCTCGGAAGTCCAGTCGCGGGGCATGTCCAGAGCAGGGGCCTTGATCGATCCGTCGAACTTCAGGCCCTGGAGCGCGACCGGGTCGCCCGCCGGCCCCACGCTGGCGGTCTCGAAGCTCAGCGAGAGGTTGCCCACGAACGGCCCGTCGGCCTCGCGCTTCAGGTCGAGGGCGATCGGCCCGTTCCCGGCGAGCCCCGCGCGTTCCAGGTTCACGAAGTCCCCGGCCTGCCGGGCGAAGGCGGTGAGGTCGAGCGTGCCCGCGAGCTTCACGCCGGAGGCCAGGTCCCCCCGGCCCTCCGCATTGAGGAACGCGCTCCGGATTGTGAGGGTCTCCACGGCAATGGCGTCGGCCTTCTGCGTGGCCTTGAGCTCGAAGGTCGCGGGCTGGCGGAGGGCCACGGCGGTCGCCCCCACGCGTCCGGCGAGGTCGGTCAACGACGCCTCGGCGGTCCACCGACGGGTCGGGCCGTCGGTCGCGGCCCCGATGGAAATCTCGGCGAGCCCCCGATCGAGGGTCAGCCCGTCCTTCAGGCCGAGGGTGTGCGGGAGGCTCGCGACGAGCGAGGCCAGGTCGAGCCGGCCCGTGATCCGATTCGACTCGCCGCTCTCGGCGGGGATCGGCCCGGTGGCGGAGAGCGACCCGTGCGGCGTGCGGAGGTCGAGCGTGCGGATCGACCAGCCCGAAGCGGCCTGAGCAAGTCCAAAATTGGCTTCGACCCGGTCCAGGCTCACCAGGTCGCCTCGCAGCGCATCCCCTGTGATCTGGATGGCTTGCAGCTCGAGGGTCGAGCCCACACTCCAGAACCCCTGGGTTCGCTCCGCAACGACACCCTTCGAGATTTCAACGTCGGCGTCCACCCCTCCCGAGCGGATCGCGAGCGGCCAGCGGAGGGCGTTGAGCCCCAGCTTCAGGCCGTTGCGCTCGGGGGCCTCGCCGTCCCAGCGGTCGAATTCGCCATCGATCCGGAGCGTGCGGCCCCCCTCGCTCGCCAGGTCGGCCTGCCAGGCGATCGGGCCGGGGGCGTTGGGCCTGCGGATGAGGAGGTCGAAGTCGTCGGCGAGGATCGGCTCGCGCAGCTCGGGGCTGCGGAATCGGGCGGTGGCGTTCTCGATGCGGATGGTCAGGTCCGTCCCGGGCTGCCCCTGGAGGATCGGCTTGAGGAACTCGATCAGGTCGATCCGATGATCGGGACGCCGCTCGACATCGATCGTCCCCTTTTCGAGCGAAAGTGTGCCCAGCCTCGGGCGCCCGAAGATCGCCTGGAAGAGGTTGCGATCCCAGACCGCTCGCGGGGCCGAGAGGATCACGTCCCCCTCGTCGTCGAGGATCGTCACCCCGTCCAGCGTCGTGGGGCGGAACCAGGACAGTCGCAGGCGATCGACCCGCAGATCGCCGGGCCCCAGGGCGGCGTTGGCCTTCTCCATGAGCCACCGCGTTGCGGAGGGGGTGCTCAAAACCCAGGGCAGGGCGAGGATCGGGACCGCGATCGCGGCGCCAAGGGCGGCGGCGAGCTTCCACCATCGCCTCGTGCGCCTGGGCGAAACGGGCGGAGTGTCGGCGGGAGGGATCGCGGGGTCCATGAACACGGCTCCGAGGTCTCGCTGAGGGATCGCTCGCCGGCGAGCGCATTCGGGAGCGGCCCCATCCTGGGGATCCGCTTCATTTTACGTGCCACGCGCGGGGAAGGAAAACCCAACTGCCCCCGGCGCGTGGCACGTTCGGCCCGACCTCACGACTCGTCGTCGGCGTGGAGCTTGGCCAGGACGCTCAGGTCTTCGAGCGTGCTGGTGTCGCCCGCGCTCTCGCGGCCCGCGGCCACGTCGCGGAGGAGCCTGCGCATGATCTTTCCGGAGCGGGTCTTGGGCAGCATGGCGGTGAATCGGATCTCGTCGGGCCGGGCCAGGGCGCCGATCTCCTTCACCACGTGGGCCTGCAATTCCTTCTTGAGCGCGTCGCTCGGGGCCTGTCCCCCGGCGAGCGTGACGAAGGCGGCGATGCCCTGGCCCTTGATCTCGTCGGGCTTGCCCACCACGGCGGCCTCGGCGACCTTGGGGTGGCTGACCAGGGCGCTCTCGACCTCCATCGTGGAGAGGCGATGGCCCGACACGTTCAGCACGTCGTCCACGCGGCCGAGGATCCAGAGGTTGCCGTCGGAGTCGAGCCTCGCGCCGTCGCCCGTGAAGTACACGCCGGGGATCTCGGTCCAGTAGGTCTGCTTGTAGCGGTCGTCGTCGCCCCAGAGGGTGCGGAGCATCGAGGGCCAGGGCTGCTTGATCACGAGGAACCCGCCCTTGCCGGCGGCCACGGGGTTGCCCATCTTGTCCACGACCTCGGGCACGATGCCGGGCAGGGGGCGCGTGGCCGAGCCGGGCGTGGTGGGCGTGGCGCCGGGCAGGGGGGAGATCATGATGGCGCCCGTCTCGGTCTGCCACCAGGTGTCCACGATCGGGCATTTCCCTCCGCCGATCACCTCGTGGTACCACATCCAGGCCTCGGGGTTGATCGGCTCGCCGACGCTGCCCAGGAGCCTCAGGCTGGAGAGGTCGTGCCGCTCGGGGAAGTGGTTCCCCCACTTCATGAAGGCGCGGATGGCGGTGGGCGCGGTGTAGAGGATCGACACGCGGTAATCCTCGATGATCTTCCAGAACCGGGCCTCGTCGGGCCAGTTCGGCGCCCCCTCGTACATGACGATCGTTGCCCCGTTGGCCAGGGGCCCATACACGAGGTACGAGTGGCCGGTGACCCACCCCACGTCGGCGGTGCAGAAGTAGGTGTCGTCCTCCTTCAGGTCGAACACCCATCGCGTGGTCACGGCGGTGCCCAGCAGGTACCCGCCGGTGGTGTGGAGGATGCCCTTGGGCTTCCCGGTCGATCCCGAGGTGTAGAGGATGTAGAGCGGGTGCTCGCTGTCCACCGACTCGGCCGGGCAGTGGGCCGAGGCGTGCTTCATGAGGTCGTCCCACCAGAGGTCGCGGTCCTCGGTCATGGCGACCTCGTGGCCCGTGCGCTTGACCACGACCACGCTGCGGATCGTGGGGCAATGGGCGGCTGCGCCGTCGGCGTTCTCCTTGAGGGGCACGATCTTGCCGCGCCGGAATCCGCCGTCGGCGGTCACGAGGACCTTGGCCCCGCAATCCTGAATGCGTCCGGAGAGGGCCTCGGAGCTGAACCCGCCGAAGACCACCGTGTGGGGGGCCCCGATGCGGGCGCAGGCGAGCACGGCGATGACCAACTCGGGGATCATGGGCATGTAGATGGCGACCACGTCCCCCTTGTTCACGCCCAGCGACTTCAGGACGTTGGCGAACTTCGAGACCTCGCGCTGGAGGTCCTGGTAGCGGAGCACGCGGCGGTCGCCGGGCTCGCCCTCGAAGATGATCGCGGCCTTGTTCTTGCGTCCGCCGTCGCAGTGCCGGTCCACGCAGTTGGTGGCGGCGTTGAGCTTCCCTCCGACGAACCACTTCGCGTGGGGGGGTTGCCAGTCCAGGACCTGCGACCACGGGGTGTCCCAGTCCAGGGTGCGGGACATCTCGCCCCAGAACGCCTCGGGGTCGGCCTTCGCGCGGTCCCAAAGCGCCTGGTACTCGTCGAGGCTCTTGATGTGGGCCGCGCTGGCGAACTCGGCCGGGGGCGGGAAGACTCGGGTCTCGACCAGCATGCTGTGGATCGATCCGCCGTCGGGTTCGGCCGTCATCGTCGTGGTTTCCTGGAGAGGGCGGAGGCGTGCGGCACCAAGGGGCAGGATCGGCACGGCCACGGGAACGGGGCGGGTCAGCCGGCGGGCTCGCCGGAGCCTCTGCGGGCGAGACGCCGATCTTAGGTCGCCCCCCCGCGCGCGTCAATCGTTCCGGAGCGAGCATCGCCCCGGGAGAGGGATTTCGGGCCTGACGGCGCAACGGTTGCAGACCTGCATACCTGGCGATTCGTTGCGGCCCCATTCGGGCCCCCCGGACGCGCCAGGAGTTGCATCGACTCATCCAGGACGCACCCACAGGAGAACGATGACATGCTGCGTACAACGTGTTTGGCCGCCATGGCGGCCGCGCTGATCATTCCCGCGGCCCGCGGCCAGGATCTCCCCTCGGGCTCGCTCGGCGGGCAGACCAACCCGGTCACGGGCGGACAGGCCGGGGCCGGGACCCAGACCGGGACCGGCACGCGTGCCGGAGGGGCCTCGGGCACCCAGGCCGGGGCCGGAGCCGGTGGACAGACGGGCACCCGCGGGCAGGCCGGGACCGCGACCGGGGCGGGCAGGCAGACCGGGGCCGGCGGCCAGGACACCGCGAAGCGATCGGGCGTGAGCGACCAGCTTTTCATGACCGCCGCCGCCTCGGCGGGCGCGGCCGAGATGAACCTCAGCCAGCTGGGCCTCAAGCAGGCGACCGACCCCGACCTCAAGGCCTTCAGCCAGCGCATGGTCGATGAGCATACCAAGGCCAACCAGGAGCTCAAGGCCGTGGCCGGGCAGAAGGGCGTGACCATGCCCACCGCGCTCGACGCCCGTGCCGCCTTCTGCTCGCAGAGCCTGGCCGGCCTGACCGGCGAGGAGTTCGACCGCTGCTACGCCAAGGCCCAACTGCTGGCCCACATGGACGCCGTTTCCATGTACGAGGCCGAGGCCGAACGCGGGATGGACAACGAGACGAAGGCCTTCGCCGCCCGGACCCTCCCCCACCTGAAGGACCACCTCAAGCAGATCCGCCCGATCGCCATGAAATACATGAGCGATAAGGACGACGACAGCGCCGAGCACCGCACCGGTTCCGATCGGGACCGTCATCGCACCGAGCCGGGCAGCTCCACCGGCACCGGCACCCCCGGAGGCGCCTCGGGCTCGGGAACCTCGGACGGCACGACCGGCGGAAGCACCCCGCGCAACAGCACGGGCAGCGGCACCCCGGGCGGAAGCGGCGGCGCCACCCCGAAGAGCGAGTAATCGCGTCGTCCCCGACGTTACGCCACGCGTCTTAGTCTAGAGAGGCCGCCGAGCCGGTTGAACCCGACTCGGCGGCCTCGCGCGCTGGCGGGGTTGTGGTTCGTCCGTTAGACTGAATGACGCGGGATCGGACCCCTTCGCGGAGGCATGCCCATGACAACGGCCCTGACGCTCGCCCCGGCCAGAACGGTCGCCGAGCTGATCGAAAGGCTCGACGGCATCCCCCCCGAACGCATCCGCCTGATCCCTACCCCCGGGACCGCCACCGAGGCCGACCTGATAAGTGTCCTCGACCACGAGAACATCATCTGCGAGCTCGTCGAAGGGACCCTCGTGGAGAAGCCGATGGGGTATGACTTAGGCCAGGTCACGTTCGAATTCATCTTCTATCTGGCGAATTTCCTCAGGATCCGGAATCTGGGACTCGCAAACGGCCCCGATGGCACCCTTCGGCTGACGACGGGCCTGCTCCGCGTACCCGATATCTCCTTCGTCTCCTGGGATCGTCTGCCCGACCGAAAGAAACCCGTCGGGCCCGTGCCCATGCTGGGCCTGGATCTCGCCGTCGAGGTCCTGAGCAAGAGTAACACCAAGCGAGAAATGAACCGCAAGGTCCGCGAGTATTTCGACTCGGGCGTCGTGCTTGTCTGGCTCATCGACCCCAGGACCCGGACCGCCCGCGTGTATTCCTCGGTGGAGGACTCCGCCCTGCTGACCGAGGACGACTCGCTGGACGGCGGAGCGGTCCTGCCAGGCTTCCGGCTCTCTCTTCGCGAGCTGTTCGAGGCCGCCAATCGCGGCCCCGATGCCTGACTCCCCGGCGCAATCGGCGGAAATCCCCTTGCCAGTGGTGGGCCAATCTCGTTAGAGTGGGCTCTTTTCGTCAGTTTCCCCTCAGGTCCGGCGTGGCGCGGGAGAGTGTGTTGTGGGCGTACCGAAGCGACGTAAATCACCTTCAAAGCAGGGGATGCGAAGAAGTCACGATGCCTTGACGGCGCCGGCTCTGAACATTTGCCCGCAGTGCAAGATCGCCATCCCGCCTCACAAGGTGTGCGAACTGGTGGAAGAGTGCGGCAACGTCCAGCGCTCCAAGACGCACAATCCTCTGGCGGCGGCCGACAAGAGCAAGTAATCCGATCCCTTCACCTCGCCTCGCGACGTGAATCGGCGATCGATCGAGTCAGGAGTTTCCCGCGATGGGCAAGAAGTGCGAAGTTAGCGGCAAGAAGACGACCTTCGGCAACCACATCACGACCCGCGGTAAAGCCAAGTACCTCGGCGGCGTGGGTATCAAGACCACCGGCATCAGCCGCCGCACGTTCGAGCCGAACCTGCAGCGCATCCACGTGTGGCTGCCCAACGGCACCACCCGCTACGTCCGCGTGGCCACCTCGGTCATCCGCTCGGGCATCCTCAAGCTGGAGGTTGACGGCGTGGTCAAGACCTTCCCGCTGATCAAGGCCTCCAAGGGCAGCGCCAAGGCGCGGGCCGAGCTCAAGCACATGTACCCGATCTGAGCCGAGACGGTCCGGCCCCACGCTGGACCACCCCCTCTCCGCCTCGACTTTCCATGGCCCCGACGGCGACATCCTCTGTTGCTGAAGGGGCTGGATCGTTCCCACCCCTCGTTCCTGATGGCCATCGCCATCGAGCGTCCTTTTCCCTCGCCCAGCTTTCCCCGTCCGCGCAGGAGGCGTCGTGGGGATTCGTTCGCGCCTTTCGGTCATGATGGCCCTGGCCTATGCCGTCCAGGGGGCCTGGTGGCCCGTGCTCTCGGTCCATCTCAAGGATCTGGGAATCTCGGGCAGAGGTCGCGGCTGGATCTTCGCCACGCTCGCGCTCTCGGCGCTGATCACCCCGTGGATCGCCGGGAGGGTCGCCGACCGCTACCTGTCTGCGCAGAAATTACTGTCCATCCTCTTCGCCGCGGGCAGCGTCCTGCTTGCCGTGGCGGCCTCGGGGGTGGTCACGGGGTTTGTGGGGCTGTTCTCGCTGTTTCTCGTTTACTGGATGGTCGTGATCCCCTACCTGGGGCTGCTCAACACGATCGCCATGAGGAACCTGGAACGCCCCCGCGACGAGTTCGGCGCCGTGAGGCTCTGGGGGACCGTGGGCTGGATGGCCGTGGGATGGTTCGTCTCGGCCGTCATGACGGCACGCGGAGGGTCCGGCCCCACGCTGGGCACGTACGAGGCGTTCGCCATCGGCTCGGCCCTTTCGGTGGCCCTGTCCCTCTTCTGCATGTATCTGCCCGACACGCCCCCGCTCGCCACGGGCCAGAAGGGGCTCCCGATCCACGAGGCCCTGGACCTGCTCCGCCGTCCGGGCGTGCTCGTCCTGCTCGTGGTCGGATTCGGCGTGAGCATGACCACCCCGTTCGTCTATCAGGCCGTGCCCGCCTATCTGCGCGACCTGGGCCTGACGCGTCAGGAAGTCGTGCGCGACATGACGCTGGGGCAGGTGCCCGAGATCCTCGCCCTGGGCCTCCTACCGCTGGTCCTGCACCGCCTGGGACGCCGCAAGACCATGACGCTTGGCATCGCGTCGTGGGTGGCGTACCACGCGGCGTTCGCCCTGGGGCCGAGCCCGAGCCTCTCGCTGCTGATCATCCCGCTGAACGGGTTCGCGATCGCGTTCTTCCACATCACCGCCCCCATGTACCTGGACGCCCACGCCCCGCCCGACCACCGGGCCGGCGTGCAAAGCCTGTGGGTCGTCATCACGTCGGGCTTCGGGTCGCTCGCGGGCGGATTGCTCGCGGGGGAGGTCATGGAGCACTCGGGGAGCCGCTGGCAGAGCGTATTCAGCATCCCGGCCGCGATCGATTTCGGGCTGCTTTTGGTGTTCGCCCTGGCGTTCCGGCCGAAGGACAGCCTCCACCATCACACTCCGGGCGCGCTGGGAACCAGCCCGACCCGGATGGCGTTGAAGGCCGTGGAATCCTGACCCATCTTCCTCGGAAGATCAAGGCGCTGGAACGACGGGGCCGAAGCTTCCGACCTTGCTCCCGGGGGCTTGCCGAGTAGAATGGGGTCCAACTGGGCCCGGACTGCTCCCTGGCGAGGATGACCGCGTGCGGCTGGCTTACTTCGATTGCTTCTCCGGCATCTCGGGCGACATGACCCTGGGCGCGCTGGTGGACGCGGGCGTGGACCCCAAGGCGTTGCTCTCGGCCATCGGGAGCCTGGCGTTGCCGGTCGAGGTCACGTTCGAGACCGCCCAGAGGGGCGGCTTCCGCGCCACCTGGGCCAACGTGGTCGCCCAGCCCGAGCATGCTCACCGCCATCTGCACCATATCGAGGCCATGATCGACAAGGCGGCGATCACCCCGAAGCAGGCGGATCTCGCCAAGCGGATCTTCGGGAAGATCGGCGAGGCCGAGGCCCAGGCGCACGGGATCGACATCAAGAAGGTCCACTTCCACGAGGTCGGCGCGGTCGATTCGATCGTCGATATCGTGGGCGCGGCGGTCGGCCTGGACCTGCTCGGCGTGGATCGGTTCGAGGGGAGCCCGGTGCCTCCGGGCCGAGGCTCCGTGAAGGCCGCGCACGGGCGCATGCCGCTTCCGGCTCCTGCCACGGCGACCCTGCTCAAGGGCATCCCCCTGGCCGAATCCACGGGCGACTTCGAGCAGACCACCCCCACCGGCGCGGCGATTCTGGCGACCGTGTGCGAGGCCTTCGGGCCCGTCCCGCCGATGACCATCGAGACGATCGGCCTGGGCGCGGGCACCAAGAACCCCGCGGGCGTGGCCAACATCCTGCGCCTGTTCGTGGGGACGTCGGCCGTCCCGGCGGGCGGCGACCGCGTGACCGTCCTGGAGACGAACCTGGATGATCTGCCGGGCGAGGTCGTGGGCTACACCACCGCGCAGCTCATGGCGGCCGGGGCACTCGACGCGTTCCTCACGCCGATCCAGATGAAGAAGAACCGGCCCGGCGTGATGATCTCGGTCCTGTGCGACGAGGCCTCGGTCCCCCGCATGGAGGAGATCCTGTTCCGCGAGACGACCACCCTGGGCGTGCGCCGGTACCAGGTCAGCCGCCACAAGCTCAACCGCAAGGCCGCCGTGGTCGACACGCCGCTCGGGCCGGTGAAGGGGAAGCTCGGCTGGCTCGACGGCCGCCCCCCGCAATTCAGCCCCGAGTACGAGGACTGCGCCCGCATCGCCGCCGAGCAGGGCGTCCCCCTGCGAGACGTCTACCGGGCCGCCCAGATGGCCGACGGCGTGGTCACCGCATCGCCCGCGGCCCCCGCGAAATCTGCCGCCTCCACCGAGACCGCTCACGACCACTCGCACGGCCACGACCATGGCCATCCTCACCCTCATGACCATTGATCCGCGGGGCGGGTCGCGTCCCGCCCCCGTTGAGGTCGCGACCCATGGAAGGAATCGCGATGACCGACCCCTTGTTCGTTGCCTGGTGCTCGCTCGTCATCGCGCTGGCCGCGATCTCGCTAGCGATCCGCACGCGCCTGGAGTGGCAGGCCGTGGCGCGGGCCCTTGCCGACGATCTGGACGCCCGGCCATCGGCGACGGTCGAGAAAGGGGAGGAGGTTCCTCCGCCCGACGTTGCACCGGCCCCCAGGCCCGTTCGCGCCGACCGCCGCGAGCCCTCGGCCATGACGGGCCCCAGGCTGATCGCGGTTCCCGACCTCTCCGCGCCTGTGCCCGAGGCCCACGAGATGCCCGCCGATCTCTCCAGACGCTTTGGAGCGATCTGGGCCATGTCCGACGCGGGCACCTCTCCCGAGGCGATCGCCCGGCAGACCGGTCAGCCGATCGGGCAGGTCGAACTGATCCTCGGCCTGCGCCGCACCCGTGCCGCCGACCCCCGATCGTGAGGCCCGGATGACACTCACCGAACGCATCATCCTCTGGGTCTATGCCTCGATCGTGGCCACGTGGTTCCTCCGCCACCTGGCGATCAGCATCATCCGCTCGAAGTTCGACATCCTCAGGCGGACCTCCCCGAAGTTCTCGGGCTCGCCGGCTCCGCTCGTCACGGCGATCATCCCGGCGAAGGACGAGGAGGAGAAGCTCGGCGACTGCCTCCGCTCGGTCAGCGCCCAGGACTACCCCAACCTCGACATCCTGGTCGTGAACGACCGCAGCACCGACCGCACCGCCGAGATCGCCCACGACGCC
>JANOBY010000743.1:0-8821 GCA_031411935.1 Planctomycetales bacterium | reverse complement strand
CTCGCCCACGGCGATCACCTCGGGGTCCTGTCTCATCAACGATCGCAAGCCCGTGGCCAGGTCGAACCCCGCCGCCGGATTCACCTGCGACTGCGATACACCTGGAACCGCCGACTCGATCGGGTCCTCCAGGCTCGCCAGGCTCCGCCGCCCCTGAGTCGACGCCACGAGCTCTCGCAGACAGGCATAGATGGTGGTCGTCTTGCCTCCGCCGGCCGGCCCCGTCAGGAGGACCATGCCCGAGGTCTCCCCAAGCAACCCGTCGAGCGAGGAGCGGATCTCCTCGGGCAGGCCCAGATCGCCCAGGCGCTGGAAGCGGCCAGTCTCGGCGAACAGGCGCACCACGGCCTTCTCTCCATGAAGCGTGGGGAAGGTACTCACGCGCATCTCGATCTCGCCCGGGGGCGTGCGGATGCGCCCTTCCTGGGGAATCTCGGTCCGATAGGTGAGCAGGTCCGACAGCACCTTGAGCCGGGCCACCACGTTGGGCCCCACGCCCGCAGGGAGCATGGCGGCGGGTTGCAGCACGCCGTCCACCCGCAGGCGAATCTCCAGGGCGTCGGGGCCCGGTTGAAGATGGATGTCGCTGGCCCCGACTCGCCGTGCCTCGGACAGGACCAGGTTCACGCAATCGGTCGCGAAGCTCGCGGCCTTCGGGTCCAGCGCCGCGAGCCCCACGTTCCAGCCTCCGGCCATCGCAGGTCCCATCCCAGAGGGCTTCAGGTTCAGGCCGGGAACAGATCGGCGGCCGATCGGATCTTACCCGCAAGGGCCTCGTGAAGAAACGTCCCCAGGTCGCGAACGATCGTGGTGGCCGAATCCCCGTCCACCCGCTCGCGATGTTCGATCGGCTGGGTGCTCGTCCGCACGATCACGGCGCGGTCCATCCGGGGCAGGGCCGCAAGGTTCTTCGCATAAGCCTCGAATCGCCCCGCACGCAGGAGGAAGAACTCCACGTCCGACACATAGACCACCGAAAGCTTCCTGTCGTGAGCCCTCAACCAGGTGGCGATCCGCTTCAGGGCCCCATCCTCGGCCGAGAAGTCGCCGATCACGGGCAGGAGCCGTCCGGCAACCTGGAGATCGCGGACGCGCCTGTAGCGGTCCTCACTCCCAAGGAAGTGCCCGGGACGGCCTCGCCGATCGTTCGCCCCGATCATCTCGCCCAGGCTGGGATAACCCGGAAGACTCAGGAACCGGTACGCCATGCCCGCCCCGGCAAGCTTGGCCTGGAGCGTGGCGACGGCCGGCCACTCGTCCTCGCCGACGAGGTCCAAAGGCCGAAGGAGCCGGGCCACCTCGGCGATCGCCATTCGAAGCCGCGCACGATCCATGGGCACCGCCGAGAACGCCCGCGCCAGGTCCGCGCCCGAGAGCTTCGCCAGGCCCATCGGGACCTCAACCGTCCGCGCGAGCAGGAGAGACAGATAGCCGACCCGGTCGGCCGAGAGCCTCATCAGCGCCGCATGAACGAGGTGGAGCACAAGATTTCGCCGCCGATAATCGACCACCAGCGCCATCGCCGGCCGACAGCCCGCAATCATCGAAAAATTCTGATCCGGCCCTACCCCAAGATAGACCCCGTCAGGTGCCGAGCGATCCTCCAGGTCGCCGGCACCCCGGACATAAGAGTCCTCATTGCTCACAAGGTTGTCCGCCGCCGGCCCCGATTCCGGCTCCGAAAGGCCACGAACCACTGCCGACGGGGTCACATCCCGCGCAGGAAACAGCCAATCCACGAGGCAATCAATGCGGCTCACAAAAACCTCGAAACGACCTCAGGGGTTGACACCACAGCAAGCGTCCGTAGACTCAACGAAGGACCAGCATAGCCGAAGTGGCGGAATGGCAGACGCGCCGGACTCAAAATCCGGTGGGGTAACACCCGTGTGGGTTCGAGTCCCACCTTCGGTACTATAGACTTATGGCGATTCTTGTCCTCCCGATTCAGGTCGACTGCTGAAGACATTGGGCTCGCGTGGCGTTGATATTGCCCGGAGACGGGCGACATGGCTTCCCTGCAACTTCGCGGCAAGAGTTACGCGTG
This sequence comes from Planctomycetales bacterium, assembly GCA_031411935.1. Classification (GTDB taxonomy): domain Bacteria; phylum Planctomycetota; class Planctomycetia; order Isosphaerales; family Isosphaeraceae; genus JAQGHR01. Next base: position 6,774 of record JANOBY010000743.1, on the reverse strand, counting down.
CGTCTTCTGCTGGCACGGAAAGCGGAAGTGGATCACCATCGGCAAGGTCACCGAGGCCGAGGCCCGGACCAAGGGCGCGCAGGTCGAGTACCTGCTGATGCGGCTCGAGCAGGGGGTGATCGAGCTCCCGCGGGGCTCGGAGATCGTCGACTTCGTCCGGCACGACGGCAAGCCCCCCGGGCCCCGAGGAGAGTTGGCCGTCCCCTCGCCCGCCGCCCCGCCCCTCGGGGGCCTGAGGGACCTCTACCAGCAGACCCACGCGTCCTCGCTCGAGGAGCGTACGCTCGACGGCATCCGGCTCCACTTCAAGCACCTCGCGTCGAGCCTGGGGGAGCGGTTCCCGATCGCGGAGCTGTCGCTCCCGGACCTCCAGGGTTACGTCGAGCGGCGGTCGAAGGCCAGGGGGCACCGGGGCAGGACGCTCTCCCCCGCCACGATCAAGAAGGAGATCATCGCCCTCAGGACGGCCTGGAACTGGGCGGCGAAAACGGGGCTCGTCCCGGGCAAATTCCCGAACGAGGGGCTGCGTTACCCGAAGCACGACGAGAAGCCGCCGTTCCAGACCCGGGAGCAGGTCGAGCGGCAGTTACCCGGCGCGACGGAGGCCGAGCGGGCCGACCTGTGGGACTCGTTCTACCCGACACTTCCGGAGGTGGAGGAGATCCTGGGCATCATCCCCGAGGGAGCCCTGCACCCGTGGGTCCACCCGATGGTGTGCACGGCGGCCCACAGGGGCGCGAGGCGGAGCGAGCTCGTGAGGATGAGGGTTACCGACGTGGACCTCGCCCTCGGCATCGTCCGCATCCGCGAGAAGAAGCGGGCCCGCGGCAGGCGGACCACGCGAGATGTGCCCCTCTCGCCCATCCTCGCCGGGGTGCTGAAGGACTGGCTCGCGCGGCATCCCGGCGGCCCGGCGCTGTTGTGCCACGAAGGCGAGGTCGGGAGGAGCAGGTAGCGATCGCGGACGACGGGACATCTCGGCGATGCGACGCGGGCCAGGACCGCCGGGGGCAGGAAGTCGACCGTCACCGATCGGGCGGAACGCCCGGCCCCGGGGCCCCTCACGCCCGACGAGGCCCACGACCACCTGAAGCGCACGCTCTCCCGGTCGAGGTGGTCGGTCGTCAAGGGGTGGCACGTCTTCCGGCACGCGTTCGTGGCGCTCTGCGCCAGCCGCGGCGTCGACCAGCGGCTCATCGACGAGTGGGTGGGCCACACGACCGAGGAGATGAGGCGGAGGTACCGGCACCTGTATCCGTCCGTGCAACAGGCGGCGATCCGGAGCGTCTTCGCTTGAGGGCACGATCTCGATTTCGCGCAGCCTTGACGGATCGCCGGCATCTGGTTTGCACATGCTTTCTTGATAATATTTTTGGTTCTCGCGGCCCCATCCGCCCAGGGGTCGTGAATCGGAAACACTTGCACCCCGGGCCGGGCCGTCCCCGAGTTTTGACTCCATGAGAATCCTCCTCGTCGAAGACACCGAGCCGCTCCGCAACCTCTTCGCCCGGATCCTCCGGCAAGGCGGCTTCGAGGTGAGGGAGGCGGCCGACGGCCAGGAGGCGCTCGCCTGCCTGCCGGATTTCGTGCCGGACCTGGTCCTGACCGACCTGATGATGCCGGTCCTCGACGGCCTGGAGTTGATGCGTCGCCTGCGGAAGATGCCGCACCTCGCCTCGGTCCCGCTCGTCGCGATGACCGCCGTCTCGTCCGTGGAGGCCGAGCATGAGGCTCGCCGGGCGGGGGCGGCGGATTTCCTCGCGAAGCCCCTCGACTCCGAGACGCTGCTTTCCCGCGTCGGCGACTACCGCTAATCGGCTCCCCCTCCGGCCTGGCCGTCATCCACGCCCGTTGCTCCCGGCGGAGAGCAGCGAGATGAGGGCGTCGTGATCGAGCGGCTTGATGAGGTGGTGGTCGAATCCCGCCTCCTTCGAGCGGCGGCGGTCCTCGTCCTGGCCGTACCCGGAGACGGCCACGATGACCGCGTCCTTGCAGTACTCTTCGTGTCGCATCCGCGAGGCGACCTCGTATCCGTCCATCCCGGGGAGGCCGATGTCTAGGAGGACGAACTCCGGCGAGAACTCCTTCGCGACCTCGATGGCCTCGTGCCCGTCATGGGCGACGGCGACCTCATGGCCGAGGAGCTTCAGGAGCCTCGCCATCCCCCTGGCCGTGTCCACGTTGTCGTCGACGACGAGGATGCGGGCCCTCCTGCTCGACTGGACCGCCGGCCCCGTCGCCTTCGCCCTGGCGACATCGGGCCTCCCGGCCGCCGGGAGCCGGATCGTGAACTCGCTCCCCTTCCCAAGCCCCTCGCTCTTCGCCGTGATGCTCCCGTCATGCATCTCGACGAGCTTCTTGACCACCGTGAGCCCGATGCCGAGGCCCCCCTCGCTCCGGGCGAGCGTGCGGTCCCCCTGGGCGAAGAGTTCGAACATCTGGGGCAGCTTCTCGGGGGAGATGCCGACGCCTTTGTCCCGGACGGCGATGATGAGCTCGTCCCCGCGATGCTCGGCCGACAGCCGGATATGCCCGGCGTTCTCGCTGTACTTCGCCGCGTTGTTCAGGAGGTTCACCACCACCTGCTCGAGCCGCGTCGGGTCGACGTCGGCCCAGAGGTTCCCGCGGTCGATCACGACCTCCAGCGAGTGCTTCCGCTCCTCGGCGAGCGACCGGACCGTCGTCGCCGCACTGTCCAGGATGGGGGTCACGTCGAGCACGTCCCTCCTGAGCTCGATCTTCCCCCGATTGATGCGGGAGACGTCCATCAGGTCGTCGATGAGCCGGGTGAGGTGCTTCATCTGACGGCCGATGACCTCCATCGACCAGTCGATGTGCTCCCGGAGCCCGGTCCGCGTCGTGACGGTCACGGCGTTGCTGATCGCGGCGAGCGGGTTCCTGAGTTCATGGGCGAGCATGGCGAGGAACTCGTCCTTCCGCCGGTCGTTCGTGCGCAGCTCCTCGTAGAGCCTCGCGTTCTCGACGGCGATCGCCGCGAGCCGCGAGAGCTGCAGGAGGATGACCTCGTCGTCCTCCGAGAACTCGCCCCCCTCCTTGTCGGCGAGCTGGAGGAGGCCCATGCTCTTGCCGTCGCGGCCGACGACCGGTGCGGCGAGGAAGCCGCCCTCGCACGGCCTCACGAGGACGATCTCCTCGAGCTTCTTCCATCGCGGGTCCGTCCCGAGGGCATCCTGGGCCAGGCGAATCGGCCGTTGCTCGGCGTGCAGGACCTCGTCAAGCTTCGCGACGCTCGCGGCGGCCGATTTCCCTTCCTGCGGCGAGTTCCGGGCAACCGCGACGACGTTCAGCGGCTGGGGCTGGCTCGGGTCCAGCACGATGCTCGTCGCGGCTTGTTTCGCCCCGAAAAGGTTGCGGGCCTCCTCGGTCACGATCCCGATGACGGAGTTGACGTCGCGGGCCGAGTTGATGCGGCCCGAGATCTCCGCCAATTTCTGGAGCTGCTCGCTCCGCCGCGCCGTGGCTGCTGCCGCCCGCCTCTGCTCCGACTCGGAGCGATCGCGTTCGATGGCGATGGACGCGGTCCGGGTGACGATATCGACGATGCGGAGGTCGTCCGGGGTGGGATGGCGGGGGCTCGAGTCATACATGACGAAGGTGCCGAGCACGTCGCCCGTGCCGGAGAGGATCGGCAGCGACCAGCAGGCCCGGAGGCCGTGGGCGAGGGCCAGCTCGGCGAAGCCGGCCCAGAGAGGGTCCGTCGCGATCTCGGCGACGAACACCGGCTCTCCCCGGTGGGCCGCCGTCCCGCATGAGCCGACCCCGGGGCCGAAGGCGACGCCGTCGATGGCCCGGATGTACGCCTCGGGGAGGCTCGGTGCCCCCCCATGCCTCAGGCGGCCGCCCTCCTCCCGGTCGACGATGAGGATGGACGCGAAGAGCGTGTTCCCCGAGTGGTTCTCGACCATCCGGCAGAGGGCATCGAGCGCCGACGCGAGGCTCGAACCGCCCGCGATGAGCTCGAGGACCTGTTTCTGTTGTTCCAGCAGGGCGGCGTTTCGCCCCTGTTCGGTGACGTCGGTGTTCGTCCCGAACCAGAGGCGTACCCGGCCCTCGTCGTCCTTGAGCGGCATGACGCGCGTGAGGAACGGCCGGAACCGGCCGTCGGCCCCCTTGATCGGGAACACCATGTCGAAGGGTTCGCCGGTCCCGATCGAGCCCTTCCAGCGGTCGAGGACCGTCGGGAGAACTTCCGGGTCGTGGACCCTCTGCCAGCCCCACCCCTGCATCTCCTCGGGCGTCGTGCCGGTGTAGTCGTACCACCGCCGGTTGTACCAGAAGATATCCCCGTCGGGCCGCGCCATCCAGGCGAGCTGTGGAATCGTCTCGGCGAGCGTGTGGAACCGGTCCTCGCTCTGACGGAGCTCCTCGGCGTCGCGTTTCCGGTCGGTGATATCCTCGAAGGACAGCAGGACCCCGCCGTCGGTCGCGGGCGACACCTTATTGGCGTACCACCGCCCGAAGGGCTCGTAGTAGTTCTCGAACTCGACGGTCACTCGCTCCGCGGCGACCCGGCGGAAAATGGCCTCGAGCTGCGTCCCCACGGCCCCCGGGAATGCCTCCCAGTGCGTCCGGCCGATCAGCTCTTCCCGCTTCATGCCGGTCAGACGCAAGGCCACCTCGTTGACGTAGGTGTGCCGCCAGCCCGGGTCCATCGTCATGTAGCCGTCGGTGATGCTCTCCAGGACATTCTGCATCCGGGCCCGATCCTGCTCGCGAAGCGCGTGCACCTTGGCCTCGGCATCCCGCTTCTCCGAGACGTCGTGGAAGACCAGGACGACCCCGGCGATTCGCCCGTCCTCGCCCTTGATGGGTGCGGCACTGTCCTCGATGGGCAGCTCGGTACCGTCCCTGGCGATGAGCACCGTGTGGTTGGCGAGCCCGACCACCTGGCCGCACGCGAGGACCTTCTCCACCGGGTTCTCCACGACCGCCCGGGTCGTCTCGTTCACGATGCGAAAGACCTCGGGCAGCGGCCTGCCGATGGCCTGCTCGCTCGTCCAGCCGCTGAGCGTCTGGGCGACGGGGTTGATGAACGTGACGTGCCCCTCATCGTCGGTCGCGATCACGGCATCCCCGATGCTCGTCAGCGTCACCCCGAGCCATTCCTTCTGCTCCCGGAGTTCCTCCTGGACCCGCGTGCGATGGAGGATCTCCTTGCCGAGTTGGTCGATTTTCTGGTTGAGCGTGAGGAATTGGTTGACCGAAGCATCCTTCGATTCCAGGCGGAGCAGGACGACCGCCTCGGACGCAGCCGACGAGGGGATGAGGACGCTCCCGTGCGACCGGCATGGGACCTCCCCGCCGTCGGACCTCCTGAGGGTGAGCGAGCCGGGGAGTGGGTCCGAGGTCTTCGAGCATCGACGCAGGTACGCGGCGAGAACCTCGGGCGGCTGGGTCGTGATGTCGGAGAGCGGCTTCCCCAGAAGCCGACTCGGCTCGATGCCGAGACGTGCGCAACGCCGATTCGCACCGAGCACGACCCCTTCCCCCGTGACCAGGAGGAGTGCGTCCGGCAAACGCTCTATCACTTCAAGGAAGGTCTCGACGGGCATAGACGAGATCACCCCTTGAAGTACTCTCGGCCGGTCGCGGCCTCGGCCTGGGATGTTGGCTTTAGGTGAACGACGACGCGACAACCGGGGCCCCCCTCGGCGATGGTCTCCTCGAGGACCACCTTCGCGTAGCCCAGGTTGTCGGCCGCGATGCTGCCAAACACGTTGGATGTCATCATGCACAGGGCCGGGCGGCCGATGACCTTCTCCCCGAACGGGCAAGCCCGGTTCCCGAAGACAATCTTCTCGTCGTCCTCCTCGATGACGTAGAAGTCGCCCTGGATGCGACGCTTCAGGTCAACGAGCACCGCCGCGACCTGCTCGCGAGAGAGCTCCGGGACCGAAAGGGCCGCCTTGTAGCTCTCGTTGATCTGTTCCCCGACCTTCTGGCCGACGACGCTCACGAAGCCCGAGGCCTCGTCGAGGCCCACGACCTCCTGGAGCGTCCCGGCCAGCTCCCGGATCGTCCGGAGGAACACGTCCCGCTCGAGCGGGATGGGCAGCTCCTGCACGATTTGAAGGGCCGAAGTCAGGTCCGATTTGATGGCTTGCACGCTAACTCCTTCCGTCGCCAGAGGCCCGAGCATCATCGCAGCAACGCGTGGCCTCCGACCTCACCATGCTGGATTGTATCATTAGAACTACCTTCTAGTTTAGTCCCTTTGCAAAGGCAACTTCGATGGCGCTTCGCGGCTTGGAGGCGAGGCTTCGGGACGGGCTCGCCGTCGAGCGTAATTGAGAAAAGCACGAGCCGGTCAAATCGTTGCGGTCTCCGGCGTCTGCGCCCATTGGGCCCAAGTCAAGCGAAGTGGACTTCCCCACGGATGGCGGGCGCCGAGTTAACGGTTTATGAGGCCTTTTCGTACTCGGCGGGTGACTTGTATCCCGGCGATGAATGGCGCCGGATCCTGTTGAGGAAGACCTCGATGGACTCGAAGATGCTGGCGCGGGCCTCCTCCCTCGTGGCGAAGGTCTCGCCCCGGATCAGCTCCTTCTTCAGGCTGGCAAAAAAGGACTCCATGGGCGCGTTATCCCAGCAGTTCCCCCGCCGGCTCATGCTGCAGGTGATCCCGTGGCCTGCCAGCAAGCCCTGATAGTGCTCGCTGGCGTACTGGCTCCCTCGGTCCGAGTGGGCGACGAGCCCCTCGCCGGGCCGACGCCGGGCCAGGGCCATCTCCAGGGCGTCGACCGCCGGCCGGCT
>JANOBY010000742.1:0-10619 GCA_031411935.1 Planctomycetales bacterium | reverse complement strand
CGACGGCCATCAACCGCCGCACAGTGAACCGTGCTCGCGGCAGCCTCATGGCGGGGGCCTCAGAAAGAACGAGCGTCGGAGCGATTCATAATCCACCGCTTCCACTATTCGGGAGGGGTTGGCTCGGCAGCAGCGTCATAGCCAGGATGCTCGCTCCGTCTGGCAGAAGACGAAGGCTGGCCCAGCCGAAAGGGTTCGACCCACTGCTCCGTCGTTCCCTCGACCCACCAGCGACTTCCCACGGGGACATCTTGGTCTGTCGGGCCAAAGAGCCGCCAATGGATAGCCTCGGCCAGGCTCAGTTTCCGGACGCCGCAATGTCGGATGGAGCAACCGCGCGGGAAGCTGCCGTCCACGAGCGATATCCCGATCAACTCGCCATCCCCCAACTCAGCATCCCCGGCGTCAACTCGGACGCAGAGGCACGGGTGGTACGAGCAATCCTCGTAGTAGTCACCCGGTCGGTATTCCGTCGGGCTATCGGGTGATGTCGGCATGGATGGCGTCCTCCGTTGTCGCCTAAGGACAAGGCTCAGCGGCCCCGCCCGCCCATTGTCAACAGTTTCATAGTCCAGGCTTTTCACCGCTCCATTGTGAAATCAGGCGACCTAGTCACTCTCGTCGTCCCATGATGCTCCAGTCGGCTCAATCAAAAGCCCGTAGCAACTGATTGGCCGCGTAAGCAAGGAGGATTAGGGCCGAGAACGTCCTGCCCGATAGCTCAACTGCATCGCCCCTAGTAGGGGTGGGGAGAGGCTTGAGTGCCGAGCAAATGCCCAACGCCAAGAGGAACAACGCCAGCTGCCCGACCGCGGCGCGACAGAGCTGGTCACTCACGGCAGGCATGATACCCGCAGACGGCGGGAGGGAGGCCGAAGTCCTCATGCGACGGACGGCGTTGACGGGTTGGGTGATGAGCGGGAGCAGGGCTAAGTAGAAGCCCGCGACCGCCCAGCAGAGGCGACCATATCCCCAGACGATGGCCGGCCTGCGCGTCGCCGACTCCACGGCCACGTACGCCCCCCCGACGAGGGCCGCACCGGCAAGTATCCCGCCAACGTAGCAGAACAGGAAGTATGCCGGGAGACGCTGCCCCTCATAGCGATGCGAGGTGGCGCGTATGAAGCCGAATCCCAAGGAGAGTGCGAGGACGAGGAGCAAGAAGTGGTAGAGCCTCGGCTTCACGAATCGCCTCCCGAACCTTCGCCCAAGGCGAGCTGCGAGTAGCCCGACCAAACGGCCGGCGACCGCCCGGCTGGTGGCGGGCCCATCTCACGGCGTCCATCGCCGAAACACGAATCAATTAGGACTGCGACGTGGAGTCTACGGCCCTCTCAGCAGGTGGTCAAGATTGACCATCGGAGGGATGGTCGGAAGAGACGACGCATGTTAAGTTGTCTACTCTAAACGAAACAGCACACTTTTGAGTCGACCTAAGTCGTTTCGCGATGGACAAAAATCCGCCCATCGGTGGAGGGGGTTCACCCTTTACGCTTTTCGAGGTCGATTTCGGGCCCTCCGCCGGTCCTGGCGGGCTCGGGAACGTTTTGCTGAGGATGGCCTCCCTCGCACCTGATCCCGACGCGTTGCCCCTGGGACGGGATCATGCCGCTTCCCTCTAGCCTCCTTGGGATGAGTCCGAGGCGGGGAGCGGCCGCCGGCTACTCATCCATCCCGCGGTGCGAGGGCTCGGCGGGTTGCGGGCAAGGGGTTGGGGCAGTTGCCAGGTTCGGGCGTAGAGGGATGGTGTGCCCGGGGTCGATGCGGGCGTTCTCGATCCCCCTGGCCGATCGGATGTCGACCTCGGTGTCGGCGGTCGCCCTCATGAAGACCTCGCGGGTGGGGTAGGGAATCGTGATGCCCTGGGCCTTGAACCGCTTCTGGATCTCGGAGCAGATCCGGTGCTTGACCGGCCGGGCCACGATCGGGTCGGCCACGTGCACGTGCAGGGAGAACATGAGGGCCGAGTCGCCGAAGCCGTCCATCGTGGCCATGGGCACGGGGTTGCGCAACACGTCGTCGTTGCCCCGGGCGATCGTCAGCAGGAGGTCCGAGACCGTGTCGGGGTCGCTGTCGTACCCGACGCCCACGGTGATCCCCACGCGGATCACGCGGTCCTGGTGGGTCCAGTTCACGAGGTTGGAGGTGATGAACTCGCGATTGGGCACGATCAGGCTCTGGTTGTCGGCGTTGATGATGGTCGTGGCGCGGATGTTGATCCGCCCAACCGTCCCGCTCATCCCGGCCACGGTCACGATGTCCCCCACGCGGATCGGCCGTTCGAGCAGGAGGATGATCCCGCTGACGAAGTTCGAGACGATCTCCTGGAGGCCGAAGCCCAGCCCCACGCCGAGCGCCGCGAGCCCCACGCCGATGCGGTCGAGGCCCAGGTGCAGGCACGTCATGGTGACCATCATCCCCACGGCCAGGACCAGGTATCGCCCCAGGGTCAGCACGGCGAAACGGATGCCCGCGTCGTCGGCCATTCGAGGGAAGACCGCGAGGGCAAAGAACCCGCCCAGGTGCCGCCAGGCGCCCAGCGTGAGCACGGCCACGATCAGGGCCCGGCCCGCGTCCCCAAGCGTGACCTTCCCGGCCATCGAGGGGGAGATGGGCTGGCGGGCAATCGTCCGGACCAGCTCCAGGTCCATGTTCGCGAGCCAGGCCAGGAGCAGCGACGCGACCAGGATGACCGACCAGCGCGCCAGGGTCTTGAGCTTGCCGACCACATTCCTGCCCGCCTCGGGGGTCGCTCCCGTCTCGTCGGGGGCTCCGTGATCGACCCACCGCCAGGCGTGGTGGTCGATGGCCTGGGCGATCGTCCAGTAGGCCACGCACCCGGCCAGGGCGAGGATGGCCGACTCGATGGCGGCGGTCGAGATCCGTCTGGCGGTGAACCCGTATCCCATCATGTCCAGCGCGAGGATCACGCCCACGAGCCCGACGATCGACCAGCACACCGAGCGATCGTGCCGTGCGAACCACGTCTGCCCCTCTCTCCGCTCCCTCAGCCAGGTCACGGTCGGAGAGGAGCGTCGGATGAGGCGCAGGGAGATGACCACCAGGAGCGTCTCGAAGGTCAGCAATAAGCACCGGCAGAGCGCCGGCGCGGTCACCGGGCGGTCTCCGGTGGCGATCAGGCCCCTCTCGAGGATCCAACCCGGGAGCAGGAACAGGAGCACGGCGGCGACGACGACCCAGATCGCTCGCTGGGCCTGACGCGCCGCCGCCACGGGCATGTGCAGCGAGACCTCGGCCCATCCCGCCGGCCCGAACAGGAACCGGGCGAGCGCGGCGGCGAATAGCGCCCAACCCATGACCATCAGGGTGAAGGCCATGGGCCGGGCCAGCGATCTCGGCCACGGCCCCACGCGGGCCGAGAACGCCAGCAAGCCGAAATAGCCGGGCCAGAGGACGCTCACGGCGACCTGAATCAAGAGGCCTTTGAACGCGCGCATGCGGGTGAATCCCTCGTGATTTGCCCCGAAGGGCACGGCGTGATGCGTCAGCCCTGGATTGCGGACGGCTCGGGCGGGAGGCTGACCGCCCGCTCCTGGGCCAGGAGATTCCGAAGTCCACGACGGACCCGGTAGAGGACCCAGGGGCTCAGCACGAGCCCCACGCTCGCCCACACGAAGTCGGTGGTCACCTTCTGCCAGTAGGCCCAGCTCCAGGGCTGGGCCGAGATCACGACCAGCGCGTGGGTGAGCTCGGCGGCCTCGACCTGAGCCGCGTCGATCGTGGCCCGGCTCAAGGGCGGGGAGTCGCGCACCCAGAACAGATGCGTCCTCACGAATCCGTACTGGTCGTCCAGGATCTGGAGCCTCAGGAGCACCTGCTGCCGGGTCTGATCGGCGCGATCGACGAGCTCGCTCAGGACCCGACGGCGCCTGTCCAGGATTTCTTCCTGCTTGCGTTCGCAGTCCTCCAGGATCGCCAGGGCCTGCGCCTTGCGATCGGTCGGGAGGGCCTGGAGCAGCTCGTCGCGGAGCGTGTGGTGGCCCCGCGTCTCGTTCAGCTGATCGAGCTCGACGACGGTCAGCTCGTTCTCGTAACGGGTCAACTGCCCCGAGATCATCGCAAGCTCATTACGCTGGATCGCGGCGCGTTCGGGGACGAGCTTGCGATAGCTGTTGTTCAGCCTCTGGGCCACGAGGCCGGTCGACCTCTTGCCCGTGACCAGGGCCTTGAGCCGCTTGAAGTCCTCGGCCGCCTTCTCCGCCTTCCCGGTCTGGTCCGAGAGCGAGACGGCCGGCGTTGCGGCGAGCTCCAGCTCGCGTTCCTGCAGGAGGGCCTGCTCGTCGAGGAGTTCCTTGGACCGCAGGGCGCGGAAGCGTTCGAGGGGGTCGGCGGTGTGCTGGGCGCGCGCACTTTCCGTCGCCGAGGCTTTCTTGAGGTCGGTTCGCTGCAACTCCACGCGGTGCCTGTGGGCCTGTCGCATGGCCTCGAGACGCTTGCGGCTGATCTCCAGGTCGAGCTTCGTGGCCTCATCCCGGGCGTCGGCAAGCTCCGCTCTCTTGGTCTCGAGCGTGAATCGGACATCGGCCTCGCGGAGGCGGAGCGTTTCCACGCGCAATTCCCACTTCAGGTTGAGGAGGCGTTCGCACGCGGTCTCGCGATCCTCGTCGGCGGCCAGGTTGGCCAGGGCCGCCTCGGATTCGCCGATCCGCTTCTGGAGGACGGCAATCGTCTGGCGGGCCTTTTCCCGGCGTTCCCGGGCCTGGGCGATGGGGTTGGCCGGCTTCTTCTCGGGCGTGTCCGCGGGGTCGTCCAGGGCTTTTTTCAGGGCGTCCACAGCCTCCTGAGCCGCCGTGACCGCCTCCATCATCTCGGCGAGCTGCTTCTCGGTCGTGGGCGTCTCCGGGGTCCGAAACGCCTCGGGCAGGAGGCTATGGGGATCGGCGACGGACTTCTCGATCGCGGCCCGCGAACGTTCGGTCGAGAGCTTGAGCGCGGCGGCCTCGGCCTCGGGCGTTGGCTCGGGATTCTCGGCCCCCTTGAGCAGGGCGGCGGTGCTGTCATGGAGGTCCAGGAGTTGCAGCCGCGCCTTGAAGATCTCCTTGAGCGTGGTCACACGAGGGTCGGCCTTGGCCTGGCCCGCGGCCTTGGCGTCGGCCGTTTCGGTCAGGGCGCGGAGCTTCCCGGTGACCTCGGCGCGATGTTGCTGGACTTCGGTGTCGGCCGGCGCGGCCTGGCCGAACGGGGCCTCATCCCCTTGCACGACTCCCGCGGGAGCCGCGATGAGCCCCGTGACCAGGGCCCCTATCAGGACGACGATCGGCCTCATCGTGATGCCGCTCCTCGAAGAGTCTCGGTTCCTGGCCGTCGCGATCCCTGCGAGAGCCCTGCTCGACTTCCCGGGCGGCAGGGTAGCCCCGAGGGGCATTTCGGGCAACCCGGATCGGCGGGCTGGTTTGGCCGGGTCGGCTTGACCGTGGACCCGTTCCCCCTATGATTGAGGCACAGGTCATGACGGATGACGCCGGATCGCACGGCGGTCGCATTGACGCCGCCGTTTTCCTATTCACGCCTCAACCTACCCCGCCGCATCGGTGACGCCGATGAGTCCCTGGCCTCGCCTAGCCCTGGCGACCTCCTGCACCAACCCCGAGCCCTCGGTTGCGGTGCTGGCCATGCTCGCGGGATTGGCCAACCGTCGCTGCCGCGTCCAGCATTTCCGGTCGCGAGCCCGGCCGACCGCCGACCTCGCTGTGCAGTGCGTGACGGGCCTGCCCGGTCGTCACCTGGACGGATGGCTCATGTCGCCCGAGATCCTCCGCGATGTGTACGTGCGGGGCATGCGCCACGCGGACCTGGCGATCATCGAGGGGACCCTGGACGAGCAGGTCCCGCCGGTCGATCTCTGCCGGATCGATCGGCCGGGGAGGCTGGCCCCGATCTGCGAGGCGCTGAATCTGCCCCGGGTCGCGGTGGTCTCGGTCCCGCCCGCCTTCCCGTTCCACTTGCCGAACTTACCCAGGCCGATCGACGGCGTGATCCTGGACGGGGTCCACGACCCCGAGCATTTCGCCTGCATGCGACGGACGGTCGAGTTGCTGCTGGGCCTGCCCGTGCTCGCGGCCGTGGGATCCCAACCGAAGGCTCGCGAGGCCCTTGCCTCGGGCGACCCGGCCCGCATGGGCGAGGCCGTGCGATGCCTCGCGTCGAGCTTCTTACGGTACGCCGACCTCGACGGGATCCGGTCCCTGGCCGAGAGCCGGAAGCTGCCCGAACCCTCGGAAGGCGCCTTGCCCTCCGGTACGGGCCGATTCCGCGTGGCGTATGCCCACGACGCCGCGTTCGGCGGCTATTTCCCGGATACCCTGGAGACCCTGGAAGCCCTGGGCGCGGATCTCGTCGAGTTCTCTCCCATGCACGATGAGCGCCTGCCCGAGTCCGTCGACCTCGTGCTCATCGGTTGCGGGACGCCCGACCTCCATGCCGATGAACTGGCCTCGAATCTGAGCCTGATCTCGGACCTGCGGAGCCATGTGTGTCAGGGCCGACGGATCTACTCCGAAGGCGGAGGGACCGCGTACCTCGGCCGCTCGATGATCCTGAATGGTCGCCGCGTGTCGGGAGTGGGGATCTTTCCCTTCGATGCCGAGTTGAGGGCCAATCCGAGAAGCCCGGCCCCGGTCTCGCGGACGTTGACGCGCCCGGTCTGGCTGGGCCCGCGCGGCACGATCGTCCGCGGCTATCGCTCGGGGAGATGGCGGTTGCGCCCCGCCCCCGAGTCCGACGATTGCCCGGCGCGTTCGGGGCCTCTGACCGCCACCCACGACATGTTCTTCCGCTATCACGCCGTGGGCAGCTTGATTCACCTGCACCTCGCGTCGTTGCCCGAGGTCGTGGCGGCCTTCGCCAGGAGCTCGCTCAGCGGGTCGGGCTTCCGGCCCTCCCCGGTCTGAGTCGTCTCTTGCCCTGGAGACTCAGGGCGAGGCCTTGACCGTCTTGCCGTCCCCGGCGGGCGTGGGTTGCGGGGTGTCGGCGTAGAAGATCTCGCAAATCTTTCCGAGGAGCTTGCCGACGGCGGTCGTGGTGTCGCTCACGCTGTCCCCCTTCAGCGGGACGTTGTTGACGAAGAAGGCGAAGACCAGCGGGCGTCCCGAGGCCGTCTCCATGTATCCGGCCAGCGCCTTGCTCGTGAGCAGAGCCTGGCCATTCAGACCATTGCCGACCCAGTAGGTGCCGGTCTTGGCGCGGGCGTGGCCCCGGGCGGGGCTGTCCGAGCTCACCGCCTGGGCGAGAGTTCCGTCTCGACCCAGGACGGGCAGGGCGGCGTCAAAGGCGGGGAAGTCGGGCGACCGGGCCAGCGCCTGCAGGAGCCCCACGGTGGCGCGAGGCGTGACGAGGTCGGCCCTCGCCCCGCCGGCCCCTCCTCCGAACGAGATGCTGGCGATATCCACGCCCAGCCCCTTGAGGATCGCGCCCTGGCGCCGCAGGCCGTCGCCCAGCGTGGTCTCGCCGTGGCGGGACGCGATCAGCAGGGGCAGGGTGCTGGCGTGGAGGTTGTGGCTGACCTTGAGGATCACGCGCACGTACTCCTTGAAGGGGGGCGACGTGTACGATCCCACCTCGGGCAGCTTCGCCACCTCGCCACGAGGGGGAAGGCTCGCGGCCGTGTTGTCGTGCAGGGGGGAGGCGGCCACCTGGATGCCCTGGTCGCGCAGGGCTTCCATGAACAGGCAACGCGCGAACGAGGCGGGGTCCTCGACCTCGTAGATCTTCACCGCGGGCGGTCGGCCCGCGGGCATCTTGCCCCGGACCACGAAGCGTCGGGGACCGGCGGGGGTGACCTCGATCGAGCCCGTGGCCTTCTCGTCGACGGTCTCCACGCGGGCATCGAAGGTCACGTACGACGTGTCGGGGACGATCTTCACGGTGGCGAGCTCGCCGGGGCGCGACGACGGCGTGACGACCACGTCCACGAGGTTGTCGTTCACCATGATCGGCGACACGTGCGAGGGGCCGCTCCCCGTGCTCTCGGCCGCCTCGAACAGGCGATCGTCCACGAGCACGTCGCCCTGGATGCTCGAGATGCCCGCTTCTTTGACTGCGCGGGCCAGGTGGTCCAGGCCGGCTCGGGGGTTCGAGGCCACGAGCGTGGCCTTCAGCGACCCGCCGGCATAGGTGTGGTCGTTGTCCTCGAACAGGAGCGTCCCGTCCGGGGCCGTCCTCCCGCCCAGGCTCAGGTCGCCCGACGCTACGAGGATCAGGTCGCCCTTGAGGGCCCCGTCCTTCTGGATCTCTCCGTTGCGGACCACCGGCGTCTTGAAGCGGAAGTCGGCGCCCAGTTCGGTCATCGCGGCGGCCGTGCTGTACACCTTCGTGACCGAGGCGGGGCAGAACAGCTGGTCGGCATTCTTCTGATAGACGACCTCGCCCGACTTCGCGTCAACCACAAGCAGGCCCCAATGCCCCGAGGCATATCCGGGCGTGTTCAGGACCGACTCGACGCGCGTCTCCAGGGAGTCCCCGGCAACGGCCAAGGGGCCCGAGAGGGTCAACCCCAGGAAAACCAGAATAGCTCGACTCATCGCGCGAATTCCCCCTTGCTGCTCCGGCAACTCCGCCCGTTCGCGAACCCATCATAACGCCCCGCGGGAGTTTCGTGAGAAATTTTTGGCCGCGGACTTGACTCGGTCCTACATGGCGTCGTAGGATGTGCCAACGACGCGACGTAGTAGTTAGGAGGAACTGCGATGGACAAGGCGGCAAGGCCGGCCCTGAGCGACGCCGAGCGCGACGTGATGCACGCGATCTGGGACGACGGCCCCGGCACGGTGCGGCAGATCCGCCAGAGGTTGGAGAGCCGCGGCCGGGTCTGGGCTTACACCACGGTGCAGACGTTATTGCAGAGGCTGGCTCTGAAGGAATGCGTGTCGATCGACTCCACGGGCTCGGCGCATATCTTTCGCGCCGAGGCGACCCGCGAGGAGCTGGTTCAGGATCGGCTGAAGACCCTGGCCGACGAGCTGTGCGAGGGCGAGGCCGCCCCCCTGGTTCTCTCGCTGGTCACGAATCATCGCTTCTCGCCCGAGCAGATCGCACGGTTTCGCGCGATCCTGGATGAGAGCGACGACCGGCCCTGAGCGTGCAATCCGGCATCACGAATGAATCCCCGACGAGACGACGGGAGGCAGGTTCCATGCTCGAATGGTTTGTGGAAACGACTCTGGTGGCCGCCGTCCTTGCCGGATTGGCCGCGATCGCCTCGAAATCGGGCCGACTGGGCCCTGCGGGTCGGCACGCCCTCTGGCTCGTTGTGCTCCTGAAGATGATCACGCCGCCGGTGCTGAACTGGCCGGCGATCCTGGGCGCGAAGCCCGCAGTGCTCGAGAGGGTCGCGTTCGAGGACGTCTTCCCGCCGGTCCTGAGGGTGGCGCAGATGCCAGCCTCGCCCGGCCCCTACGCGATCGAGGTGGAGCCCTTGACGATCGTCGAGGGGCTTTCGTATGCGGCGGATGAGTCGGGAAACGTCGAGATCGTCGAACTCCCGCCGGTCGAGAGTCTTGAGGAGACCCCCGAGGAACTGGTGGTCGCCCCGGTAGGCCCCTCGTGGCGAGAGCAGGCCGTGCTCTGGATGGCCCCGGTCCGACGTGTGACTCTCCCGATCTGGGGGCTCGGAGCCGCCGTTTTCGCATCCGTCCACCTGCTGAGCATCGCGAGGTTCGCCCGGAAGCTGCGAACGGCCAAACCCGCCCCGGAATGGCTCGAAGACGCGATCGTCGAGGAATGCTCGCGGTTCGGGGTGAGTCCCCCTCGCGTATGCGTGATCGATCAAAGCGGTTCCCCCTTCCTGTGGTGTGCGGGCCGGGCGGTGCTCGTGATCCCCTCGCCCTTGCTGGGCAAGATCGAGGAAGGCGGGTGGCGAGCGATCCTCGCCCACGAGATCGCCCACCTCCACCGGGGCGATCCCTGGACCTGCCGGGCCGCGCTGGCCGCGGGGGTGCTCTGGTGGTGGAACCCTCTGTACTGGCTGGTGAGGAAACGCCTGGCGGTCGAGGCCGAGCTGGCGTGCGATGCGTTGACCGTGACGACGCTCCCGGGAGGTCGTCGGGTGTTCGCCGAGGCGTTGGTGGCGGTGTGCGAAGTGATGTCCGCCCGTCCTGCCGCTCCCGCGTTGGGTGTGGGCGGGGAAGGGCGATTTCTTGAGCGGAGACTGTTCATGATCCTCAAAGGTCGAGACTCCGGACGCCTGCACGCGACCGGTCTCATGAGCGCCGTGCTGCTGACGGCCCTGGCCGCCCCCTCGTGGAGCGCGATCCAGGACGAGCCCGCCCCTCCGGCGTCGCCCGCCCCGCCCACAGCCCCGGCGGCCCCCGCCGAGCCGGCTGCTCCGGGCGAACCCGCTGCCCCCGCCGAGCCGGCCCCTCCGCCGAAGCCGCCCGAGCCCCCCGCTTCGCACGAACTCCCCGTGCCGCCTGAGCCCCCGATCGCGGTCTCGGGCGAGGACGTGGCCGTCACCCACACGATTGACGGCGACAAGAAGGTCGAGCGGATCGTGATCCTCAAGGGAGATCAGGTCGAGGTCCGCGAGCTTCCCATCAACAAGCTCGGCGAAAAAGTTGAAGGCAAGCTGATCGAGCGGATCATCCGGCTCGACAAGGACGGCA
>JANOBY010000741.1:0-2646 GCA_031411935.1 Planctomycetales bacterium | reverse complement strand
GGATTCATGTGCCCTTTTGTGTGCCCCAAGTCTTGGGGGGCGGCCAATCAAGATAGATTTTTGTCGTCAGGTCAGATCTCCATCGTGGCCTCACTCTATTGTACTCTCGGGCTCGGTTGATGTATGCCAAGGAGATGACGTAATCGCCTGGACCTCGAGGCGTTCTGCCGGCGGGTTCGGTCCCGGCTCGACGAGGCGAGCCTGGCGGAGCGGCAGCGGATCTTGCAGTTGCTGATCGAGCGGGTCATAGTCGGAGAGGATTCGCTGGAGATCCGGCACGTCATCCCGCTGGGCCGAGCGGGCGGGGAGCCATCAGGCCCCGACCCGGAGGAGACCGCGGGGCCGGGAGATGGGGAGGGAGTCGGACCCGAGGAGACGCCAGGTCCCCGACCGAATTGTCGATTGCGTTCGGGATGGTATGGAAGACGCAGAGCTGGTGCCGCGCGGTCGGCCAGACCTCGGCCAGCACGGCCGGGTACAACGGCGAGCCGTCGGTGACGACGACCTCGGGGGCGAACCCGTGGGCCTTGAGGTTGCCCAGGAACCGTCGCATGTGACGGGCGTCATCCCTGCCGACCAGGGCGAAGGCGACCGGGCGGTCTCGGAGCGGGTCGGTGGCCAGCAGGAGCGTGAAGCGGCCGAGGTGCAACTCGTCGACGCCGAGGGTGCCGCTGAAACCGTCCAGGGTCCACTTGCGGTAGGCGGCCATGTCCAGCCCCGCGGCGTACTCGCGGAGGCAGTCGTAGACGAAGCCGTCGGATAACTCCAGGAGGAAATCGCGGCGGAGCGATGCGCGGGCCGCCTCGACGCTCATGCGGTCGTCGAGGATGCGGTCGAGCACGGCCCGGCGGAACTTGTCATCGTAGCGGTCGCGGAGGCCGACGCCCGGCGGGTGGGTGCGGAAGGTCGCCCGGCAGTCGCAGCGGGCGCGATACTCGCCGTAGGTGATGTCGAGGTGGGCGACCCGGCGATAGGCCAGCGTGCGGTCCGTGCGTCGGAGGACCTGCTTGCGCCGCCCGAGCCGCCCGCAAGTCGGGCACGGGGCTTTGCGTGGCGCGCATGAGATCGGTAGGTTGAGGGCGTGGGGCCTTCGGGCTTCCATAGCCTGCGTGCTCCTGTGGGCCGGTTAAGCACCCACAAGCACGCAGGTCCTATCCCCTTCTGTCAACAGGCCCTCGGGACAGCGTGCATCCTGTCGGGTTCAGCGAGAAGTCTCCATTTGCACCTCAATTAATGGTGTCCTAGGGTTAAATCAATCGGCCGGCCGCCGTTTCTCTTTGGAAAGGCGCCCTTGCTCGGCCCAAGTTGCACATTCAACAAGGAGACTTGCCGGATGTCATTGCGATTATGT
The DNA here is from genome assembly GCA_031411935.1 of Planctomycetales bacterium. GTDB lineage: Bacteria > Planctomycetota > Planctomycetia > Isosphaerales > Isosphaeraceae > JAQGHR01. The sequence goes on along the minus strand of JANOBY010000741.1, from coordinate 1,295 downwards.
CTGATTGCGTCCTTGGTTGCTACCGCGGGACACTTGGATGCTCGCGTGGGTCGCAGGGCGAAGCGGATTCGCAATCATCGCAATCCATGCATGATCGAGTCCTTGGAGCAGCGGCTCGCGTTGAGCAATATGTATATTCCTTTGATATCGGGAAGCGTGCCCGAGCTGCCGCCAAGCGATACCTTGCCAACAGCGAGACCCGCCAAGCCGATCTCGGTCTCGGCTTCGGCCGTATCCTCGACCGAGGTCAACCTCACGTGGGAGCGAGGAGACAACGCGGATCAGAGCATCGTTGTGCAGCGTTTCTCCGCAGGGAATGGGTCGACTCTCGCCGAATTGCCAATCCACTCGAATATTTACACGGATAGATCATGCTACGCAAATACATCATACACATATCGCGTGATCGCTCGAAATAGCTTCGGCGACTCGGACCCCAGCAGCACGGCCACCGCTTCGACCCTGGCGAGTACGGCATACCTGAATCCGCCAGCGTCGTTGGCCGTTGCGGTGAAGGACGCTTCCACCGTTGAGGTCTCGTTTCAAGACTCCAACCCATACGTCAGCCGGAGCGACCTGCGGATCGATGCGTCCAACAATACGATCGTCACCTCGACGGCAATCCCGTTCACGGCGGCGGACGCGGGGAATGGCCTCGCGATCTCGTCCCGGAAATGGGGGTATCTGACCCCCGATCCCACTTCGGACGGGCGAGTCTTGTTCGATCAGAGGACTGCGTTCACGGCGGCGGACGTCGGGACGGTCCTCACGATATCCAAGAGCAAGTATTGGGTAGGAGGGTCATTCACGATCCTCTCCGTCGATGCGAACGGTAACGCCACGTTGAATGCGGTGGCGGTATCTTCGATGTCCGCAACGCTCGGCGGGGCCACGGACAACTGGCAGTCGGGCAACTACAAGATCACCTCCGTCGATGCGTCGGGCAAGGCGACCTTGGCGACCTCGCCGACCCCCGCCGGGAATCCGAACCGCGGGGCGGGGACGCAAGGGACATCGCTGGGCAGCGGTAATTATGTGATCGAAAGATCGTCCGATGGTGTCTCATACCAGGTCGTCGGCACGACGAGGAATTCGACGGCCTCGATCAATTGGACGGACACGTATTTGAAGGGCAGCACGAGCTATTCCTACCGCGTCCGGCTCGACTCCTACACCGGCGGCCTCAGCGATTACTGCGCCCCCGTGACGGTCAGAACGCCGGCGCTACGCGCTGGCGTGCCGGCCGCTGTCGCCACGCTCGCGGCTTTGAACGACGGGCCGCGATCGAACGCGAA
>JANOBY010000740.1:0-26195 GCA_031411935.1 Planctomycetales bacterium | reverse complement strand
CGGCACTTTTCGAGGCGCCGCCCTACCCCAGCGCTCACCTTGCCGCGATCACTTCACGGCGGAGACCTTCTCGGTCTTCACTTCGCCCGAATCCTGGCGGTAGATCAGGATGCGGTCGTGGACCATCAGGACGAGGTCGGTCTTGCCGTCCCCGTTCACGTCGCCAACGGCCAGGTCGCGAGGCTCGACCAGGCTGTCGCGGTCTCGGAAGGACTTCTTCTCGAAAACCTTGAAGGTCAGCGCGCGGTCCAGGTCGGTCCCGCCGGGGTAGGTCAGGATGTCGATCAGGTGATCTTCTAGGTCGGTCATGACCACATCCGGCTGCTTGTCGTCGTTCATGTCGGCCACGATCAGGTCGCCCAGGCGGGCGTCCTTGCGCGGGGGCTCGTAGCTGGCCAGCGTCTTGAACTTCTGGCCCTTCTAGCCGGTCACGACCACACCAAACTTGTCGGTGCCGGCAAGCAACAGGTCGCTCCGGCCGTCGCCGTCGAAGTCGGCCACGTGAACGCCCTGGAAGTCGATCGCCCCGACCGAAAGCTGGCCGTCTGGCGAATAGACGCTTGCGCCCTTCTTCCGGGCGAGGAAGAGCAGGGACTTGGTGGCCTTGTCCAGCAGGGCGATTTCGGGGGTGCCGTCGCCGTCGAGGTCGATCGCCGCGACCCCCTGGATCTGGGTCGAGGATTTGCCCGAGTTGAACTGCTCCTTGATCTGCCACTGGCCGTTCTTGTCGAGCGCCACGTTGCGGGCGAACGTCCCCTGAGCCACGAGCGTGGCGGGGCCGTCGAGATTGGCAAGCGTGAGGCCCGCGGGCGTGACCGAGGCGAGCGGGCCGAGCGGACCGCCGATGGGCGCAGGGGGCTCGCCCCCGGCGCGGCCAAGAAGAAGGACCGGCGGGCCGTAGGCGTTGAAAATCAGCACGTCCGAGAGCTTGTCGCCGTTCACATCGATCACGCGGATCGCGGGCGGCTTGCCCGAGAGCCCGTTGATGACCACGTTATCTTCCATGCCCCATCGGTACGGGACGAACGTGCCCGACTTCTCGCGCTTGAGGCCTCGGAGCGAATAGACGTCGCCCTCGGACTTGGTGTTGGTGGAGCGGGCCGCGATCGCGTAGAGGATCTCGGGCTCGCCGTCTCCGTCGAGGTCGGCCACGCTCAGGGCCACGGGCTCGCCGCTGATGGGCAGGGCCGAGGGGAACGTGAGGCGTCCGTTCTCCATGCGGGCCAGCGCGATCTGCTTCTCGCTCTCGGACAGGACGATCACCTCGGCCTTCTTGTCGCCGTCGAGGTCGGCCGCGAACACGCTCTTCGCCCCGGCCAGCCCCGGGAAGGTCTGGGCGGTGCCCAGCCCCGAGGAACCCTGGAGGTACACCAGGCACTGGGCGTCGGACGGCTCGGTCACGACCACGTCGGCCTTGCCGTCGCCGTCCAGGTCGCCCACCGCGAGCGCTCGGCCGCGGGTGTCCCCCTTGGGCAGGGGGTAGAACATGAGACGGCCGCGATCCTCGGCGTCGTCCTGGTCGGCATCCGAGAGGGTCTGGATCCGGGCGCGACCGGTCGCGGCCTCGATCGTGAGCAGCTCCACGCCCTTCTTGCCGTCCACGTTGCCGTAGGCGAGGGCCCTGGGCACGTCGATCGCGAACCTCTGCTCGGGGCCGAGCTTGCCGTCGGCGGTCGAGAAGCGGACGCGGATCGGGTCCTCGGTCACGCCGTCGTAGATCACGAGGTCGTCGCCGCCGTCGCCGTCCAGGTCCACGATCTTGAGCATCCGGGGGTTGGTCGCGGTGTGGGGGAAGCGGCTCGGCTCGCCGAGCTTGCCCCCTTTCTGATCGATCACGACCACATCCGACGGAGTGAGCAGGGCGAGGTCGGGCTTGCCGTCGCGGTCGAGGTCGCCCATGGCCAGCCCGTTCGCGCTCTCGACGGCCTCGCCGGTCGTGAACTTCCGGGGGGGACCGAATCTGGCCTCCCCCTGGTTCATGTGCACGATCATCTCGGCGGGGGTCCCGTAATAGGCGAGATCGACCTTGCCGTCGCCGTCGAAGTCGCCCGAGATCAGGGAGACGATCTCCTTGTTGACGGCCAGGCTCTTGAGCCTCATGCGCTGGTCGCTGGGGACCTGGTTCGTGTCGGACTTCTGCGCGGCCTCGGTGGGCCCCTTGGTGGAGAGGAGCAGGTCGATCCGGGATCGGGCGTTGTTGGCCACGATCACGTCCTGCGTGCCATCGCCGTCCAGGTCGCCGGTGGTGAGGTTCGAGATGCGATTATCGAGCTTGTAGATCTCCAGGGGCAGGAATCCGTAAGACTCGGCGAGGCGAGGCTCGTCGGCCGGGGCCGATCGGGCCAGCAGGCCCAGGAGGACTACCCACATGCCACTTCGCATCCGAATTTGCATTACGCTCGCCCCATCCCCGCGGACATCGTTCCGTCACGTGCGATCCACCGAATGCGCACGACTCCACAGCGTCCAGGGTACGTCCCCGGCCCGGGTGCGGCAAGGTTGGGGCGGCCTGCGCAAGAGATTCGGGGCGAATCAGTCGTGTTGCGGGCCCTTCGAGGCCAGAGGAGTCTGCCCGGGAGCGGGCGTCGTCCCCTCCGCGACGGGGTGCGGCTCGGCTTTTGTCGCCTTGTCGGGTGCCTGGCTATGGTGCCCGTCGAGGATCTCCTCGGCGGCGCGGAGCCGCGAGCTGATCCCGGGCTGGGGGTAGAATCCGCCTCCCAGGATGAGCATCGAGAAGGTCAGGACGGCGAACCGTTCCCGCAGCCCCAGGCCCAGCGTGACCGTCGAGGTATGTCGCGTGCCGGTGAAGAGCAGGAAGTACGCCCGCACGACCGCGATCCCGTTCAGGGCCGCTGCCAGGATCACTCCCAGGCCGATCACCGGGCTGGCTTCCACGCAGCTATCGACGAGCAGGTCGCAGGAGATGAACCCCACCGTGCCGGGGAATCCCACGGTCGCCAGGCCCGTGAGCAGGAAGCACACGGCGAGCGTCGGCGAATGGTTGTAGAGGCCGTGATACTCCGAAAGATTGAGCCGACCGAACCGCGCCTCCAGCGCCCGGAGCATGATCCCGAACCCGCCCAGCGACAGGAGGACCGAGAACCACAGGGCGAGCGAGCCCGTCATCGAGAGCTCGGTGTGCAACTCCAGGCCCACCAGCACGAGCGACGCGTGGCTCAGGAGCAGGTTGGCGAAGAATCGCCGGGTATCCTTCTGGACCGAGGCCATCCCGGCGGCGTAGACCGCGGTGATCACCGAGAGCCAGCCCACCGCGCTCAGGATCCAGGTCGGGGCGACCGGCAGGAGCAGCCGCACCGCGGCATAGACCCCGCTGAGCGGGATCAGGTACAGGAGCGCGATGCCCAGCGAGGCCTGATCCAGCCAGTCGCGCAGCCAGCAATGCGCGGGCACGGTCGCGCAGAGGATCAGGATCGCCGCGAGCAGGGGCAGGACCGACCACCAGGGGGCCGGGCCGGGACCCGTGCCCACGCTCCAGCCCACCATCGCCTGCCCGACGACCAGCAGCCCCACGAAGGGGACCATGTGGAAGGCATAGATGCGCGTCGATCGGCCCCGGTTCCGCAGCTCGACATAAGGCGGGATGACCGAAAGGCTGAGGAGCGTGACCAGCGTCCACGGATCCTGACAGCTGAAGGTCGCCAGCCGGAGCGACTCGAAGACGAGGGACCACGCAAACGAGAACCGCCTCATGTGAGTGCGCGCCGTGGCCAGGGCGGTCAGCAGGTGCAGCAGCGCCACCGCGGGGACCAGCGGGGCCGAGAGCTCATCGAGCTGAAACAACGTGCGTCGGAACAGGCGGTGCTGGAGGCTCCACGGGCTTTCACTCTCGGGCGGGGCGCCCAGGTAGAAATTCAGCCAGGCCAGGAAGGTGCACAGGAAGGCGAAGCTCGCGAACGCCAGGCACCATCGATACGCGACCCGAGGGCTGCGGATGGAGCCCACGATCGGCCCACCGATCAGGCTCGAGAGGATCGCCAGCTCGAGCCAGGGAATGATCGAAAGATTCATGAGAAGTCTTCGAAGGAACCCAGGGGTGGTTGGATCGGGTCGTTCGCACGCGATTTGTTGCCGGACAGGTAATCCATCCAGCGCGATTCCAGCTTCTCGAACCCGCGGAACAGGGCCACGAAGCGTCCGACGATCTGATTCTTGAGGAAGGTGTCGAGGTATCCGCGTTCCAGAAACACGCGATAGAGCAGGGTGTTGGCGCTCTGGACCTTCCGGCGGGCCCAGGGCACCTTGCCGCGGGGCAGGCGATCGCCGATGGCGTTCTCGAGCGTGTGGTAGTCCTGCAAGAGGGTCGGGGCCCGGACGAACTGCAAGGTCCGAAGGCAGGCATGGCCGAGGATGTGGATCAGCGGGATGTAGCGGAGCCCGCACCCGATCTCGGCCACGATGATCCCGACCTGCGAGAGCGAGGCGAACGACAGGGCCGACTTGATATCCGTCTGCACGCTGCCCGCCGCATGGGCGAACACCGCCGTGGTGATGCCCACGATCACCACCGCAACGGCCAGGGGCAGACAAACGTCGAGCAGGGGGCTCACGCGGAGCAGAAGGTAGGCGCCCAGGTGCACCGACAACGCCCCATAAAACACGGCGCTGGAGGGCGTGGGGCCTTCCATGGCGCGGGGCAGCCAGCCCGAGAACGGCACCAGGGCCGACTTGCCCGCGGCCGCCAGAAGCAGCAGGGACCCCACCATGAGCGCCTGGTTGAAGGTGGCCGAGGTGTGCTCGTCGGGCCAGGGTGCCGTGCCCAGAAGCTGGCCGAAATCCCCCTCGCCGCTGAGGTGGTGCATCACGACCGACGCCAGCAAGAGCGAGGCGTCGGACACGCGATACACGATCCAGACCCAGAGCCCGTTGCTCGCCGGGGCGGGGCGATCCTGGAAGAACGCCACCAGCATGGCCGAGCTCAGCCCCACGAGCTCCCAGCCGGCGAACAGGGTCTCGATCGTCCCGGCCAGTGACGCCACGATCATCCCCAGCACGAAGATCGCATACAGGGCGAAAAAACGGTTGTAGCCCGGCTCGCGGTGCATGTACCGGCTGCCGAACGCGCCGATGGTCCCGGTCAGGATGAACGACAGGATCGCGAAGGGGATCGAGAGCCGGTCGAAGAGGAACTTGATCGAGAAGTGGTAGCCCGGGATCACGACCCAGTTGCCCAGGTCCATCGAGATGATCCGCGTGCCCTGAGCCAGCATGATCACCAGGACGGCCACCGCGGCGATCAGCCCCGAGACGATCGCGACGAAGATCAGCCTGGCGGTGCGACGCTCCGAAGGGGAGATCTCCAGCAGCGCCGACACGCCCAGGACCACGGCCAGCGCGAACGGGCTGAGGACCACGGTGCAGAGCAGGATTTGCAGAATCAGGGCTTGCGTGGGCATGGATCCAGGTCTCGTTTCGATTCGATTCGCCGGTGAGGCAGGGAGGGGGGCGAGGTCAGGCCGGGATCTCGGCGAATTCCAGGTTCTCTCGCCATCCTCCGTACCAATCGACCGAGGACGCGGCCGAGGGCAGGACCGCGGACTGGGGGCGATACGGGACGAACGTCTCGTTGTCGAAGACGGTGATTTGACGTGTTTCGGGGTCGATCAGGTTGAGCTGGACCCATCCGTTGCGGCAGTGCCGGCTGATCACGGGGTTGGCGTTCATAATCTTCATCATGGTCTCGGGCGTGGTCTCGATGAGGAAGATCGAGCGGATTGCCTCGTGGAGTTCCACCATCTGCCAGGGCAGGCCGGTCCGCAGGTCGCTGGCCGCGCCGACCATCACCCCGACCAGCGCCGAGAGGTTCTGCGGCAGCTTCGATCCCGAACCAAACCCGACGCTGTCCACGTGCGAGAAGTAGTACTGGAGGTTGATGCCCACGCAGACCGGGAACACGGCCCCGAGGATCCGGGCCAGGATCGAGCTCTCCGCGTCGTCCTCGGTCGGGTCGTAGGACGTGAGGAAGGCGCGGCGGTCGAGGAACAGGCCCCGCGACCACTCGCGGCGCCCCACGATCGTGATGCAGGTCGTGGCGTGGCCGAGTTCGGGGCGGGTCTGTGCGAGGTCCTGGGAACGCTCCTCGACGTGCTCGCGGGCCGCGCGGAAGGAGAGCGTGAGCGGCGCCGACATGAACCGTCGGCATCGCTCGTGCGCGTTCCGCTCGCAGACCTTGTCGATCAGATCGCGAGCCGCCTGGTATTCCTGGCGGTGCGTGGGGGGGATCAGGTCGAGGTCGTAATAGGCGACCGTGTCGTTGCAGGTGTTGTGGTCGCCGCCCACGAACACGGTGGTCTCGGGGATCACCAGGCCTCGCGCGGCGAGCACCTCCCTCACGCGGGGCTCGTTCAGCATCCGGGCCATGGCGCGGGCATTGGGGCCGCCCGCCGCTCCCCCGCAGGCCCCGCAATTGTAGGCGGAGTTGTAGGGGTTGTTCAGGCTGTTGGAGCTGTGCCCGTGCAGAAGGACGAGCCTCGCGAAGCCTCGGGTCAGGCCGATGTCGCGAAGCAGGCGTTCGCCGATGTTGGCCATCTCCTCCAGGCTGAACCCCACGTGGCCATTCAGGGGCCCGGGCTCGGACTCGTTGCGCTCGAGCTGGAGGTGGGTCAGCGGAGGGGTCCTCACGATCTGGCCGACCGCGTCGCGGAACCGGGCCGTGAGCCGCGGGAAGAGGATCCGCGCGACCAGGGGGATCGACGCCAGCACGCCCACCGCGCCGGTGAGGACCGCGCCCAGCGCGAAGCCCCTCGTGCCGAGATGGAATCGGTGGGAGGCCGTCCCCAGGACCTTGCGGGCCATCACGCGGCGGCGGGTCGATCGGCTCTGTTCGGCCCCGACCTCTTCGGTCACCCAGTGGCCGGGGCGGATCACGACCGGGCACGAGGGGATGAAGTGGGCGTCCCCAGCGCCCCGGTAGTACATGGGCACGTTGTAAAAACCCGCCACGCCGAAGGTCTCCACGTCCGGGGCCATCTCTTCCAGGTGGCGGCGGAACGATTCCTCGCGGTCGTCCAGGCAGAACGACGCCTGGAAGCGCGGGGACGCCGGGCGGCCGGGGGCCTTGGGGGCGTGCAGGGTCACGGCGTCGAGGAACTGGGTGGCGACTCGCCCTTCATAGGCCTTGTGGAAGATCCGCCTCCGCTCCATGTCGCTGAACGTCTCGATCTCCTCGACCAGCCGCGCCCAGTCCTCCTTCTTGAGGTCGTCCAGCAAGTCGGGCGAGAAACCCTGGACCTGTGCGAGCTGGAAGATGGCGAAGGCCCTCTGCTCGACGCTGGGCGCCCGGTGCATGTCGCTTCGCCCTCGCGCCAGCCGCCAGAAGGCGCTCACCGGGGACTTCAAGCCCAGGTGCGTCCGGGCCGTGTGGTTCAGGGCGAACCGATCGAGCAGGAGCCGGATGGCCAGGTACTCGACCAGGCTTCCCGGGGGGACCGGCTGCACGGCGATGTCGGCCCGGCGCTCGATCCGGTGGATCATGCCCGCGAAGCCACGCAGGGCCAGCAGCGTGGAGGCCAGGAAATCTTCGCGCTCCGAGTCGGCGATGCCCAGGTCTCGCAGGGAAGCCGCGATCGAGTCGAGCGGGGCCTCGCCCGAGTCCTGCAACCGGGCCAGCTCGGCGTTCAGGCCCTCGGTCCAGGGACCGCTCGGGGGTTTGTCGCGGTACAGCGAGCAGAACGCCTTCAGGAAACCCTGGTCGCGATCGGGCAGGGGCCAGGGCGCAAGCCCCTGATCCAGAAACGCGGCGCAGAACCGGATGAGCACCTCGTGCACCATCTCGTCCGTGTCCACGCCCGTGGCCTCGAGCAGGGCATCCCTCGGACGAAGGCTCCGCAACGGGGGGGGCGGGGTGATGGGCAGGTCTCGCACGCCGTCGCAGCACACCCGCCACATGGCCTGGAGCGTGAATCCCTCCCAGTCCTGCTCGGTCCAGGTCTCGATCTTCGAGAGGCCGAACCGCTTCAGCAGTTCCGCGAGTCCGGCCGTGGTCGGCGGGTTCAGGTGCGCCTTCTGGTTGTTCATGACCTCGCGGATATCGAGCCGCCCGCGCAGGTCGCGGATCACCCAGCGACGGGTCTCGGAGATCAGCCGGTTGCGGACGGCTGACGAGGCCTCGGTGCGGACCACGCGAAGGGCGTCGGTCTCGGCCACGTACCAGAGAAGCTCATCGGGCGGCCCGCTGAGCGACGGGTACTGGAGCATGGCCAGGCGGAGGTCGTAGCGCGTGTCGAAGCAGGGGACCGGGGTGTCCGCCTTCTCGCGAAGGTCCTGGCGGAGCGCGTCCTGGAGGTCCGCGAAACGGATCCGGCCGCGCTTCAACTCATCGCGGTAACGATTCTCGGTCAGGTAGGGCTGGGCCCCGTAGAGGTCGAGAGCGCGGGCCATGGCGTCGGAGAACGGCATGTCCTCCAGGGCCTGCAACGTGTTCTGCGCGATGAACACGGCGATCGGACCCTGAAGCGGGAGGAGCTCGGCCGCCCGCTCGATCGTCGCCTTCAGGGAATCGTGACGAGCCGGGGCCAGTTGGGAATCCGGTCGGCTTTCATTCATTGTGGAAGCGTGCATGAATCGGGCGAGTCCCAGGTCATCGGGTCGAGCGCCAACGCTGCGATCGGCAGGGGCGGAACCGATTCTTGATCGATCGTGGTCAATGAACCGGATCGGGCCGAAAGGCTTCGCTGGGTGTCAGGTGCGGGGCAGCTACCGGAGATACCCGACGCGACGTCGACTCAATCAGGCGGATGGGGGAGCCGGGCCAGGCGGGCCAACTCGACCTGATGCGTGGAAGGGGGGGGATCGCAGCGAGAGTCCGGAGTATACGCGACCCGGAGATGCTTTCGCCAGGCGTCCGGGGGGAACGCTTTGCGAAAAGCAGGGAGCCGATGCGGCCGGATCGTCCGGCACGCCTGAGGTTGCTTGCATCCGCGGGAGCTTCTGAGCCACAATTGCCGTCTCGTGCGTTCGTCCCGCGAGACGATCTCGTCCCCTCGGCCAGTCATCCGTCCGCCCCGGCGAGACGCGGGGAGCCCATCATGACTCAGGAAGCGCAACCAGACGCCAGGCCTGAACTCTCGGTGTCCCGCACCCTGCGATGGGCCGCCACGGCCCTGGGGCCCTGGCTCGGGCTGGCGGCCATCACTCTGTTCTTTGCGATCCAGACCCGGGGCTCGGGCACGTTCCTGAGCGTCGAGAACTGGCGGACCATCTCGGTGCAGACGGTGGTCGTGGGCGTGGCCGCGCTGGGGCTCACGCTCGTGATGATCACCGGCGGGATCGACCTCTCGATCGGGTCGGCCGTGGCGCTGGTCACGGTGGCCGTGGCGGTGCTGGTGCGCGACGGCAAGTGGCCCATGCCCGCGGCCATGGCGGCGGGCGTGCTGGTCGGCGGCCTCTGCGGCCTGTTCAACGGGATCCTGATCACGCGACTGGGGTTGATCCCGTTCATCGTGACCCTGGGCAGCATGAAAATCTTCCGCGGGCTCGCCAGCGGGCTGGCCGACAACACCCAGGTTTACGTCCCCATGGACGTGCGGCCCGCCTGGATGGATCGGCTCCTGTCGATGGAGGGCCCTCAACCGTCGTGGCTGCTGCTGGCCCCCGGCGTGTGGGTGTACCTGATCCTGGGCCTGGGCCTGATGGTCGTCCTAAGATACATGGTCCTGGGGCGTTATCTGTATGCCATCGGCTCGAACGAGGCCACGGCCAAGGTCTGCGGGATCGACGTGCCGGGGGTGAAGCTCCTGGTCTATTCGCTGGCGGGGCTGGCCACGGGGCTGGCCGGCGTCATGCAGTTCGTGGAGATCTCGGGGCAGGGCGACCCCAGTGTGGCCGACGGGCTGGAACTTCGCGCGATCGCCGCCGTGGTGATCGGCGGAGGAAGCCTCTCGGGCGGCGAGGGGACCGTGGTGGGCACCCTGATCGGGGCCCTGATCATGTCGGTGCTGGTCAACGGCTGCGTGCATGCCGGTTACGCCAGCGACAAGCGCGACGTGATTATCGGCACCATCATCGTCCTGGCCGTCCTGATCGACCGCCTCCGCAGGAGATCCCGCTAGGCCCCGCTCCCATCGTTCCGGGCCAGGCCCGGCGCGGTTTTTTTGACGACCAAAGAAGGACAACGACGATGACAATTCGCTTGCGTAGCCTGGCCCTTGCGATGCCCCTCCTGATCGGGAGCCTGACCGTGCCCGCATCCGCCGACGACAAGCCCGAGATGCGGACCATCTCCGTGACCGGCACCGGCCGGGTCTCCGCCCCCCCGACCACCGCCGAGATCAACATCGGCGTGATCACCCAGGGGGCCACCGCGAAGGAGGCGCTCGCCGCGAACACCGAGAGCATGACGGCCCTCCAAGGCGTGCTCAAGGAGAGCGGCGTGGCGTCCAAGGACGTGCAGACGACCCAGCTCAACGTGTCGCCCCAGTACTCGCAGCCCGCGCCCTTCCAGCCCGGCCAGCCCCAGAAGGAGTTCGTCCCCAGGATCGTCGGGTACCAGGTGCAGAACACCGTGTCGATCACGGCCCGCGACCTGGCGAAGCTCGGCACCCTGCTCGACGCCGTGGTCACGGCAGGCGCGAACCAGATGAACGGCATCACCTTCCAGATCGACAAGCCCGAATCCCTGCTCGACGTGGCCCGCAAGCAGGCCATGGCCGACGCCAAGCAGAAGGCCGAGCTCATGGCCGGCGAGGCGGGAGTGGTCGTGGGCCTGCCCATCTCCATTCGCGACGAGATCTCCGCACCTCCCGCCCCCCCCATGATGGGAAGGGCCATGATGTCCATGGCCAAGTCTCCGGTCCCCATCGCAGGGGGCGAGCAGGAGCTGAGCGTGAACGTTCACATCGTTTACGAGCTCAAAGTGGCGAAGTGATCCCCTTCCGGGCCGAATTCACCGATCGCCGAGGTGCGGGGACGCCCCACGGCGATCGAGGCCGGGGCTGGTAACGATACTATCGAGAGGCGTGGAGCTTCCCAGCACCACCTCGGCTCGTTGACAATCCGGACCAGGGGGAGCAGCACGGCCCGACGCGTCTGTTCGTCGCGCAGCGTTTGGAGCGTTTTTGTTCCTGGCCTGTCGCGTGCCAAAAGCTCTCGGAGCCCGGCATGACACTCAGGAGGGCCCCGCGCGTCGCAAAAACGTGAATTTGCAGAACGAACCCATTCTTGCCCCCAGGCCGAGCGGTTGCACCGATCGGATCAGATTTCTGGAGAACGACTTAGGTCTTTTGCCCTGGGAAACGTTATCACGCCTCGACGGGCAAACGAAGCCAAAACGAACCCAAAACGAAGCCAATTTGGGGCCTCTCTCACGGAAAACGAACCCAATTTTCCGGCGAGATCCGACGGGCCTAACCATCCATCCGAGTTCGTTGGCTCTCGGATAACGGGGGACAGGGCCGGAGGGCAGCTTGTCCACCCATATTGCCTGGACCGCATAACTTTGCGGATCTTGCCCAGGCCCCCTCAAGTTGCCTGGCTTTCGTGGCCGACCTTTCCATTGACAGAGATGACCCCGGCGGCTAGTCTCCGGCCGCACGGATAGCCCCGGTGCGTCGGGACTTCGGTTCTGCGCCCGAGTCGCAGGGATGGGACGAGCGACCGCGCATGCTCCTTTCGCCGACCACGACCCGGTCCCCCCGTCATCGCCATCGCGAACCGGCCCCGGGTCCGATCCTGGTGACGCCGCTCACGCCGCCCGTTCCGCCGTGCCGGGTCGCCACCAACTTCATGGCGCTGAGCGTGGCCGAGGTCACGTGCCGGGGGATCGCCATGGCGGTCACCTTCATGCTGGCGGCCCGCCTGGGCCGAACGGGCTACGGCAAGATCGAGTTCGCCTTCAACGCGGTCTTCTGGCTCGTCCTGCTCGTGAGGGACGGCCTCGAGGTGATCGCGGCCCGGGAGATCGCACGCCACCCGAGGCTGATCCGGCCGCTGGTGGATCATCTCCTGGCGCTGAAGGGCCTTCTGGCGATCGCGCTCTTTGTGGGGCTGGTTGCGGTGGGCTCGGTGTACCTGAAGGGCTCGACCGAGCGGGCAATCCTGGCCGTTTATGGGCTCATGCTGCTGACCACGGCCCTGGGGCTGGACTACGTGTATCGCGGGATCGAGCAGATGGGTCTGGTGGCCGTATCTCTCGTCTTGCGGACCCTGGTCTACGCCGTCGGGGTGTTCCTGAGCGTGGGCGACGCGTCGCGGATCGTGTGGGTGCCGGCGTGGCTGGTCGTGGGCGAGGCCTGCGGGATCGCGCTGGTGTGGGGTTGCTACATCCGCAAGTTCGGGATGCCCCGACCGACGCTGGGCCGGGGCCAGTTCGTAAAGGTGGTGGTCCGGCGAGGTCGACCGGTCTACATGATCCAGATGGCGCAGGCGGTCATCGGCTCGGTGGACTTCCTGATCGTTGGGCTCCTGAGCCACTGGGAGGACGTGGGGCTGTACAGCGCCCCGCATCGGATCTCGATGGCGGTGCTGACCTTCGGGCTGATCTTCCAGCAGGTCGTGTTTCCCGGGCTCGCACGCTCGTGGAGGGCCTCCCCGGTCCGTGGGCGGGCCTCCCTGGACGTTCTGGTCCGGGTGCTCATGACGGGGATGATCCCGATCGCCGTGGGGGCGAGCGTGCTGGCCGAGCCCATCGTCCGCGGGGTCCTTCGCGCGGAATATGCCGGTGCCGCGGTCCTCGTGGCGCTGGGCATCTGGCGGGCGCCTCTGCTGGGCCTGGCCTTCCTCTATCAGACCTCGCTGATCGCCCTGAATCGCGAGATGGCCGGGGTTCGGCTCCTGATCACGGGCGCGGCGTGCTCCGTGCCGCTGGTCGTCGCCCTGAGATGGCAGCTTGGCCTGCCGGGAGCGGCCCTGGCCGTGCTGATCATCGGGCTCGGGCTTGTGATCGCGGGCTACGTCTGCCTGGCCCGGCTCGGCCGTCATCCGTCGTGGCACCATCATCTTGGGAAGCCCTTGCTTGCCTCGATGGCAATGATCCCGGTTTGCCTGGCCCTGAGGAATCAGATGGTGGCGATCCCGATCCTCTGCGGGGCGCTAACTTACCTGTTCGCCCTGTCCCTGCTAGGCGGCCTGCGGCTGGACGACTTGCGGCTACTGCGAGAGGCGAAGGCCGAGCCCGAAACGAACTAGGCGGATCCGGCCCGATCTGATAAGACCACGGTGCATCGGCGGCCCATCCGGCGGGGAAAATCGTTCTCCCGCTCCTCCCGATCGGCCGCGCCGCGACAGGAGGTCGCTTATGAAATTCTGCATGGTGACGACATTCTTCGGCGGCCACAGCTTCGGCGGCGATGCTGCCTACGTGGATCGGCTCACCCGCGCCCTCCTGCGACGGGGTCACGAAGTCCACGTGATCCACTGCGGAGACAGCTTCCAGGCCGTGCGTGGGGCGCATCCTCTGCGGGCCTACACCCCGCCCGAGGGCCTGCAGATCCATCGCCTGGAGAGCCCGCTGGGCGTGCTCTCGCCCCTCGCCACGCAGATCACCGGCAAGCCGTACTTCAAGACGAAGGCCCTGCGTGATCTGCTCGACGCCGTGGACACCGACGTGGTCCACTTCCACAACATCTCGCTCGTGGGCGGCCCCGATGTCCTCCGAATGGGCAAGCAGGCCGTCAGGATCATGACCGCGCACGAGCACTGGCTGATCTGCCCGATGCACCTGCTCTGGAAGTACGATAAGAAGGCCTGCGACAAGGAAGAATGCATCCGTTGCAGCCTCGCCGGCCACCGCCCTCCGCAGGCCTGGCGGTACACCGGGGCGATCGATCGCGGGCTTCAAGAGCTTGACGCGCTGGTCTTCCCCACGCGGCACACGCTGGAAGAGCACCGCAAGCGAGGCATCGGCGCGCCGATGGTCCACCTGCCGTACTTCCTGCCCGACGACTGGTCGCGGGGCATCGAGGACCACGCCCCCGAGGCCCAGGCCTCGGGCCGCCCGTACCTCGCCGCGGCGGGCAGGCTGGTCGCCATGAAGGGCTTCCAGCAGTTGATCCCCATGATGCGGTTCCTGCCCGAAGTGGACCTGCGAATCGCCGGAACGGGGCCCTATGAGGATCACCT
The DNA here is from genome assembly GCA_031411935.1 of Planctomycetales bacterium. Classification (GTDB taxonomy): domain Bacteria; phylum Planctomycetota; class Planctomycetia; order Isosphaerales; family Isosphaeraceae; genus JAQGHR01. Next base: position 12,122 of record JANOBY010000740.1, on the reverse strand, counting down.
CAAGCATCTGGCGTACGGCCTGCCGAACGTGCATTTCGAGGGCTTGCTCTCGGGCGAGGCCCTCTCTCAGCTCTTCCACGGGGCCCGCGCCGTGGTCGTGCCGAGCCTGTTCCCCGAGACCTTCGGTTACGTGGTACTCGAGGCCTTCGCCGTCCACACGCCCGTGGTCGTGAACCGGGGCGGAGGCGCCTTGCAAGAGACCGGCGTGCAGAGCGGAGGGGGGCTCGGGTACTCGACCGACGCCGAGTTGCTGCTGGCCTTGCGGCGGATCGTGCACGACGACGAACTCCGCGAGGATCTGGCCGATCAGGGGTTCGCCATGCGTCGCGGGGAATGGTCGGAGGCCGCCCACATGGACCGCTACCTCGGCCTGATCGCCGGGATCCGCGGAGGCCGCGCGACCGCGAGCACGCCTCACTCTCGCGGACGCGTCCGCGACGGGAAGATCGTCAACGGAGGTTGAACCCGCCCCCTCCTTGGCTCGGATCATGAGCTTGCTCCTTCGCCACGCCCGACGTCTCTGGCCCTGGCTCCTCTCGCCGGCGGTGACCCTGCTGATCTTCGGGCGACTGGTCGTTGCGCCCGGCGCCCTGATCGTCGATGGTCAGAGGCCGGGCGTTGATCGCGCCACGCCCCCCGACGCGGTCGCTGTGGGGAACGACCTGACCCGTCTCTTCCTCCCTCACCACGCGAGGATCGCCGAGGCCGTCGCCGCCCATGGCCGCATCCCCGGATGGGATCCCGCGGGATTCGGAGGGCGTCCACTGGTGGGCAACCCCCAGGCAGGCCTGTGGTATCCGCCGGTCTGGCTGGCCTGGCGGTGGTGGTCGCCTTCGGCACTCGGATGGCTCACACTGGCGCATCTCGTCTGGGGGGCTTGTGGCGTCTACACGCTCGCCCGATCCCAGAGCCTTTCGCGATGGCCTTCGGCGATTTCCTCGACCCTCTGGTGCAGCTCTCCTTACGTTCTCGCTCAAACGTTTGAGGGGCACTATCCGCACGTGTGGGCTGCTTCCTTCGCTCCCTGGACGTTTCTGGCGATGGGTGGCCGATTTCGAGTGTGGACCGTTCCCGCTTTGCTCGCCCTGGGTGTCCTCACGGGGCATGCGCAGGAGACCTACTATCTGGGATTGGTGCTCGTCGTCTGGATGGGCGTCGAGGCTGTCCGAGCAAAGCGATTGATCCCAGGAGCTATCGAGCTAAGCCTTATTGGCCTGATCTCTCTGGGGATCCTTGCGGTCGAGATCCTCCCCGACCTCCTCATGAGGAAGTATGTGGTCGCGCCCTTCCGCCCCACCGCCGTGGACGCTGCTCGTTACCATGTGGGGGCGATCAATCTCGCCCAGCTCGTCTCTCCGCCGTCCCTGGGGGGACCCGCGGACTATCGGGGGGCCGATAACTACTGGGAGTCGCTGCTCTCGATCGGCTGGACGCCCCTGGTTCTGGTCCTTGCAGGGGCGTGGCACTTTCGCCGTCGAGGGGCGGTCCAGGCGTGGGTTACGCTCGCCCTTCTCACCGGGCTTTTCGCGTTCGGGCGATACTATGTGGTGTTCGACGTCTTGTTCGCGGTCACGCCGGGCATGACCTCCTTTCGGGTTCCTTCGCGATCCCTGTTCTTGACCTCACTGGGCGTGGCCATGCTCGCCGGATTTGGCGTACAGGCCATCCAAACAGATCGATATCAATATGCGCTCCGGAATGGGTTCGCCTTCGCCGGGCTGTTGATGGTACTGCTGATGGCCGCAGGTTGGATACTCCCCGTTCCAGACGTGTTCCTCGGGGGAATCCGGACCACGATGAGTGACTCGCGCTTTCGGCTCGCCTTTACCGGAACTGCGCTGGCTTGCCTCTGGCAGAGATTCCGACCTGGCGACCGTCGGGTTCTAGCCCTTGCGGTGGGGCTCCTGGCGACGGCCGAGATGGCGTGTTACGGATTTGCACTCATCCAGGTAGCTCCGGCGGCGCGGTTCCTGGGTCCGGATCCGGTGGGCCGGGCGATCCTCGCTCATCGTACTGAAGGAGCATTCCGCATCCGCGCCCGTGACCCATTCTATGGCGATGCGCGGGCGTTCGCGATCGGCCTGGAGAAGACGAACCTGAACGACTCTTTTCAGATTCGCCGCGCCGCCGACCTGTATGAGCGGCTCTACCCCATGTTCGGGTCGCCGATGCCCGACCGCTATCCCGAGCGGTTCCGGCCCGAGGTGCAGGGTGCGGTCATGCGGCGGATGAACGTCGCCTTCACGATCACGGATCGAGACACGCCCGACCTCGGCTGGCCCGAGGCCGCCTCGGGCGAGTGGGACGGACGTCCTTACACGATCCGACGAAATCCTGAGCCCTTACCCCGGGCCTATGTCGTCCCTCGCGCCGAAATCGTGGCCGATGGCCCAGCGGTCGTCGATCGGTTCGTCGATTGCGACCCGAGATCCGCCGTGCTCATGACCGAGAATCCTCTGCGCTCCGAGGCCCGTCAGCCATTCACCCCGGCAAGCTACACCTCTTTACAAGCAGATCGGGTCGAGGTCCGGGTGGTCACGAAGGCACCCGGATATCTTGTGGTGGCCGACACGTGGATGCCCGGATGGTCGGCCACCGATGGGGGCGCTGCGGTCGAGATCCTTCGCGGAAATCGTGCCCAGCGAGTCATCGCGCTGGAGCGTCCCGGCGATCATAGGATCGTGATGACCTACACGCCGCCCGGACTGGCCATGGGCAAGGCCATCACGATTTGCAGCGTGATCGCGTGGGCGGCCGGTCTTCTCGTCATGGTTCTGGGACCGAAGCTTCGTTCGGTTCAAGCGGGTCTTCGGATGCCTGACTGGGGCATCCTCCCGGGGCGCACGGGAGCAAGAAATCGTTGACCGTCTGGGCGATGGCCTCGGGGTGCGTGTAGTGGGGCTGGTGGCCGACCATGGGCATGATCAGCCCCTTGGCGTCGGGCAGGGCGGCAGTCAGCTCCTCGTAGTGGCTCCGGCGGACGATCCGGTCCTCGTTGCCCTGGAGGACGAGGACCTCGACGGGGATACGGGGCAAGATCGGGCGCAGGTCGAGGTTCCCCAGCAGGTCGAGGCGGGCGGACATCGAGGCGATAGGGGTCTGCCCCACCTGCTCCTCGTAGTACTTCCAACGCTCGTGAAGCACGGCGGGGAAGTGGCTCTGGTTGTTCCACGCGAGCACGCGGTTGTGCCCCGGAACGCGTTCCATCCGCCCCGGGATGAGCCGGCCGAACCGAAGGGCAAGGCGTTCGGCGGGGGCAAGCGGTCGGTGGGCGAACGCGCCCTGGACCACGGCGCGGGGGAACCGGCGAGGCTCCCGAAAGAGGCTCTTCAGCACGATCGTCGATCCGAACGAAACGCCGAACAGGAAGGCCCGACCCAGATTCAGGTGATCGATCAGGCCGAAGACGTCGTCGACGTAATGGTCGTGCGAGAGGTTGCGGAGCTTGGCCCCATCGCCCGGCTGGTCGCCTGGGTAGTCGTAAATGATCGTCTGGAATCGCGAGGAAAGGATGCGAAGGACCAGCGCAAAGCCGCGATACGTGGCGGCCAGACCCGGGCAGAGGATCAGCGGGGGGCCGTGTCCCAAAACGCGATACGTGAGGCGATGGCGAGGCCCGTCCCATCGGCCGACCTGGGCGTCGCGGTCGTAGTCGGCCACAACGTTGCGGAAGTCAGCGGGCACGGGGCAGGGGCGTCGGGGCGGTTCGAGGTCGCCCAGGGGGAGGGACGCAGGGTCGGGGGGCGATTGCTGTTCGGCCGTCATCGGTCGTTCGTCGGTTCGGATTCGTAGAGGACGCTGCCGAAGCTCACGCAGCAGGTGCGCTCGGGGTTCACGGCCTGATCATAGCGAAGCACCCGGCCTCTCGAGGGGCCCATCGCATGCAGCATGGTGTACGTGGCCGCGAGCCCGCACACGCGAAACCGATCCTGGACCTTCGCGGCGGTGCGGAACCAGCCCGAAGCATCTCCCTCGGCGGCACGTTCGAGCATCGACTCGTCGAATGCGCGAACGTGTTCGAGCTTGGAGTCGTCCAGCAGGTCCGGGTCGCCGAATTCCTGTCCTACATGAGCCAGGTCGATCCCGCCGATGTAGGCCACCTTCTTGCCGCTGGCCATCTCGGCACCCTTCAGGGCGTCCACAAATCGGCGGACCTCGGGAGCCTGGATCGGTTCCTGCCCGGAGGCCATGAGGTCGTGGAACGAGCCGACCAGGATCGGCACGATCGAATAGTCGCGGGAGTCGCCCAGCAGGTACTGGAGGAAGACGACCTGGAACTCGATCGAGTGCTCGGTGCGGTGTGCCAGCTCGTCGTCGAACAGGTGCTCGCCGCCCAGGGCAGCGATCTTGTCCACATACCCGCGATCGGTACGGGCCAGTCCCAGAGGCGTCTCGAAATCCTTGCGGGTCAGGGCGAATCGGTTCTTGCAGTACTGGTGGGCCACGCCCAGGATCACGTACACGTCGGCGTCGGAACGCTCGATGAGCTCTCGGTAAGCCCAGCTGTAGACCGGTCCACCGCGTTCGAAGTCAATGTGCGGGCTGAGCACCCCGCGCGGAGGGGGGGAAGCCGCTAGGGGCGAGCGCGACGGCAGCCCAGCCCCACTCTTGTGAACGAAGTAACGGGCGAGCTGGGCTCGGAGTGCCTTCTCGGTGCCCGCATAGGATCGACCGGCCATCGCGGCGGGGCGTGTGTGTTCGTTCTTGTACGTGTCGTGGAACGCCGCGAAGGTGGGACCGTCAAGCACCATATTGCGGTCGAGGTGGGCGACCAGGCTGTCAAGCTCGGCGGAGGCGAGCAGGGTGCCGGTCTGCTTCAGGACGTCGGCCTGGATCTCGGTCAGGGCCTTGTGGCCGTCGAAGTGTCGGACGACCCACTGGTAGCCGTCCATCGTCACCATGATTGGCCCCGGGGACACGCCCAGAGGGTCTTCCAGGGAGACGAACGCCTGTCCCTGATGGTCCACGCGACGGGCATGCATGGGTCGCAGCTTGGGACGGTCGAGAGTCGCCATCGCGATACGTCCTCCGCACGATCGGTCGATCGGGCCGATACGAAACAGATCGTAAGCGTACCCTAGCAACCGGATTGTGAGAAGAGCATCATGGACGATCAGGCCGACCCGCGGGCGCTCCGAGGGGGCGTCCCAATCAGGGGCAGCGAGGACATGGGCGGAGGGGCATCCTTGGGAACAATGGGTCGCATGGGGATGTCCTCGGCTTGAGACCAGACACGGAGAGAACGTGGTTCTAGGAGAGCAAGAGCTGTACCGCGAATGAGAGGTTCGCGGACGAGGTGAGTCCGAGAGGACCGCACGTGGTCAGGTTGCGACATGATATCGGTGGGCTCAACGTAGAAACGCCGGTGGGCCAGCGACGGCGATCCCCCGAAATTCATGCCGAAATTTTTGTAAAAAATTCCGCAAGATGCAGGATTGCCGGGCAGGATCGCCTGGAAACCGAGCTTCGCGAGGTGATCTGGCCAGGTTTCGCGTCTCGTGGTATGGTCCCGGCCTAGAGGTCGGCTCCTCCTGGGATGGGGGGGCGAATCGGTTTCAGGGAGGACAACCACGATGATCGCGCCCAATCGACGATTCCTGGCTTCGCTCGCCCCGATCCTCTGGGTGGCGATCCTCTGCCCCATCGCGGCATTCGGCCAGAGCGGCGAGCCGGCGAAGGCCCGGGTTGCCCCCACCGCGAAGATCGATCCCGCTGTCCAGCGAGCCTCGGCCCCCGCGCAGAATCCCGAGCGAGCCCCGGTCGCGAGCAACCCCCGACCGTCCGCCGCGGTGGACGACCCCGTGAAGGCCCAGAAGCTGGAGGAACTGCTCAAGCGCTGGGAGGCGCGGAGCAAGGTCGTCGAGAGCCTGGACGTCAAGTACACGCGTTACGATAACGACCCCGTGTTCAACGTGAACAAGAAGTTCGAGGGTCGTGCCCTGCTCATGCGGCCCGACTTTGTTTACCTCGACTTCTTCGAGATCGTCGAGGGGAAGCCTCGCGCCTTCGACGAGCGGATCGTGTGCGACGGCAAGGACGTGTACCAGTTCCGCGGGTCCACGAAGCAGATTTTCATCTACCCCCTGCCGAAGGACCAACAGGACAAGGCCCTGAATCAGGGCGCCCTGCCGTTCCTGTTCGACATGTCGGTCAAGAAGGCCAAAGAACGCTACCAGATGTACTTCAAGAGCGAGGATGACAAGTCGTACATCATCCAGATCATCCCTCTACTGGCGATCGACCGCGAAGAATACAGCCAGGCCATGCTCCAGTTGAGCAAGGACAAACTCTTGCCCATGGCGCTCAAACTCACCTCGCCGAACAACAAGGAGACGAAGCGGTTCGCCTTCGGTCCCGCGACCAGGATCGGTGAGGTCGAGCCTGCGGACCCCAAGAAGTGGTTCAACGGCGCGGGGATGACCGCCGACCTGGCCAAGAGCGGCTGGAAGGTGGTCCGGAACCCTCAGAGCGCGGACACGGCGATCACACCCGGCCCCGGAGTGAGTGCGTCGCAGGCGGGACGCAATCTCGGAGAGCGCGTCCGTAACGGGGCCGTCCCCAAGGCAGCCACGAAAGGGCAAAGCAATGTCAAGCAGCGATAAGGCCGAGGTACCGGGCACCGCCCCGCACGCGGTCGCAAGGCGATTCTTCGGGAAGTCGGGCGGCCCGTCCGCCGGGACCGAGGGCTCGCCAAGCGCTGTGGAGGCGTCGACCTGGATTGCGCTGGGCGACGGATCCGGACGATCGCTAAGGATCGATTGGGATCGACCTCGCCGCTATCGCCGCCCGAGGCACCTGGAATTCCGGATCGTGGAAGCATCGGCCCGCGAGGATGGAAGTGGGCAAGCTCGCGAAGTCCATCACTAGAGTTCGGACAGGGGATGCTCCCGCCCGGAACGAATATTACGCCTCCTGCTGGGCGCAATATTTGACGTTTGCGGCCCAAACTTCGTCGTCGAAGGATTGAGGGACAGACGTGGTGGGTACCCCGGCGGGACGGCGATCAGGGGGCCGGGCACCGCGCCGGTGGTGATGGGGCACAAGCCCATGATGGCGCGGGTAAGGACCTCAGGGCCTGGGGTGGCGGCCCCGGCTCGCGTGCGAGTGGCGCGGACCTCGGGGCTTTGACTCTCCACTCGCCGGGGGCTTATAATCGACTTCGTGGACCCGGCTCATGCCTCGGCCTGCCGGGACCGCCCGCCCTGGGCGTCCATGCGATGGGCTTTGGCCCGTCGCTTTGAGGAGACTCGGGGCAGCGGCCCCCGGACGGAACAGGCTCCGGCCTTCCCCGGAGGGAGTCTCGCTTCTCATGACGCGCCCCCGCCTGATCCCGCCATCAAGCCTCATCCTCCTGGCCCTCGCGGTCCTGCCCGTCGCGGGATGGGCGCAGGAACCGGCCGCTCCGGCCCCCGAGGCCCGGGCCAATTCGGTCCCCGCCCGATTCATCCGGGTGGAAGAGCCGATCACCGACGCCCTGATCGCTCAGATTCAGGCCGGACTCCCCCCGTTCCTCGGATCGGTCGCCGATCGTCCGAAGGGGGCCGACGGCAAAAGCATCGAGCCGATCATCGTCTTCGAGTTCGTGCCCGGCGACAGGGCCCCCGGCGAAAGCAGCCTGGGAGCTTCCAGCGAACTGGCCCGGCTCGTGTCCCGCGAGATCAACGTGTCGGAGCGCACCCGGGCCCGCACGATCGCCTTCGTGCCCGAGTCTCTGAAAGGCTATGCCATCCTGTCGGTCCTGGCGTGCGATGAGATCGTGATGGCACCCGGGACCACGCTCGGCCCGATCACCCTGGAAGGGGAGCGGGTGGACGAGGACGCCCTTTCGGCCGTGAGGAGCCTGGCCAAGAGGACCCGCCGCGACCCCGAGCTCGGACTGTTTCTGGGCATGGTGGACCGGGGCCTCGACATCCGCCGCCTCAAGCTGGCCGACGGGCAGATCCACTTCTTGCCCGCCGAGGAGGTGGCCGCCTTCTCCGCCAACCAGAACGTGATCGAGAACACGCCCGCATGGGAAGCCGGGAACCGAGGCGTTTTGACCTCCGAGGGGCTCAGGGGCGGGCTGGTGAGGCGATTGGCCGCGAACCGGGGCGAGGTCAAGATTGCCTACGGCCTGGAGACGTCCTCGGACCTCACGGTCGCCGAGACCGAGACGGCCGAGATCCGCATCGAGACGCCCCTGACCCGCGGCGTGGAGTCGTTCGTTCGCCGCAGGTTGAGCGAGGAGAAGAGACGAGGCATCAAGCAGATCTTTCTGAGAATCAACAGCCAGGGCGGCGACGAGCGGGCCGCGGAGTCGATTGTCTCCGCCCTCATGGCGATGGAGGGCGTGCGGACGATCGCCTATGTCGAGGAGGCCATGGGATCGGCCGCGCTGCTCCCGCTGGCCTGCAATGAGATCGTGTTCAAGGAAGGTGCGCGGATGGGCGACATCCGGCCCGATTCCGACGACGAGGCCCGCGAGGCTGCGCTGGCCCAGACCGCGCAGGAGATCGCCTCCAAGATGGGGCACCCGCCGATCGTGGCCCGCGCCCTGGCCGACTCGCAGGCCGAGGTCGTCCTGGCGAAGAATCAGGCAAACGGGGCCGTCGAGGCGATCCTCGACACCGACGTGAAAGCGGGCGTTCACGTGGTCCAGGACACGCTCAAGCCCGCCGGGGATCGGTTGACCCTGAACCCGTCAAACGCCCTGGCCCTGGGGCTGGCGGTGCGGGTGGTCAAATCCGACGACGAGCTCTGGTCGGCCTACGGCTTGACCAAGCCGCCGAAGAGCGGCGGGGCCACCTGGGTCGATGGGCTGGTGCACACGCTGAACACGCCCTGGATGAGCGGCCTGCTCCTGTTCGTGGGGCTATTCATGCTGATCCTGGAGCTGAAGCTGCCCGGCGTGGGGCTCCCGGCGATCATCTCGGTTTTGGCTTTCCTGCTCTTCTTCTGGAGTCACTACCTGGGCGGGACCGCCGACCAGCTGGAGATCCTGCTTTTCCTGGTGGGGCTCGTGTGCCTGGCGCTCGAGCTGTTCGTGTTCCCCGGGTTCGCGGTCTTCGGGCTTTCGGGCATCTTGCTGATTCTCGTGAGCGTGATCATGGCCAGCCACACGTTCGTCTGGCCGTCGCGCGACTATGAGTATCGGCAGATGAGTCAGACGCTCATGGAGGTCACCGGCGCGATCCTCACCGTGTCCATCGGCGCTGTTGTGCTCGGCCGATACTTCCCATCCCTGCCCCTGTTCCGGCGGATGATCCTGGTGCCGCCCGACCTGTCGATTGATACCGACGAGTTCACCGGCAAGCCACGGACCGACGGCGACGGCTCGCTGTTCTTCCTGTTGGGTGAGGTCGGCCAGACAACCACCGCCCTCAAGCCCACGGGCAAGGCGAGATTTGGCGAGATGCTCGTCGACGTGACGGCCGACGGCTTCTACATCGAGCCCGGCAGTCAGGTGGAGGTCGTCGAGGTCCATGGTTCCCGTGTGATCGTCAAGAGGGTCTGAGGTCGCTGCCGAATCGAGCCGGGGCCGCCTGCCCCTTGGCAATCGCACCCGCGTCGGGCATACACTGGAAAGGAGAGCCTGGAAACTTTCCCGACCTTGGGGACCGAGACCTGTCCTGAAGGGACCTTGCCGACGATGGGAACGGAACTCGCCTGGCCGATCCTCTGCCTGGGGATCGGCCTGATTCTCCTGATTGCCGAGGTCTTCATCCCCTCCGGCGGCTTGATCGGCCTGCTGGCCCTGGGATTCCTCGGGGTGAGCCTCTACCTGGCATTCAGCACAACGCCCCACGGTTTCAAGTTTGTGGTCGCGCTCGGGGTACTCCTGCCGCTGTGCATGGTCGCGGCCGTGCAGCTGTGGCCGCGGTCTCCGTTCGCCAAGTACATCTTCCTCACCCCTCCGACCGAGGAGGAGACTGCTCCCGAGGCTTCGGGAATCGTCCTCCACCACCTGATCGGCCAGTTCGGACGGACGCTCACGCCGCTGAGGCCCTCGGGCCTGGTCGACTTCGAGGGTAAGCGGCTGGACGCCCTGTCGGAAGAGGGTCTGATTCCGTCCGGCTCGCTCGTCCGCGCGGTGCAGATTCGCAGCGGGCAGGTCGTGGTCCGGGCCGCCAGCGAGAAGACGCTCGAAGAACTCCTCGGCTAGAGCGAGTCCCTTGATCGGACGCGTTGATCCACGATCCGAAGCCTCCGTCTCACCTGGGAGGATGTACCAGAGCCACCGACCGGATAAGATAGGTTAGTAACGTCAACGCACATCGACTGACGATCGAGGCCCGTCCGCGACGGTTGCGGCGGAACCCGACTTGCTTTGCCCACCACCTAGAGGATGCCCATGCCACCGCTGTTCATGCAGGCCCCTGCGGAAGACACCCGCTTTCAGATCATTCTGTATATCTGCGGCGGCGTGATCATCCTGTTCTCGCTCGTCCTGACGGTCCTCTTCGCCAAGTACTTCAACCTGTGGATCCAGTCCAAGACCACAGGCGCGAACGTGGGGTTGATGGACCTGGTGGGCATGACCTTCAGGAAGGTCAACCCGAACATCATCGTTCGCTCGAAGATCATGGCCATCCAGGCCGGCCTGACCGAGAAGGACGGGATCTCGACCCGCAGCCTTGAGGCCCACTACCTGGCCGGCGGCAATGTGCCCAACGTGGTCCGCGCCCTGATCGCCGCCAACCGCGCCGACATCCCCCTGTCGTACAAGCGGGCCGCCGCGATCGACCTGGCGGGCCGAAACGTGCTCGACGCGGTGCAAACGTCGGTCAATCCGAAGGTCATTGACTGCCCCGACCCCGCGAAGGGCCGGCAGACGATCGATGCCGTGGCCAAGAACGGCATTCAGCTCAAGGTCAAGGCCCGCGTGACCGTCCGCACCAACATCGACCGCCTCGTGGGCGGTGCCACCGAGGAGACGATCATCGCCCGCGTGGGCGAGGGTATCGTGACCACGATCGGCTCGGCCGAGAGCCACAACCTCGTGCTCGAGAACCACCATCTCCAAGCGCGTGCTGGAGAAGGGGCTGGACGCCGGCACCGCGTTCGAGATCCTCTCCATCGACATCGCCGACATCGACGTGGGCGACAACATCGGCGCCAACCTCCAGGCCGCGCAGGCCGAGGCCGACACCCGAGTGGCCCGCGCCAAGGCCGAGGAACGTCGCGCCTTCGCCGTGGCCATGGAGCAGGAGAACATGGCCGGCGTTCAGGCCAATCGAGCGAAGGTCGTCGCGGCCGAGGCCGAGATCCCGCTGGCCATCGCCGAAGCCTTCCGCAAGGGCAACCTCGGCATCAACGACTACTACAACCTCAAGAACGTGCAGGCCGACACCGAGATGCGGTCGGCCATCGCGGGCACCGGCACCAACGCTCGCCGCGAGCCCGTGGTCCAGTCGTGATCCGTCGTTTCTTGCTTCTGAACATCGGCATCGCCCCGTGACCAAGGGACCGACCTCGTGAACAACAATGTCGAAATCCTGATCAAGCTGATCGTCCCCGCGATCCTGCTGATCTTCTGGGCGCTCTCGAACCTGTTCAACCGCGAGAACACCAACGCGCAGGCCCGGGGCACCTCGCCCCTGGGCCCGCGACCGCCGGGCTATCCGCCCGGACCTCGGCGCGAGGACCGGAACCGCGATCGCGCGGTCGTGACCACGACCCGCCCGGGGGCGTCCCCGATCGACAATGAGGTCATGATCATCCGAGGGGAGCCCAATCGCCCGCCCACGTCGGGACGACCAGGCAGCCCGTCTCCTCCCCGCAGCGGGCAGCCCCAGAAGCGAAACAACAACCGAGCACGCAACGCGCAGAGCCCTCCTCAGCGACGCACCGAACCTGAGCGCCCTCGCCAGATGGACCTGCACGACGCGAAGATCAGCACGTCGGTGAATCAGTCGATCTCCAAATCGATCCACTTGCGGCCGCTGACCGAGTCCACGCCCAACGCGGGCGACCTGGGCAAGGTTGGCGACCCGTCCACGGTCGTCGATCAGGCGCAGTCGGCCATGCTGTTCGACCTCCGGGCGGGGCTCGCCTCGCAGACACGCATCCGCGAAGCCTTCATCCTGAACGAGATCCTGCAACGACCCGTCTCCCTTCGAGGCACCAGGCCGGGTCGCAGGTAG